>CAZABT010000001.1:0-106484 GCA_964483395.1 uncultured Lachnospiraceae bacterium
GGATATCATGTCGAATGTGGAAAATAAACAAAATTCGTTCGACAATTTTCTCACTTGTTGAACAGGTGATTCTTTAGTATAATGTATCTGTTCCTATTTTGACAGGAAGAAATCGGGAGAGGCATTCATGAAAATCATCGTCCTGTTTATCACGGCACTTTTCATCATATTCCTGACGGAGAAAAAATACAGAAACAGAAAGTTGTTTTTCTATCCGTCTCTTTTGTTGTGTCCTGTAATCGGAGTCTTGGCACATGCTGGGACGTTGTTGTGTATTCCTTGTGAGAGGCGGGAAAAGAGCAACGGAAGATGTCTTCAGACAGTGGGCGCGGTATTGCTTTATTCACTGATCATGATACTTGGCGGGGACAGGAGCCTTACGGAGTGGTTTTCGGATGTGGCTGCTTTTTGGGGCAGTATGGATGCCACAAAGATTCTTTTCTGCCTGCTGTTCGTTGTTTCTTGTGTGATTTATTTTTTGATTGCACGAAAACTTTATGATGGTGAGCGTACTCGGACGGTGCTGTTTTTGTTTTTGGTCTGTCTGATGAATATATGTGGATATCGCTGGGGCGATATTATGAAGGAATTTATGCTGGGTGCGGAAACGCTGGACATGTTTTTACTGTGGCAGATCATAGTACCCTTGATCATATTGGTTTTATTAACCAAAGGAACGGACAGACTTCTTGGTGAGGAGCTGCTCATGAATGAGGAGGTTGGCAAGATGGAGGAATCACAAGAATTACAGGAACAGAAAGAACAGAAAAAGAAAGAACAGAATCAGGGAATCAGCAGGCTGATCAATGTAAAAACCTTAACACTGGCATTGATCTTATTTGCTTTGCTGACACTTTTTTCTGTGTATACCCTGAACACAAAAATCAATAATATGTCATTATATATGGAGCATTTGCAGGAGAGTATTGATGAACTTGACTAGCCTATTATGTATCGTGGCCAATTTTATAATCTATCTGGCATTCGGTTCGCTGATCACAGGCAGAAAGAAGCATAAGAAGTGGTCTCTGCCGTTTACGGTGGTCATGGGCTTTTTCTTATATTACAGCCTGTTTTTCTTTTTCTGCGTTCCGATGATGCTACGCTTTCAGACGTTGACCTCTTTGGCATATCTATGGCTTGGGGTGGTCTGTGCAGTGACGGTTCTGTCTGCCGTTGTCAATGGTGCCGGCTGGTATGAGAAAATCAAAGAGCTCATTGGAAAGATCAGAAAAGCTCCGTTTTTTTTCGGCGGGCTGGTTCTGTTGTGTCTGCTGCAGATTATTTTGATTACGGGAGCATATAACTTTACTTTGGATGCAACCTATTATGTGGGGAATGTTGCAACCTCTGTATGGACGGATACCATGAATATTTATGATCCATACACTGGATTGTGGCAGGATCATTTTGAAATGCGCTATTTCTTTGCAACCTATTCCATGAATGATGCCGTGATGTGCAGACTGACAGGTTTACATGCTTTAATCCAGACGAAAACTGTAATGACGGTGACGGTGCTCCTGCTGATTCAGCTTGTTTATTATAAGCTGGCGGAGGAATTGTTCGGTGACGATCATAAGGCTGTCCTGATCATGCAGACATTCATGGCAGTTGTGAATTTTACATTTATTTCGATATATACAGCTTCCAATTTCATGTTGACCAGAACTTTTGAAGGAAAGGCTATTGTCGGCAATGTTGTTCTGGTTTTCATTTTCTATTTATACCTGCTTTTGCTGAAGAATCATAAGTCGGCAAGAAGCTGGTGGATGCTGTTCATTGTCTGTTTTGGTTCCATGACGATTTCTTCATCGGCGAATATGCTTGTACCGGCAACCTTGTCGGTTCTGCTTGTTCCGTTGATTTTCATGAAGAAGGATTGGAAGATCATACCGAAGTATGTACTGTGTATGCTGCCATGTCTCGTGATGGCGCTGATGTATGTAGCCTATGTAAAGGGATATTTTGTGATTCATACTTATTAGGAAAATTAGGAAAAAGGAGATTCTTAGATGCAGACATTACATGTGGCAAATACCGGGTTTACGTATCTGCAGGCTTGTCTTAATTACTATGTGGACGGCTGTGCTTATTTTTTGCTGTATCTTTTTGCGCTCCTGTTCATTTTGCTCAAGGGAACGACGCGGGAAAAGCAGTTTTTTCTGCCATGTTCGGGTCTGCTGCTTTTGAGCGTGTATAATCCGATTTTTCCAGTGGTGCTGTCGCGGATTTTCGATGTCAATAATGAATACTACCGTTTTTTCTGGATTGCCCCGGTCGTCATAGCGGTTCCTTATGTATGTACAAGACTGTATATGCTGCAACGGGAAAGAAGCAGAAAAATCATAGTGGGTGCAGCACTCGCAGTGATTTTGTGTCTGTCAGGGCGTTTTATCTATGCAGAGGGCTATGCTTCGGCAGGAAATCTCTACAAAATGCCGGAGGAGCTGATGACGATATCAAGGCTGATTCATGAGGATTCGGAAGTGGAGTATCCACAGGTGTTGATGGAGTACAATTACAATATGGAAATGCGGCAGTACGATCCGAAGATTTTACTGACCATTGATCGTGAGGACTATCTGTATGTCGTGAATTATGATTATACGAAGGAGATGCTGGAGGATGAGGCAATGCCGCAGTATAAGCTGTTAGCAAAACTGATCCGGTATTACGATATTTCAGATGAAGATTTCAAGCAGGCACTGGATGCGACAAACACAGAGTATATTGTTGTTTCTAGTGGAAATGCCAATATTCCGTATTTTTCTAAGTCCGGCTACCGTCTGGTATCACAGACAGAAAATCATATGATCTTTCATTATGATTTGAAGGAGCGGCGGGACTTTGAACTGATTGATTATACGGAACTGCGGAACAGCCTGTAGTCTGCGAGCATATAAGGAGCATCTATGCTGTTAACAGTATTTACCCCAACTTATAATAGAAGAGAATTGCTGGGTCGTGTTTATCAGAGCCTTCTTGCACAGACCTGTGGAGATTTTTGCTGGCTGATTGTAGATGACGGATCTGTGGATGATACGGCACAAGCGGTACAGACATGGATCGACGAGGCACGCCTGCAGATTATATATGTGTACCGTGAGAACGGCGGAAAGATGCGCGCCCATAATACCGGCGTTGAGCATTGTACAACGGAACTTTTTATGTGTCTGGATTCTGATGATTATCTGCCTGCGGATGCGGTTGCCCAATTGGTGCAGACGTGGAAGGAGGTGCGGCAGGATGATGTGGGCGGAAGCGCTGCACGAGTCGCAGGAATAGTAGCACATAAGGGCAGGAGCGAGACAGAGATTCTGACAGGCGGTGAATTTGCGGAGGCGAAGTATTCTACTCTGCAGGGTCTCTACAGACAGGGCTTTTCAGGAGAGACGGCACTTGTGTTTCGGACAGAGCTGCTGAGAAAATTTCCGTTTCCTGAGATTGATGGTGAAAAATATGTGCCGGAAGACTATATATATGATAAAATAGATAAAGAATATGTACTCAGGGTATTGCCACATATCATTATGGTCTGTGAGATTGTTGCATCGGGCTATACGGACAGCGTAGAACGACTCCGGAGGGAGAATCCGAGGGCATGGCAGATGTATTATGAACAGAGAGCACAGGATGCTCCTCCTTCTATATTGAAAATAAAGTATATCAGCCATTATATACGATTTTCCGGACGCTTGGGACGACCTGTATGGAAAAACGGAGCAGGTCTTTCTGCAGGCTGGATACTGCTGGGTCTGCCCGGCAGTCTGCTGCTGGCACTGCGGCATAAGGATTAGCAGCAAACGAATTGAATGGTTGAAAAATGAGGTGCTTTACTTGGATAAAAGAGATTTACAGAAAAGAATATATACCTTTTTTGCGGCCTGCATTATTGTTCTGATAGAAACGGCAATCGTTGGTGTTGCGTGGGTATACTTCTATAATAAACAGCTTCCAAAGGAATATTATTTCTGGGGTAATGTGTTTATATTGGCAATTTATCTGGTCATCCTGTTCTTTTTTTCCGGCATGTACGGAGGACTGAAAATAGGATCTTTTCGTATGCTTGAATTGCTGTTTTCACAGGTATTTGCAACGGCCTGTGCCGATATCCTGTTCTATGCAATTGCCTGTATGCTGGCATATCACTTTCCCTCGCCGCTTCCTTATGTCCTGGCTTTGGGGGTGCAGTGCATCTGTATCGGCTTATGGATTATGGGTGCGACCTATATCTATCGATCGCTGTTTCCGCCGCTGGATATTCTGCTGATTCATGCGGGTGACCATACGGAACGATTTGTTAATAAGGTTAAGACACGAAAGCATCAGTTTCATATCTCGGAGGAGATCAGAATCGATGCTGCTCTGGAAGAACTCTATGCTGCCATTGAGCGGCATGAGGCGGTGATGATGTGGGATATTCCGACACCGTTACGCAATAAATTATTTAAGTATTGTTATGAAATGTCGGTGGACGTCTATGTGATGCCGAAGATCTCTGATATTATACTGAACGGTTCACAAACCCTGCACCTGTTTGATACACCGCTGCTGCTGACCAAGAGCACACCGATGGAGCCGGAGCAGATTATGATAAAACGATTGTTTGATATTCTGTTTGCACTGGTGATTCTGATTGTGACATCACCAATCATGTTGATTACAGCCATTGCAATCAAACTCTATGACAGAGGCCCTGTGTTGTACAAGCAGGTGCGCTGTACGATAGGCGGCAAAGAGTTTAAGATGTATAAATTCCGCAGTATGATTGAAGCGGCCGAAAAGGACGGTGTAGCGAGGCTTGCCACACAGAATGACAACAGAATTACTCCGGTGGGCAAGGTCATACGCAAGGTTCGTATAGATGAACTGCCGCAGCTTTTTAATGTGATCAACGGAACAATGTCCTTTGTAGGACCGCGCCCGGAGCGCCCTGAGATCATAGAGAAGTACAGAAAGGTCATGCCGGAGTTTGTGTACCGCATGAAGGTCAAGGCGGGTCTGACAGGCTATGCGCAGATTTACGGAAAGTATAATTCACTTCCTTATGATAAGTTAAAGCTGGATTTGTATTATATTGAGCACTTTTCTGTATGGCTGGATTTGAAATTGATCATATTGACACTGAAGATATTATTGACACTGGACAGTACAGAAGGAATTGCTGAGGGAGACCTCACACCACTAGGGCGGGGAAGCGACGAAGATGAACGAGATTAAGGTTAGCATTATTGTGCCGGTGCACAATGCTGCAAAATGTATTGAGGATACCATACAGTCTGTCAGAAGCCAGACTATGCAGGAGTGGGAGCTGATTCTGGTGGATGACTGCTCTACGGACTGCAGCGTAGAAATCATGGAAAGATACGAATGTGAAAACATTCATGTGGTTCGCCTGAAAAAGGGTGTCGGGGCAGCAGGGGCGAGAAACAAGGGTCTGCATGCGGCTCAAGGCAGATACATTGCGTACATAGATGCGGATGACCTGTGGTCGCCGGATAAGCTGGAACGACAGCTTGCATTTATGGAGGAGAATGCATGTGCGTTTTCTTTTACAGGATATGAGTTTGCGGATGCAAACGGAGTCGGAGTAGAAAAGATCGTACATGTGCCGGCTAAGATGAATTACAAGGCTGCACTCAAGAACACTACGATTTTTACAAGTACAGTTTTGTTTGATACATCCTTGATTGCGAAGAATCTTCTGACGATGCCGAATGTGGCAAGTGAGGATACGGCAACCTGGTGGAAGATACTGAAGAAGGGTTATATGGCTTATGGCTTTGATGAGGCATTGACGCTATACAGACGCAGTTCAGGAACGCTGTCGGCAAATAAGCTTACGGCGATCAAGCGAATCTGGAATTTGTATAGAAATGTAGAAAAGCTTTCGGTAGTCAGAAGTGCATACTGCTTCTGCTTCTATGCAGTGAGGGCAGTCATCAGACGACTATAAGCATGACGGAAGGATGTGAAAACTTACGTGAAACTGCAGGTGTTATTGTCGGCAATGTTTCTGGAGGGCTATGAATATATCAATTCTCTGCAGATCAGCGGCGATTGTCTGGTGGTCAATCAATGTGAAAGAGAATCCTCGGACGTCATTATAGAAAAAACACGTACAGTCAAATACATTGAGACGACAGAGCGTGGATTGAGTAAAAGCAGGAATATGGCAATCAGGAATGCGGATGCGGACGTTTGCATTCTATGTGATAATGATGTAGAATATGTGGAAAGCTATGAGGCATTGATTTGTAATGCTTTTGAAGCACATCCGACAGCCGACATCATTGTTTTTTATATACAGAGAAAAGAAAAACCTGTGCCGAACTATCCGACAGAGCGACGGATGAATTATCTGTCTGTGCTGAAGATTTTTTCACCGGAGGTAGCCTTTCGGAGAGAAGCAGTTCTGAAGCATGGAATTTCCTTTCATGAACGTTTTGGAGCCGGGGCACACTATTATATGGGTGAAGAGAATCTGTTTTTGTATGACTGTCTGCGTGCCGGACTTGAAATTCTTTATATGCCGGTTAAGATAGCAGCTCTGCGCGAAACGGAATCAACCTGGTTTCAGGGCTATGAGGAACGCTTCTTTATATCACGCGGGGCCAATTACTGCGCAATGACGAGAGGGTTTTCTGTGCTTTTGATTCTACAGTTTGCTGTTCGAAAACGTAAGCTGTATCAAGGAAGTCAAACGATGCTGCAGGCCATACGGCTGATGCTGCGTGGACGTCGTGAATATTTGAACGAAATCAAGGGTTTATGCAAAGGACAACGAAACACATGAGAATTTTAATGGTGGGGGACTATCGTACAGGTACAGGACCGGCGAATGTAACCCGGAGTTATCTGGAACATTTGCCGGAGAATACTTTAAGACTGAGACATACAGGAAAATGTATGCGTGTGCTCGAAATACTATGTAAGGTTATTCCTGCAGATATCATATTGTGCTCAGGATATTCCGGACAGAATCTCGTAGCCATACGATGGGCGCATATCCTGCACAAGCCCGCGGCTTATCTGATGCATGGCTGTGTGGAGCATGAGAATACGATCAATGGAGTTCCGGATCCGAAGATGAACAAAATTGAGCGACAGACCCTGAAGCTGACAGACGCGATCATAGCGGTTTCTGCACAATTTGCGGCCTGGCTGTGGGAACACTATCCGGAATATATGGAGAAGATTGATTTTGCAACCAATGGTGTAGACTGGGATAAATTAGGGAAGCTAAATGCAAGTGAGAAGCGTGAACCGGACTGCATCATGTCCATTGGCGGAGGTATGCCAAGGAAGATGATCCGCTATATCTGTGAGGCAATCGACCGGCTGAACAGCAAGGAGAATCTGGAACTGAAGCTGGTGGTCATTGGAGATCAGGGCTATGATACGAAGGAGATCAATTCCTATCCCTTTGTGGAAAACAAGGGACTTGTGACATTTGATGAAACGGTCAGACTGCTCTATCGTTCAAAATTATTCATTCAGAACAGTTGCTTTGAGACATTTGGTCTTGCACCTCTGGAGGCACTGGCGTGTGGCTGCGACCTGCTTGTCTCAGATAAAATCGGCGCAAGGTTTATCCTCAAAGGATTGAAGTCTGAGGATGTCATTCATGACTACAGCAATCCGGATGAGATTGCTGATAAGATTAAAAATATACTGCAGCAGGGAAATCATGAGCGGCTGCAGTCAAGTATTCATAAGGAGTCTACTTCATGGGAAGCAAGGACACAACAGTTATCGGAATTACTGCTCAGAGTAAAAGAAAGCTACTGATCAATACAGTTTTGTTTTTTGCGATGTTCTTATGCTATGCATTGACTTTTCTGGTTCCGAAGTTCTATGGAATCACGGATCGCTATGCCAGTCTGTTCATTTTTTGTGTCTGCATTGCGCTGTTCTTTAACAATGTCGATTGGCTTTCTCTGCTGAAAAATAAAGATCGGGAAATCTGGATTCTGGCAGGTACGGTGTTGCTGGCGGGAGTCAATCTGCTGATCATTGGTTCCAATAAGGGTTGTTTTTTTGTGGCAGCTAATTTTGCAATGGTTTGGTATCTGAGTGATAAGATCATGCTGACAAAAACACAGATCAAGGGGCTGCAGATTGCCTATTTTGCATTGCTGATGGTGTGGTTTTTGATTGCCTATCCGATTTTCTTTAATAACTATGAAGAGATGGCGTATAATACGAATACGGCGGCAACTTTTACGGTATTTACACTCTTATGTGCGTATGGATTGATGAAGGACTGGTATCATAAGAAGGAACTGGCGGGACTGCTGCTGGTCATGGTACTTGTCAGAACGGCGCATCTTGTTGTGTGGCATCGTGCAAGAGGCGCATTCATTATGCTTTTGGCATTTGTCTTTTTCTATTATGTCATACCGCGTAAGTGGTGGGACAGCAAGAAGGTTATGAATGCTTTTTATTATGTGCTGACACTCGGTTCGCTGGTTTTTGTTGTTTTGTATACGGCAATAGGACAGATGGGAGTTAATTTCAAACTGCCGTTTTTCTATAAAAATGTTTTTTCGGGAAGGCAGAAGATATGGCTTGAAGTGGGCAGGATGTTTATCAAACAGCCGATTACAGGCATAGGGTCAGGCTATACGCTGGACACTTTTATAGAATACAATCTGCACAATGCAATGTATGATTTGATTGCAGTACACGGAATACTGGTGTTTATAGGGATACTGGTGATTGTGTACAGACGCTTCAGAGGCTTCAGACGTATCGGCTGCAAAAATGAAATGGTGCTGTGCGCGTTATGTGCGGTGCTTGCAGTGTTTTTGGAATCCTTCTTTGATGTTGACCTGATATGGGCAGATTATGCGCCCAATATGCTGTTTCTTTTGGCTATGATCCGTTCGGGGGCGGGGGATACGGCAGGGGAGACCCGGTAATGTGGTGACTGTATGGGAAGATATAAATATTTAGTGAATAACATTGCACTTTTTTCTGTCAGTAATTTTGTTTCCAAGATACTGGTCTTTTTACTCGTACCGTTTTATACAAGCGTATTGACCACCGAAGAGTACGGAATTGCAGATATTATGCAGGTAACCCTGCTGCTGCTTGTTCCTGCGCTGACGATGAATATGGGCGAGGCTGCACTGCGCTTCGGAATTGAGAAGGAAGAAAAAAGAGCAGATATATTACGGGTTGGACTGAAATATTCCGGAGCTGCCATGCTGTTTGTGGCTGCTGCTGCGGGGATTTCAGCCTTTTTTGTGCCTGTGGGGATTCGGATTTATTTGCTGTTTTTTGTAATTTTGTTTGCTGCCAATGCCCTGTATGAATATCTGATCCTGTTTTTTCAAGGCTCTGAGCTGGTTCCAATCGTTGTGACAGGCTCCATTACCTGTACGATTGTCATGATAGGCAGCAATCTGTTTCTGCTGTTGGTTTTAAAAATTGGATTGAACGGATACCTGCTGGCACAGATTCTGTCCTATCTTGCGGCTTCGTTAGTGATGTTCCTGCTGGCCGGAGGGAAGGGGATTCTCCGTTCCTGCCGGAAGGACACAGCGCTGGAGCAGGAAATGCTGAACTATGGCAAGCCGATGATTCTCTATTCAACAGGAAGCTGGATCAATAATGCCAGTGACCGTTATATAGTGGCCGCAATCTGTGGGACGGCAGTCAACGGCATCTATGGAGCGGCCTATAAGATTCCGGCGATGCTTACGGTTTTTCAACGCATTTTTGCACAGGCGTGGCAGATGTCAGCAACGAAAAATTATCAGGAAGAAGATTCCTCAGAGTTCTTTTCGACCATGTATCAGGTATATAATGCATTTATGGTATTGGGCTGTTCCTTCCTGATTGTCATTGTCAAGCTGCTGGCCCAATTTCTTTTCCGCAAGGACTTTTATGCGGCGTGGGAGTTTGTTCCTCCATTATTGATCTCCATTATTTTTGGTGCTTTGACAGGATTTCTGGGTTCGATCTGTCTGGCACATAAGGATTCAAAAAGCATGGGAATCGCTACGGGAATTGGGGCACTGCTGAACATTGTACTGAATCTTCTGAGCATTCCTTATATGGGGGCTATGGGAGCGGCTGTTGCGACTGCAATATCTTATTATACAATGTATTTGATGGCATTTTTGATTGTCAGGAAGCATGTGAAGCTGCAAATTCGGCTGGCAAAGGATTATCTGGCCTATGGTATCGTGACGCTGCAGGCTGTGTGTGTCATCCGTGAAATTCCTTATGTATATTTCGTGAATGGCTTGCTATTTGTACTTCTGGTGCTATTATATTTAAGGGAATTACGTCAAATCACTGATAAGCTGAGGCGTAAGTATCTGCATAAAAATAGAGGTGCTGACTTGAGCGGAGAGGAAGAATAGATCATGAATCAGGAAAAACGTGAACGGATTGGAACCATCAGTGTGTTGACGGCATTATTCATTATCATAGCAGGGTCTTGGTTTTATAAGCCGCTGCAGGAAGTGACGGCGGTGTACGGAACCTTGATTACAGGGGTGGCGCTTGGAATTGCTTTTTTATGCTATGTGGATCTGAAGCAGATCTTTCGGGAGCCTGCTTTTTATCTGATGCTGTTTGCAGATGTCCTGACACTGGTCAATCTGTTTGTGGTGGATTCCAGAAAAGGAGCACTCCTTACGGTAGTTGATCTGCTGCTGGTATTGTATCTGGCCGGACGGCTCATTGTATCAAAACGTCAGGTGTGGCTCATTGGTACAGTGGAACTGGCATTTTTCTTTTATTGGACCTTAACGCCCAAGGGGTATTATCAGGGCTTTAACATTAATTATGGCGGTCTGGTGCTTTTGACAGGTCTGCTGTTTGGAATGCTTTTACTGGAGATGTGCAGGCAGGAAGAACGCTACAGCTATTTATGGATTGGACAGCTTGTGCTGCTGCTTGCAGGCTGTCGGGTGACCTATGTGGCATATCGGGACTTTGTTCTTTTGTATGCTGTCTATGCAGCTCTGACTGTATTTTTACTGCTGAAACGCAAGGAACAGCGTAAATATTTTTGGGTCGTACAGGTGACCCTGATGCTTCTTGGCTTTGAGATCATTTCTTACTATTTGTCGCGCTGTGCAATGATTGGTGCGTTTGTGTTCACCATACTGATGTTGATTCCGCGAAAATTTTGGAAGCATGCGGTCGGTAAGGTGTTCTACTGGATTATGACTCTCGGGCTGACAGTCGGAACAGTGTTTTTTTCTTTACTGCTGGTCTGGCTCGGCGGGATGCGGGATACGCTGAATGTCAAGATTTTATATAAGGATATTTTCTCAGGCAGGGAAGAGGTATGGGGAGAGATCTGGGGAGAGTATCTGCGTCATCCGATCACTGGCATAGGTTCCTCTTATAAGCTGCATGTTGTGAATTTGGAGGGCACTTTTGAAGTGCATAACGGACTTTTGGATATCTTATTTGTACATGGACCCATTGTGTTCATTGTGGTGCTGTGCTTCCTGATACCACTTCTGCTTCGCCAGAGAGAGCAAATAGCGGCTGATGCCGTTTCAAGGTGTGCGATGGCTGGTGTGTTTGCAATGCTTGCAACCTCTTTTTTTGAAAATTATTTTATTGTACCGCCTTTTTTGCTCTTGTTTATGCTGTTCTTTGCTGTGATTGGCATGTGCAGGAAACCTTGAATTAGCGGTCGTAATTTGATATAATGATTTGATACGCGTGAAGGGAAAAACAATGTCTAAATTGAAAATACAGAACAGGCAATTATTTGCAAGACGTTTGGGATTGATTGTATATGATATATTTGCGGTGATGGCGGCAACCTATCTGGGCTTGATTGCACGCTTTGATTTCAGTTATGCCAAAATATCGGATCGGGCGTTTATTGAAACAGCATGGGATTATCTCCCGTACAGCATCGGTATTACGCTGCTGATTTTTTGGGTGATGCATTTGTATCAGAGTCTGTGGGAATATGCCGGAGCTACGGAAATGACCAATATGGCGCTGGCATGCATCATGTCTGCTGTATCGCAGATGATCATGGTGACAGTCATACTGAAATGGAACTATCCGCGTTCCTGTTATGTGTTTTTTGGTGGGGCACTGCTGTGTCTGATCATCGTCAGCAGATTCTTTTATCGGATATTCCGTACCTTTGTTGAGAAGAGAACAGATAAGGCCAAGAATGTCAACGTTATGGTCATCGGTGCAGGTGATGCGGGCAATTCTCTGATCCGTGAGATGAATTCAAGCAAGTTCATTCAGAAAAGTGCACTCTGTGTCATTGATGATGATAAATCTAAAATCGGCAATTACATTCATGGTGTCAAGGTCGTGGGTGACAGGAATGAAATCCTGGAATATGCGGCCAAATATGACATTGATGAAATTATCATAGCAATGCCGGCTGCTCCGCGTATGGTCATCAAGGAAATCCTTGAGATATGCAAGCAGACGAAATGTGAACTGAAGACACTGCCCGGTATCTATCAGCTTGTCAATGGCGAGGTCAATGTCAGTCAGCTGCGTAAGGTAGATGTCATTGACTTGCTTGGAAGAGATCCGATCGCAGTCGATCTGGAGTCCATTATGGGTTACGTGCGTGGCAAGGTGGTTCTTGTTACGGGAGGAGGCGGCTCGATCGGAAGCGAATTGTGCCGTCAGATTGCAGAGTCACAGCCGAAGCAGCTGATTATATTCGATATATATGAGAACAGTGCCTATGACATCCAACAGGAGTTGATTAAGAAATATCCTGAACTGAACCTGCTTGTACTGATCGGTTCTGTCAGAAATACCAATCGTGTGAATGCAATCTTTGAGAAGTACAGACCGGATATCGTATATCATGCAGCGGCGCATAAGCATGTTCCGCTGATGGAGGAAAGTCCGAACGAGGCAATCAAAAACAATGTTCTTGGCACCTGGAAGACGGCAGATGCAGCCCTTCATTATGGAACGAAGAAATTTGTTATGATCTCCACGGACAAGGCTGTGAATCCGACCAATATCATGGGTGCCAGCAAGCGTATTTGTGAAATGATTGTACAGGCTTATAATAACCGCGGGGCAACGGAGTTCGTGGCGGTACGCTTTGGTAATGTTCTTGGCAGCAACGGCAGTGTCATTCCTCTATTTAAGAAGCAGATTGCATCAGGCGGACCGGTTACGGTGACGCATCCTGATATCATCAGATATTTCATGACCATACCGGAGGCAGTTTCTCTTGTGTTACAGGCAGGAGCCTATGCCAGAGGCGGAGAAATCTTCGTGCTGGATATGGGAGAACCGGTAAAGATTTTGGATTTGGCGATGAACCTGATCCGGTTATCCGGTTATGTGCCGGGTGAGGACATACAAATACAGTTTACAGGACTCAGACCCGGAGAGAAGCTGTACGAGGAGCTTTTGATGAAGGAAGAAGGCATGCAGGAAACAGCCAATAAGCTGATTCATATCGGCAAGCCGATTGACTTTGACGAAGAAGAGTTTTTTGAGCAATTAGAGGATTTGAAAAGTGATTCCAAGATAGAAGCAGAAAATGAAGAAATCAGAGGCTGGGTGCAGAAGATCGTTCCAACCTATCAAAGAAGAAAAACAGAAAAGAAAGCTGGCGATCAAGATGGAGAATAAGAGAATATTTTTATCAAGCCCTACAATGCATGCGGAGGAAATGGAATATATTCAACTGGCCTTTGATACGAACTGGGTGGCTCCGCTCGGAGCAAATGTAACGGGACTTGAGGAAGACATGACGGCATATACGGGGATTGGACATGCAACGGCTCTGAGTGCAGGAACAGCCGCTATCCATATGGCATTCAAGGTGCTTGGTATCGGAGCCGGCGATATTGTATTCTGTTCCTCTCTGACCTTTTCAGCAACGGCGAATCCGATTACCTATGTAGGCGCGGTTCCGGTCTTTATCGATAGTGAGAAAGAGACTTGGAATATGGATCCCAGAGCGCTGGAAAGAGCATTTGAAAAATATCCGGCTGCGAAGGCAGTCATTTCTGCAAACCTGTACGGAACTCCGGCGAAGTTGGATGAACTGTCAGCAATATGTAAAAAGCATGGGGTACCGTTTATTGAGGATGCGGCAGAATCTCTGGGCGCGACCTATCAGGGAAAGCAGACAGGCAGTTATGGTGAAATCGGAATTTTCTCCTTTAATGGAAATAAAATCATCACAACCTCCGGTGGAGGTATGCTGGTATCGGACAATGAAGCCTATACCAAGAAAACCTTGTTTCTATCAACACAGGCGAGAGAGCCGGCAAAGCATTATGAGCACAAGGAAATCGGATATAATTACAGGATGTCCAATATTGTGGCAGGAATCGGACGCGGACAGATGAAGCATCTGGATGAGCACGTGGCATTAAAGCGGGCTATTTATATGCAGTATCGGGAACGCTTTGCGGACATTCCGGAAATCACGATGAATCCTTATCTTGAGGATAGTGAACCGAATTTTTGGCTGTCCTGCTGTACGATTGCCGAAAATTCCAAGGTGACGCCGGCGCAGATCGGAGAAGCGCTTGAAAAAGAAAATATTGAGACGCGGCCAATCTGGAAACCGATGCATCTGCAGCCTGTATTTTCACAGAATGACTTCATACAGGTAAAGGATGGCATGAGCGTAGGCGAGGAGATTTTCAACAGAGGAATCTGCCTGCCGTCGGATATCAAGAACACACAGGAAGATATGGATCAGATTATTACGATCATCAGAGGATTATTTGGAAAATGATATATCAAAACTACGTGAAGCGCCTATTTGACATTATTATATCGGGAATCTTCATTATATTGCTGTCGCCGGTCTATCTGGTGCTTGCAATTTTGGTGCGCGTAAAGCTTGGAAGCCCAGTCTTGTTCAGGCAGCGGCGTCCCGGCAAAGATGAAAGGATATTTGATATGTATAAGTTCCGTTCCATGACGGATGAAAAGGACGCAGACGGAGAATTTTTACCGGATGAAAAACGCCTGAATTCCTTTGGGAAGAAGCTGCGCTCCACGAGTCTTGATGAATTGCCGGAGCTGTTCAATATCTTTCGGGGGGATATGAGCATTGTTGGTCCGAGACCACTGCTCATCAAATATCTGCCCTATTACACAAAGGAAGAAAAGAAGCGGCATAATGTCAGACCGGGCCTTACGGGATTGGCGCAGATCAACGGCCGCAATGCTCTGGGCTGGGAAGATCGTTTTCGTTATGACCTTGAGTATATAGAGCACTGTACATTTTTAACAGATATCAGAATCTTGTGGACAACGGTATTCAAGGTGTTGAAGCGGTCAGGAACATTATCCGGTTCGGCACAGACAGTAGAAGATTTTGATGTATACCGACAGAGAACAGGCCACTATGATGAATCTGCGGAGGTGTAGCATGAATTTCATACCGGTATTATCCAATCGACAGCAGGCGACCCCAATCCATGAACTTCATGATATGGTTCAGGGAAATCATTTCTATATGAAACGTGAAGACCTCATTCCTTTCAGCTTTGGAGGAAATAAAGCAAGAAAGGCCAGATTATTTTATGCAGATATGCTTCAGGTGAAGCCGGATATTGTCGTTACATACGGTTCCGGAAGCTCCAATCATTGCCGTATCATTGCAAATATGGCTTCGGCGATGGGAATTGCATGTCATATTATTTCTCCGAAAGAACATTATGAGGAGACAATGAATTCCAGAATGACAGGGATTTTTGGCGCTGTCATTGAAACCTGTCCGGTAGAACAGGTCAGCAAAACGATAGACGATTGCCTGGAGCGTCTTAGAGGAGAAGGAAGAAGACCTTACTTCATCCAAGGCGGTGGTCACGGAAATCTTGGAACGGCTGCATATGTGGAAGCATATGAGGAAATCCTGAATTACGAACAGGAAACAGGAACAGCGTTTGACTATATCTTTTTTGCATCGGGTACGGGAACAACTCAGGCTGGATTGGTCTGCGGGCAGCTGCTTGCACGTAGAGATGACCGGCAGAAGATTGTCGGCATCAGCATTGCCAGAACGCAGGAACGCGGCTATGCTGTAATCCATGACAGTATCCGGGATTATTTTGAACAGCAGGAGTCTAAGCTGCCGATTGATTTTGAGGACAGGCTGATCTTTACCGATGCATACAGAAAAGACGGATATGGGCAGTACGATGAGGAAATCAAGGCTGTGATCGGGCAGGTGCTGCGGCAGGAGGGAATTCCGATGGATACCACTTATGTAGGTAAGGCTTTCTGCGGTATGAAGTCTTATATACGGGATCAGGGCATTCAGGACAGCAATATCCTTTTTATCCATACGGGCGGTACACCATTGTTTTTTGACAGGATGCAGCAGTAAAAATTGAAGAGGAAGACAGATTGACATGAATATATTGATTTTAAGTGCAGGAACCAGAAATAAGGTAGTACAGTATTTCAAAAAAGAAGTCGGCACTTCCGGAAGGATCATTGCTACAGACTGCAGCAGTCTGGCGCCGGCGATCTATGATGCGGATGCATATTACATTGTTCCGAGGATTACAGAGCCGGGTTATTTGGATGTGATTTTGGAGATTTGCCGGAAGGAGCATATCGATGGAGCCTTTTCGCTGATTGATCCGGAGCTGTCTTTAATGGCAGAGCACAGAGATGCATTTCTGGCAGTGGGATGTACTCCGATCATCTCTCCTTATGATGCGGTAGAAACCTGCTTTGACAAATACAGAATGTATCAAAAGCTGTTGGAATATGGAATTCCCACAGGAAAATGCTATATAGATCAGGATAGCTTTGCAGAAGCAGTCAAGGCAGGAGAGATTTCTTTTCCTGTATTCGTGAAACCGGTTAAGGGCAGTGCGAGCATTCATATCAATCATGTGCAGGGACAAAAGGAAATAGATGTTCTGTTTGCACTTTATGATGATTTGATGGTGCAGGAGTATATGAATGGTACAGAGTACGGCGCAGATGTTTATATTGACTTGATATCGGGCAAAACAAAGGCCATTTTTGTGAAAGAGAAAATTGCGATGCGTGCAGGCGAAACAGATAAGTCTGTTTCTGTCAAGGACGAGGAATTATTTGCTTTGATTTCGGACTTTGTCGAACGGCTGGGACTGCGCGGAATCGTTGACATTGATATTTTCAAAATTGACGGAGTTTACTATATTTCTGAGGTCAACCCCAGATTCGGCGGTGGATATCCGCATGCATATGAATGTGGCATGAATGTGCCGAAGCTGATCATAAAGAATCTGAGCGGTCAGGAAAACGAAGCAGAAATCGGACAATATGAGCTTGGCAAATACATGATGAAATATAATGAAATTATGATACGTTAGAAATTCTGCCGTGAAGGGAAGAATGGAATGCCAAAAAAGATACTTTATCTAACTTTATCAGAAATTGACCTGACGGAAGAAGGCATATACTCAGACCTGATCAATGAGCTGACGACGCTTGGATATGAGGTGACGGTCGTTGTAGCAGATCATGCAGGACACATTTCGCAAACCGGTCTGTCCGTAGAGCGTGGAATCCGTGTGCTTCGGGTACTTGTGGGGGAATTATTCAGAGTCGGTTTTATCAAAAAGGGCATCAATACGCTCAAGGTAGAGCCCCGCTTTAAACGTGCAATCAAGCAGTACCTGAGTACGGAACGCTTTGATCTTGTGCTTTATGCGACCCCCCCGGTGACCTTTGCCAACGTAGTTGCATTTTGCAAGAAAAAGCTGGGATGTCGTTCTTATCTGATGCTGAAGGATATTTTTCCGCAAAATGCCGTTGATATTGGACTTTTTTCAAATGGCGGTTTACTGCATTACCTCTTTCGTAAGAAGGAGGCAAAGCTATATGCCCTCTCCGATACGATTGGATGCATGTCTCAGGCCAATATGGATTATTTGCGGACACAGCAGCCGGATCTGACACAGGGCAGGCTGGAACTGTTTCCGAATACGGTGAGTATTACAAGGCTGGACGAAGCATTGACAGGAAGCCTGCATGCGGACAGAAAAGAAATCCGTGAGTGTTATAGGATTCCGGAGGACAGAACCGTATTTGTATTCGGCGGCAATCTGGGAAAGCCGCAGGGAATCGATGCTTTGCTGAAAGCAATTCAGTCCTTGGAGCAATACCCGCAGGCATATTTTCTTTTTGTGGGCAATGGCTCTGAAAAGAAGAAAGTGCAGGAAGCAGCGGAAAAATATGAAAATACAGGATTTGTGGATTTGATTCCGGTGGATGACTATCATATGCTGATGCAGGCATGCGATGTAGGAATTATTTCGCTGGATGTGAGGTTTACCATTCCAAATTATCCTTCGAGAACCTTGTCCTATATGGCAATGGCAAAGCCGATTTTGGCATTTACGGACAGGGTGACGGACATCCGGAGGCTGGTAGAGACGGAGGCAGAGTGCGGACTATGGAGCGCAGCTGACGATATAAACGGCTTTACAGGCAGAGTGAAGGCCTTGTGTGAGGATGAAACCCTGCGGCTGCAGTACGGAAAAAACGGAAGAAGATATCTGGAAGCGCATTTTGATGTCAGTCGCTCCATCAGGCAGCTGGAGCAGCATTTGTAGGACAGAAGCCAACTCGACGTAAGGCTTTTAAGAATAGAGGAGTTCAGAAAGGAATTGAGGATATGGATATATTTGAAGGAAAGACATTATTAATTACCGGAGGAACAGGCTCCTTCGGCAACGCTGTATTGAAGCGGTTTTTGGATACAGGTATCCGTGAAATCCGCATTTTTAGCAGAGATGAGAAAAAGCAGGATGACATGCGTCATGAATATCAAAATGATAAGATCAAGTATTATATCGGAAATGTGCGCGATGTGCAAAGTGTTAAGGATGCAATGCATGGTGTAGACTATATCTTTCACGCAGCAGCACTCAAGCAGGTGCCGAGCTGTGAGTTCTTTCCGTTGGAGGCAGTTAAGACAAATGTGTTTGGTACAGACAATGTCCTGACGGCGGCAATCGAAGCCGGTGTGAAAAAGGTCATCTGTCTTTCCACGGATAAAGCGGCCTATCCCGTGAACGCAATGGGAACCAGTAAGGCTATGATGGAAAAGGTATTTGTGGCAAAGTCCAGAACGGTAGACAGCGACAGGACGCTGATCTGCGGAACGCGCTATGGCAATGTGATGTGTTCCAGAGGTTCGGTCATTCCACTTTTTATCGAGCAGATTAAGGCAGGAAACCCACTGACGGTTACAGAACCCAAAATGACTCGTTTTATTATGAGCCTGGAGGAAGCGGTAGAGCTTGTAATCTTTGCATTTGAGAATGCGGCAGCAGGAGATATTATGGTACAGAAGGCTCCGGCGTGTACGATTGAGGTATTGGCACAGGCTGTCAAGGAGTTGTTTCATGCAGACAATGAGGTTAAGGTCATTGGCATCCGGCATGGAGAAAAAATGTATGAGACATTGTTGACCAATGAAGAGTGCGCACGTGCAACGGATATGGGTGGCTTTTACCGTGTACCGGCAGATCAGAGAGATCTGAACTATGACCAGTATTTTAGCGTAGGCAATCAGGAGCGCCAGAGACTGACCGAGTTCAATTCTAATAACACGGAGATTCTGAATGTGGAGCAGGTAAAGGAAAAACTGCTGCAGCTGGCATACATTCAGGAGGAGCTGAGAGAATGGGAGAACAGATGAATATCCTGATTACAGGAGCCAATGGCTTTGTGGGAAAGAATTTAATCTGGGAGCTGAAAAACAGAGGCTATGAGAACCTATATGCCTATGATATGGATTCCACGGAGGCAGAGCTGGATCAATATACAAGAGAGTGTGAGTTTGTTTTTCATCTGGCAGGCGTGAACCGTCCGAAGGATGAGAAGGAATTTATGGAGGGCAACTTCGGATTTACGTCTGTACTTCTGAATAAGCTGAAACAATATGAAAATCACGCACCGGTACTGATTACATCTTCTATTCAGGCGGAACTTGACAATCCTTACGGCAAGAGCAAGAAGGCGGGTGAGGAGCTGCTGTTTTCCTATGAGGAGGAAACAGGTGCACGCGCCATTGTATATCGTCTGCCGAATGTATTCGGTAAATGGTGCAGACCAAATTATAACAGTGGAGTTGCAACCTTCTGTAATAACATTGCAAACAATCTTGAAATTAAGGTGAACGATCCGAATACGATTATGAATCTTGTTTACATTGATGACGTGATAGATGAATTTATTGCAGCCTTAGAGGGTCGTGAGAATCAGGTCGGCCGTTTCTGCATGATTCCGACTGTGCATACGGTATCACTTGGCAAGATTGTGGAAACCCTTTATTCTTTTAAGGAAAGCCGCAATACACTGGCAGTTCCGCATATGGGCAATGAGTTTGAAAAGAAGCTGTACAGCACCTACTTGAGCTATCTGCCTAAGGATGGTTTTGCATATCCTTTGAAGATGAATCGAGATGAAAGAGGTTCTTTTACGGAATTTATCAGGACAACGGACAGAGGACAGGTCTCTGTTAATATATCAAAACCGGGAGTGACAAAGGGGAAGCACTGGCATCATACTAAAAATGAAAAGTTTCTGGTAGTCAGAGGAAAGGGCTGTATCCGTTTCCGGCAGATTAATGAGGATGAAATGATTGAATATCATGTGAACGGAGACGAATTGACGGTTGTTGATATTCCGACCGGATATACACATGAAATTACAAATGAAGGCACAGAGGATATGGTAACCGTTATGTGGGCCAATGAGTCTTTTGATCCGGAAAAACCGGATACCTTCTATTTGGATGTTGAGAGGAGAAGCAAAGCAGATGAATAAGCTCAAGGTAATGACGATCGTTGGAACCAGACCTGAAATCATCAGATTATCTGCGGTCATTAAATGTGCAGATAAGTATTTCAATCATATATTGGTTCATACAGGACAGAACTATGATTATACACTCAATCAGATTTTTTTTGAGGATCTGGCTCTGCGTGCGCCGGACTATTATCTGGAAAGCGTTGGGAAGGATCTCGGCGAGACCATGGGTAATATCATAGCCAAATCCTATGAGCTGATGCAGCAGGAGAAACCGGATGCAGTTCTGCTGCTTGGGGATACAAACTCGGCACTGTCTGCAATTTCGGCAAAACGCCTGAAAATCCCCATTTTTCATATGGAAGCGGGCAATCGCTGCTGGGACTGGAATGTATCTGAGATGATCAATCGTAAGATTGTAGACCATATTTCCGATATCAATATGCCTTATACAGAGCACTCCAGAAGATATCTGCTGTCAGAGGGCATTGACGGCAAGACTGTTTTTGTAACAGGCTCTCCGATGCGTGAGGTACTGCGGGATCATATGCCGCAGATTGAAGAAAGCGACGTACTTACAAGACTGAAGCTTGAAAAGAGGAAGTATATCCTTGTGTCAGCGCACAGGGAGGAAAATATAGATTTGGAAGATCATTTCATGGATCTGATGAATGCCATCAACCGTATGGCAGAAAAATATCAGATGCCGGTCATCTATTCGACCCATCCGCGTTCCATGAAATTCATAGAACAGCGTAAGTTTCAGTTTCATCCGCTTGTATCCAATATGAAACCCTTTGGCTTTTTGGATTATAATAAGCTGCAGATGAATGCATACTGTGTACTTTCCGACAGCGGAACTTTGTCAGAGGAGTCTGCAATGCTGCATTTTCCGGGTGTACTGATCCGAACCTCAACCGAACGTCCCGAGGTGCTGGACAAGGGTACCATTGTCATAGGCGGCATCAAGGGCGAGGATGTGGAGCGTGCCACAGAACTGGCGGTTGCCATGTATGAAAACGAAGAAGAGGTGGTTATGGCAGAAGATTATGCAGATACCAATGTATCCGTCAAGGTTGTCAAGCTGATACAGAGCTACACGGAAATTGTAAACAAAACAGTGTGGGGTAAATGATTTGAGAATAGTAGTCAATGACATAGCCGCCAGCAAAACCGGCGCCCTGTCGATCCTGACAGATTTCTATCATTATATTGCAGAACATGACACTGAAAACGAGTGGATATTCCTGCTCGGCGGCGCTTATATAGAAGAAACAGACAGCATCCGGGTGCATATTATGCAGGAGGTCAAAAAAAGCTGGCTGAACCGTTTGAAATTTGATCTCTTTACAGGGGCATCCTACATACGTGCTTTACAGCCGGATGTTGTGTTATCACTGCAGAATACGATTACCTTCGGCTATCAGGGCAGACAGATTGTCTATGTTCATCAGCCTCTCGGTTTCCAAACCATAAAACGTTTTTCTTTGTTTCAGCCCAGAGAACGAGAGTATGCCATATACCAGTATTTCATAGGGGCTATGATCAATGCTTCTATCCGAAGGGCAGATCAAGTCATTGTTCAGACGAAGTGGATGCGTGATGCCGTAGCACGGAAAGCACACGTCTCAAAAGACAAAATTGTTCAGATTCTGCCGGATGTAGAAAACTTGAATGCATATAAGACAGAGGGAATCAGAAAATCCAATCAATTTTTTTTCCCCTCTGGTGTCATGCTTTATAAAAATCATGAGTGCATCCTGAAAGCCTGCACCCTTTTAAATCAAAAAGGAATCACTGATTTCAATGTCCTTTTCACAATCAGCGAGGAAGATCTGAAAACGGTTACAGCTTACGAGTATGATAATCGCTATGGAAACATCACCACAGATGGCCGCTTGGCCAAAAACCAGGTATTGCACGCTTATAATGAGCGAACGCTGATATTTCCGTCCTATATAGAAACCTTCGGATATCCTCTTGCCGAAGCCCGACAGTTCGAGGCCCCTATTTTAGCCTCAGACTGCCCTTTCTGCCACGAGGTATTGGAAGGCTACCCTCAAAGCCACTACTTTGACCCCTTTCACCCCGAACAATTGGCAGCACTCATGCAGCAAAGCATAGAGGAACCTCCAACTACAGAACCCATTGTCACATCCCATACACCTACGGCTATGACAGCTTCTCATCGTGACAGTTGGTCCGAGGTACTACAAGTAATACTATCCAGCACTAAAATAACGGAGAAACCGATATGAGCAACCTCAAAAACACCAACCTATACAACTTCTACTATCTGGCCGTCATGCTTGCCTATACCCTGACTTTGGCAACCGATCAAATGCATCCCGGCGTTTTTGCGTCTGTTCTGATGTTTGCAGTGGCACTCGAATTACTGCTGAAGAAGAAAATCAAGATCGCCGGTACACCGGACTACCTGATCATAGCTTATTTGGGCTATAATCTCCTGTCTGTTATCTGGCTGGTTAAAAACGGACTTCCCGTTTCAATCTATATAGAAGAATTCTCCAACTCTATTCTGCCCATTGTATTTTATATGGCAGGCAAGACCGTTGCAGACGGGACAGAGAAATTCTATCGCTGGTTTCTGACAGCAGTTTTGTATGTGTGTGTCATCGGGCTTGTCTTATACATCTGGGCGCCACAGTTCTATTTGGATTATTTGCTGGATGTTTATATTTCCAAAGCAGATGCTGCAACCATGCGAATCCGTATGTCCTCCGTCATCGGGAGCACCTGTCTGGGTGCGCTTGCGGCCTGCGGTATGCTTGCATCCGCGTACTATATCATGAGGGAAAATAAGAGGCAGAGAGGGGTCGGCATTTTTCTGCTTTTTGTAAATTTTCTTTTTGTTATGATGAGTAATCAGAGAGCAGCCATGGTAGTGGCATTTCTAATTATTTTGTATATGAACTGGTTGATTTTCTTCACTTTTCGTGCATTTAAAAAGAAATATCTGTGGGTAGAGTTTGGTGCAGTCCTTGCAGGAATTGCAGGAATCTGCATCATAAACATAGAGGTATTGCTAAAGATATTCCGCAGGCTTGTTTCATTGCCGGGTGCCATTGGACAGCGTAGTGAGCAGTGGGTTGTAGCAATGAATACTTTATATAATACATGGCTGGGGAACGGACTTGGAGCCAATGGTCATAAAGCCATAGAGTATGAGGGCGCACATGTCATTGCGGACGGCGGGCTGGTAAAGCTGTTCTGTGAGGAAGGAGTCATAGGTTTTTCGATTTTTCTGTTCCTTCTCTTTCTGGTGTGTAAGGCGGCTGCCAAGAATATGCGGGAATACTATGTGGAGATCGGCATGATAGCGATTACACTTCTTTCATCGATTGGTTCTAATATCATTGCATTTCAGTTGACAACGCCGATTTTTTGGTTTGCAGTCGGCAGATGTGCTTCTGCGATCGCAGCAGAAGGACAAGGATTTACGGCACGGGAAATCAAGAATACAGGAGAAGCTGACACATGAAAGTAATCTGCATGTATTTACCGCAATATCATACATTTCCGGAAAATGACGAGTGGTGGGGCAAAGGATATACCGAGTGGACTGCGGTTAAGCGTGGGACACCGCTCTATCAAGGTCATATGCAGCCGAGAGTACCTTTGGATGGCAGATATTATGATCTGCTGAACGATGCCGTTGCGACATGGCAGTGGCAGGCTGAGCTTGCCAGACAATATGGGGTATATGGTTTCTGTATCTATCAGTATTGGTTTCGAGGCCGACAATTGATGGAAAAGCCTATGGAGATTTTGCTGCAGCATCCGGAGATTGACCTGCATTACACGATTTGCTGGGCAAATGAATCATGGACGAGGACATGGTATGGAATTGAAGAAGAGATTTTGATGCAGCAGGAGTATGGTGAAGAAGCCGACTGGAGACGGCATTTTGAATATCTGCTTTCCTTTTTTCGGGACAGCCGTTACATTCAGATTGATGGCAAACCGGTGCTGCACATTTACAAGACCTCGGACATAGAGTGTTTAGAGCAGATGCTGGCATGTTTTCGGCGCTGGGCAACGGAGGAGGGATTTGCTGGTCTTTATATCGTTTCAGCGAAGACGGCAGCAGAGCAGGAGACAAGAGCTGAACTGATAGACGGATATTACTATTTTGAGCCGGGCTATACTTTGAAACATGATTTTGGATTGTTCCATCAATTTTACTACAACACAAGCGTATTTATTAAAACACGATTGAATAAAATGAAAAAAAAGAAGATGTTGGAAAGAGCCATCCCGTCAAGATGGATTTTGGATAAAATTGAGGCCAGAAGCTATGAAGCAGAAAATGAATTTCCGGGGCTAATACCTGATTGGGATAACACACCGAGGCGCTCCTACAAGGGCTTGGCATATACGAACACCTCACCGAAGCAGTTCGAGAAGGTACTGCGGACGATTGGACAGAAAATCGAGCATAAAAAGTTAAACCATGTTTATATAAATGCTTGGAATGAATGGGGAGAAGGCGCAATGCTGGAACCGGACGAATATAGAAGGTATGGATATCTGGAAGCCATCCGCAGAGTGATCGATGAATTAGAGCAATCGTAGAAATGAAGCAGCACGATATAGAAGCAATGTAATGATAACGCATGTTACTGAACGAGAGGGAAAACAGATGGAGAATGAGAAGAATCCGAAGGTCAGTGTGATTGTAATTGCATATAAGGTAGAACGGTTTTTAACACAGTGCCTGGAGTCGGTTGTTCATCAGACCTATCGGAATCTTGAAATCATCATCGTGCTTGGAAGTACGGATGAGGCCTGCGTTCGGATTGCGGATACATATGCGGCACAGGATGACAGAATCCTATTGATCAAAGAAGAACCTAAGGGCGTGGCCGTTGCCAGAAATCAAGGGATTGCTGCAGCAACGGGAGATTATATAGGATTTGTGGATGGGGATGACTGGGCAGACCGGGATATGTTTGAGGTCATGGTCACAGCCGCGGTACGCCACGATGCAGATATTTCGGTCGTGGGAAAATACAATGCTTATGTGAATGGAAACGAAGGAATACATGATAATACGGAAACAGTTCTGACAGAGAAGGAAGCCTTTGAGCAGATTCTGTATCAAAAAGGTTTTTTCCTGCATCTATGGGACAAGTTATACAAAAGAAGAATTTTTGAACAGGTAAGATTTCCGGTCGGCGAGCGGGTAGAGGATCGCAAGATCGGCTATCATCTGTTGAGCATGGCAAATAAGATCGTATATAACTCGGCTTCTAAGTATTACTTCAGAGTCAGTGAAGACAGCGGTTCCAGAGTGGCGGATAATCTTGTTCTTTCTATTAAGAATGATTATGAGATGTGTGATTATGTACGGCTGAAATATCCGGAGCTGGAGCAGGCGATCCAATATTTTCTGGTCTATGAGAATATGAGTGTGATACAGAACAACATTTTATTCGGAACCTACGATCGCAAAACCGATCGACAGTATTCCGGATATGTACGCAGGCATGCACGCAGCGTGCTAAGCAATCCACATGTGGACAGGAGCATTAAGGCCAAGGTGCTCTTATGTATTTTCAGTCCGAAGCTGTTTGGGCAGATTACGGTAGCAAGACGAGAACGCTTCTTAAAGCGAAATATTTCTTTTCAAACCGGCGCAGACTGGGTGCAGACATTTGAGAAACTGGAAAAGGGGAACTGATTCATGCAGAAGAATCATCTGACAGGAAAGAAAATTTTATTTGTGTGCAGAGAGACTTATTCCATGCCTCTTTGGTTTTTGGCAGAGGAACTGCGTCATGACAATGATGTGGCGGCCTTCTATATTATGTCCACAGAATGCAGCTATCATAAATGCTACTACAATCAGAATTCTTATTACAAATTCAAAGAGGAATTACCGGATGTAAAGCTATATGATGTCAAGGATATCTGCAAAACCTACGTAGACGGCCTGAAGCAGGGAAAGCAGGCAGGAACATCGCCGGTGGATTTTACCTATCTGAACAGGATTGAGCAGGAATATACTCATTTTAAGAATCTGAATCTTCAACTGATGAGTTCGCAGGAGAATACCAAGCATTATCATTTCCGTTATTATTGGTCCGTGACCGATTATGACGAGAATATGTATTGGCTGGAATTGAATTATAAGAAGATTTTATCCATATTTGATGAATTTCAGCCGGATATGATTCTTGATTTTGATAATGCCGAATTGCAGCGCACGATTATCAATGAGGTAGCGTACAAGAGAGAGATTCCGTATATTACAATTGAATACTCCAAATTTGGTCTTTATAAATATCCGACCTTACAGAATACAGTCGGGATTGATCCTTATGTAGAACGTATTTATAGGGAGAATCTGAAAAAAAGTAAAGAAGAATTGCAGGAAATGTACGATTATATCGAAAAATACCGTGCAGAGACTTCTATTATGAATCGGGAATTTGCAGGAACGGTTACGGCACAGTACAAGAAAAGTTCTCTGCTCTGGATTGCCAGAGTCATGCGCGGTAAGCTGCATTACTTTTGGAATATGGATATTACAAAAAAGAATCTCAAGATCAAACGCACCAGCAAGGTATTATATGCGCCCAGTCTTCCGTATATTCGCCATTATCTGCAGGTGGAGCTGCGCAGAAGAAAATATATGGGACAAAACAGCCTTTTTGAAAATCCCGTCGAGGGTGAGGATTATGTATATATGCCGCTGCATTTGATTCCGGAATCTACGGTGTTTGTTAAGGCCTCTTATTATGTAGATGAGTGTAATTTGATCGAGCAGGTATCGAAGTCACTGCCGGTCGGCTGGAAGCTGTATGTGAAGGAGCATCAGGCAATGCTCGGAGAACGCAGCATAGAGTTTTATAAAAAAGTTAAGGAGCTGCATAATGTGCGGCTGGTACAGGTCAACTATTATGATGATCCGAAGCCCTGGCTTGTAAAGGCGAAGGGGGTTGTCACAATTGTAGGCACAACGGCTTTTGAGGAAGCACTCCTGGGGAAGAAGTCCATTCTATTCGGGGATGTTCCGTTTATGCTGATAGACGGAATTACAAGAGCCAGAAGCTTTGAGGATCTGCCGGAACTGCTACGAGCCTTTGGAGAGATTGACAATATGCATTCCTGCGCTGCATATCTGCAGACCATCAGAGAAATCGGATACGAGCTGAATGTGTTCTATCTGATGGGACAGGCAGAGAAGATTTTGGGCGGCAAGGAACAGAAGGATGAAAAGTTCACAAAGGAACTTGCAGTGCTGAAGGAATTCTATAACAGCGGATATGAGCGTTGGCTCTCAGAGCATAATCGTATCATGGGATAAAATAGTAAAACAGCAGCAGTCTGTATACAGACGGGGAGAAATGAAGATGGAAAGTACAATTTGCAAAAGACTTGAACAGGGCCAATTTGTATTGATTGCGGAAATCGGGGTAAATTATTATGATATAGCAGTCAAGGAAGGCATTACGCCCATGGAGGCGGCCAAGCAGATGGTGAAGGAAGCCAAGGAAGCCGGTATCCATGCGGTAAAGTTTCAGACCTATAAGGCGGGGACTCTGGCGGCAAAAGCATCTCCATCCTATTGGGATACGACAGAGGAACCTACGACTTCTCAGTATGAGCTTTTTAAAAAGTTCGATCGCTTTGGATATTCGGAATACAAGGAACTGAAGCAGTATGCGGATATGCTGGACATAGAATTTCTGTCTACCGCGTTTGACTATGAATCAGCGGACTATCTGGACGAACTGATGGATGTCTATAAGATTTCCTCCTCTGATTTGTCCAATCTGCCCTTCATTGAACATCAGGCCAAAAAGAATAAGCCTATCCTGCTGTCAGTGGGTGCCTCTGAACTGCCTGAAATCGAGGCGGCAGTGGATGCTATTCGTAAGCACAATGATCAGATGATCGTGCTGCTGCACTGCGTGTTGGAATACCCGACACCGCTTGCAGATGCAAATCTGAATAAAATCGCATCCCTTGCAAAGCAGTTTCCGGATCTGATCATCGGATATTCCGACCATACGAAGCCGACAGAGAGCTGTGATGTGATTAAGACAGCCTATAATCTGGGTGCTTTGTGTATTGAGAAGCATTATACGCTCGATAAAACGCTGACGGGCAACGACCATTATCATGCAATGGACCCGGAGGATGCAAAACGTATTCTTGCAGGAATTGAATTTCTGAATTTGATTCGCGGTGACGGAGAGATTAAATGTCTGGAAACAGAACAGACTGCACGCAGAAATGCAAGGCGTTCGATTGTGTCCGCAGTGGATATACCGGAGGGAGCTGTCATTACGGAAGATATGCTGACCTTTAAGAGACCGGGAACAGGAATCTCGCCTGCAAGGATTGCAGAAATCCTTGGAAGAACAGCGACAGTCATGATTGAGGAAGATACCATCATGACGGATGGGATGATTAAATAGATGACACAGGAATCAAGGGGCAGAACTGCCATTAAGGCGGGAATCTGGTATACGATTGCGAGCGTCGGAATCAGGGCGGTCGGAATCATAACTTCACCGATTTATACGAGAATGTTGACTCCGGGAGACTATGGGATAGCCAACATTTTCAATTCATGGATTGAAATCGTAAATATTTTCACCTGTCTGTGTATTGTATACAGCATTGGCAGGGCGAAGCTGGATTTTAAGGACAAATTTGATGAATATATGTCGGCACTGCAGTCATTGTCGAGTAGTTTTGCATGTTTGGTATTGGTTTTGGCAATTATTTTTCGGAATCAGTTGTCTGTGTGGATGCAATATGAAGTGCCGTTAGTGATTGTGCTGTTTGCCTATCTGGTCATTTCACCATCGGTCGAGTATATGCTGCAGAAGTATAAGTATGAGTATAATTATCGAGGCAGTATTTTGGTATCTGCAACGATATGCATTGGAACAGTGATTTTGTCAATCGTATTGATGCTGGTATTTAACAATGCCAGATATGTCGGTAAGATTTTGGGCGCATTGAGTATGACCTTCTTGCTGGGATTGTATTTTTATTTTAAAATCTTAAAACAGGGAAAGGTCTTCTACAATAAAGAATATTGGATTTATGCTTTGAAGATGGGACTTCCAATGATTCCCCATGCGCTTGCGCTTGTTGTGCTTGGTCAGGTAGACCGCATTATGATCAAGGATATGATCGGCGATGCGGAAGCCGGACTCTATGCATGGGGTTACGGGATTGCAACGCTGCTTTCCATTTTCACCAATGCCATTGGACAGGCATGGCTGCCGTGGTTCAATGAACAGTTGGATGAGGATCGACGTGCAGAAATCAGAGAAGCCAATAAGAAGCTGATCGTACTCGGTGTATTTCTGACACTCGGATTTATAACGGTGGCACCTGAAATCGTATGCATTCTCGGCTCGCAGGATTATTGGAGTGCCAAGATGATCATTCCCGCAATCGCACTTGGAACACTGGCACAGTATTTCTATACCAATTACGTTAATTTAGAGCTGTTCTATAAGAAAACACCGCTGATCGCAATCAGCTCCGTACTGGCGGCACTTATGAATTATGTATTGAACTGGATTGCAATACCGCGCTTTGGATATGAGGCGGCCGCCTATACGACGCTGCTTAGTTATCTGTTCCTGATGCTGTTTCATTATATTGCGACACGCTTTATTGTTGGAAAGAGGGTATATGCAAATCTGTTTATATTTAGTATGATGGCATTATCGCTTGCATTAGGCATAGCACTTCTGTTATGCTATGATACGATCATCCTGCGATATATACTGGCAGTTGTAATCTTAGGAGTTTTTGCAATTATAAAAAGAAGTGATATACTGTATGGTATAGGAATCCTGAAAAAGAGGTTTGGAAAATGAAAGCATTGATTGTAATTCCCGCTCGTGGCGGTTCAAAGAGAATACCAAGAAAAAACGTCAGGCTGATGTGCGGCAGGCCGTTGATTTATTATGCGTTGCAGAATGCCAAGAATCTGAAGGAATCTATGGATGTGGACATTGCCGTATCTACGGATGACGAGGAGTTGGGCGGTATTGTGGCCAAGCTGGGAGTTACGGTGGTCAACCGTCCGAAGGAGCTGGCAACAGACAGAGTGACGCTCGATCCGGTTATCTATCATGCGTTGCTGGAGATGGAAAAAGTACATCAGGTCAGATATGATATTGTCATCACGATGCAGGCAACTTCCCCCACCTTACAGACGGAAACGTTGAAGCGGGCAATTGACTTTTTCACGCACTCAGATTATGACACTATTATTTCTGCAATGAATCATCCCCATTTGTCGTGGCGTGAGGAAAGCGGGCAGATTGTAAAGAATTATGAGAAACGACTGAATTCTCAAGAACTTCCGAAGAACTATGTGGAGACCGGTGGCTTTTTAATGACACGCCGCGAGTGTGTGTCCGAATCGGGAAGAATCGGTCAAAGAATCAATATATTCGAGATATCGGCAGATGAGGCCATAGACATTGATACAGAGGCTGACTGGATCGTAGCTGAGAGCATTATGAAGCGGAAGAAGATCATCTTTCATACGGTCGGAAAACCACAGCTTGGTATGGGACATATTTATCGCTGCCTGACTTTGGCATATAAGCTGACAGGCCATCAATTCCTCTTTGTGATTGACAAGGATTCGGAGATGGGAATCAAGAAGCTGAAGGAATCCTTTTTCCCGGTGAGGGTTGTCGAGGACGATGCAGAATTTGAGCAGGTGCTTGCGGAGTACCGGCCGGATATTCTGGTCAATGATATCTTGAATACAACAGAAGATTATATGAAAATGGTCATCAGGTATGCAGAACGTGTCGTAAACTTTGAGGACATTGGGACAGGAGCAAAATATGCAGATGCCGTGATCAATGCATTGTATGAAAAAGGTGAAAAGCTGCATAATGAATACTATGGGTCGAAATACTTCTGCATCAGGGATGAATTTTTGGAGGAAGCACCAAAGGACTTCTCTGAGACAGTTGAGAATGTCATGGTGATATTTGGTGGGGAAGACCCTTCGAATCTGACAGGACGACTCTATGGAATCTGCCGTAAGCTGCATGACAGATACCCAACCGTTAGCTTTCATTTTTTGATTGGCTTTGCCTATGGAAATAAGGATCAGATGAAGGATGATGCAGCACACAACATCTTCGTACATACAGATGTGAAGCGTGTGAGTGCATATATGAACAAGATGGATCTTGCAGTCACCTCTCAGGGAAGAACGGTCTATGAGCTTGCCAGCATGGGGGTTCCGGCAATTGTACTGGCACAGAACGAACGTGAAGCAGAGCATGTATTTGCAGGCATCCAGAATGGTTTCATCAATCTGGGTATCGGCAGTGAACAAGATGAGACAACAATCATCCAGACTGTCAGATGGCTTATTGATACGCCGAAGGTTCGTAAGGAAATGAGAAATCTGCAGTTGGCAAAGGAATTTCATAAGGGACAGCAGAGAGTCATAAGGCTGATATTGGGGGAAACAGAGGACGAGCAGTGAGCATGCCGTCGGGAGTATATAGATGGATAGATTTGAAATTGATAATACAATTGAACAGGTAGATGTGCTGACGCAGGAAACGATTGGTGCACTTAATGTTATGGAGAACAGAAGAGTTCTCCTGGTGAATACTGTGTGTGCTTCGGGCAGTGTCGGACGTATTATGACAGGTCTGTATGATGTGCTTGAGGAGCATGGCTATACCTGCATGCTCGCGTACGGAAGGGGTACGGCACCGGAGGGCTACCGCGCATATAGGATCGGAAATGATCAGGAGGTCTATTTTCATGGTGCCATGAGCAGACTGTTGGATCGGCAGGGCTTTTTTTCAGCGCACGCAACACGTGAATTTATTAAAATGATTGAGAACTTCAATCCTGATATAGTACACCTGCACAATGTGCACGGTTATTATCTGAACATAAAGCTGCTGTTTGAATACTTGAAGGGCTCCGGCAGGAGAATCATATGGACGCTTCATGATTGCTGGAGTTTTACGGGGCATTGCACTCATTTTGAGTATATCGGCTGTAATAAATGGATGACCGAATGTGATGGCTGTGAACAGTTGGCAGAATATCCGAAGTCATGGTTTATGGATCATTCCAAGAAGAATTATATGCAGAAGAAGGAATTGTTTACCGGATTTGAGGATTTGACAATCGTAACACCTTCTCATTGGCTGGCATCCAAGGTGCAGCAGTCGTTTCTTGGACGTTATCATACAGTGGTCATTCCGACAGGCATTGAACTGGAACGTTTCCGTCCGATGCAGGAGGAGCGTAAGGATGAAAATATTATTTTTCAGTTAAAGAATCAATTGAATCTGCGCGGAAAGTTTATTCTGCTTGGGGTGGCAAATCCATGGCGTGAGCGTAAGGGCCTGGCACAGTTTGAAGCATTGGCCAAGTCTTTGAGTGAAAAATATGCGATTATTCTGCTTGGCTTGAATGATGAACAGCTGTCTCAGCTGCCGGAATCCATCATCGGATTGTCCAAAACGGACAGCATCGAGGAGCTGGCAGCATTGTATTCCATGGCGGATGTCTATGTGAACCTGACTTTGGAGGATACTTTCCCGACAACGAACATCGAGGCACTGGCATGTGGTACACCGGTCGTGACCTTTAAGGCGGGCGGAAGTCCGGAAAGTCTGGATGATACATGTGGTATTGCCGTGGACCGCAACAGCATACAGGGTGTGCTCGCGGCCATTGAGCGGATCATTGCCCAAAGGGGTGTCAATTACACGCGTGAGCAGTGTGTCAGCCGTGCGAGACTTTATAGTAAGGAAAAGCGTTATACGGAATATATTTCAGAAGTGTATGATGCATTTTGAGGATAAGGCATGAAGAAGAACTATACGTGGAAGGAAATCTGCACAAAATTTGAAAAGAGTATCATACTTTTCTTTGAATTCATCATGTATGTTGCGGCACTTGCAGCATTTTTTCTGCTGTTTGCAATTGACAATCCGGAAATCATCACGCTGTCCAGAACAGCCGCCATTACACTGTCTACCTATGTAATCATATTATTTCTGCTGACCTGCATCTACGGAAAGTATGATGTCGGAATTCGCAAATCCAGACAGATTATCTTCTCATTGGCTTTGGCCGGGAGTATTACGGATCTGTTTACATACTTCCAGTTGATTATCATGAAGACGAATGATGCTAATAATCGTACCTTTAAGATAGAAAATCTGGGGATTCTATTTCTTGTTCTTGCAATACAGATCATTATCTATATCTTAATGACGTATGCAGGAAATGCCTTTTACTTTTGGATCAAGGATCCGGAGGCATGTCTGATCATCACATCAGACACGGAGGAGGCAGCACGTGTGGCAGAGGCGTTGTCAGACTTTCGGAAACGTTATCGGGTGACGGAAATCATAGACTATCAGCGTGAGGATCTGGAGGCTCGGATGCTCGAAGTCAATACGGTCTTTCTGTATGATGTTCCGGTGGATGACCGGACGAGAATTGTGGATTTCTGTTATCAGAATTTGAAGAATATTTATTTTAATCCGCAGATTGCGGATATTTTGGAGCGTAATTCCAAGCAGGTCATTCTTGATGATATGTCTTTCTTTTCTTCACAGTTTCATACGATTACTTATGAACAGCGTATTATCAAGCGGCTGATGGATATCTTTATTTCAGCGGCCGCCTTGATCATTACAAGTCCGATTTTATTGATCAGCGCAGTCTGTATTAAGAAAAACGATGGCGGGAGCGTATTGTTCAGGCAAAAAAGAGCAACAGTCAACGGCAAAGTGTTTTTGATTTACAAATTCCGTACCATGAAAGAAAATGTTGAAAATTATTCCGTGACAGGTGATGATACAAGAGTGACTACGGTCGGCAAGTTTTTACGGAAATATCGGATAGACGAGCTTCCGCAGTTCTACAACATTCTGAGGGGCGATATGAGCTTGGTAGGCCCGCGTCCGGAAATGCTGGAGAACGTAGAGGATTATACGAAGGAAATGCCGGAATTTCGCTATCGTCTGCGTATGAAAGCAGGTTTGACAGGGAATGCACAGATCATTGGAAAATATAATACATCTTCGAGAGATAAGCTGATGTTAGATTTGATGTATATAGAGAATTACAGCATACTGAAAGATATTCAGCTGTTGTTCCAGACCATTCTCGTACTGTTCAATGCGGATGATTCCACAGCCGCATTTTCAAGAGGAACGACGCAAAAGGATTCGGAAGGAAAACTGTGATGGAAATGAGGGACAGGAAAACAACAGTCAGTATCATCACGGTAACCTATAACAGTGCGGCAACGGTTCGTGATACAATCGAATCGGTTTTGAAGCAGACTTATTTGCCAAAGGAATATATCATTGTGGACGGTCTGTCATCAGATGAAACCCTTACAATTGTGAAATCCTATGAACAGAAGTTTCAGGAGAGAAACATAAACTATATCGTAATATCCGAAAAAGACAAGGGAATCTATGATGCCATGAACAAGGGAATCCGTCTGGCCACGGGAGAGCTGGTTGGGATGATTAACAGTGATGACTGGTATGAGCCATGCGCACTTGCATGTGCGGTTTCCTGTTATGAGAAAACGGGCTATGATCTGTTCTTTGCAGATCTTCGGATGCATTTTCCCACAGGAAAGACCTTTGTTAAGCATGCCAGAAACCGTCAGTATGCGACTTCACGGGATTGGAATCATCCAACGACCTTTATTACGAAGGAAATGTATCGACAGTATGAATATAAATGCAATACCATTCATGATGATTATGATTTAATTCTGCGTTTGAAAAAGAACGGTGCACACATAGAAGTTGTGAATGAGGTACTGGCGAATTTTCGCATGAACGGAACAAGTCATGAAAAGAATCTCAGAAAAGCAGTCGGGCGTATCCGGATAAAATACCGGATTTACCGGGACAATGGGTATTCCCCCTTTTATTTGCTGGAATGCATTGCAATGGAAGTGGCAAAGCTGATTGCGAGATAGGTATATTATGATATAGTTTGATGGATGCATCTTGAAAGGATTTTGCTGTATGCAGATTAGGACATTGACCTTTTATTCAAATTATTATAATCATCATCAGAAAGCGTTATGTGATGAATGGTATCGGCTGTTGGGGGATGGCTTTGTATTTGTGGAGACGATGCCCATGGAAGCATTTCGGGCAGGAATGGGCTGGGGCAGTGAGGACATTCCGGCATATGTGCTGAAGACGCACAGCAATGAGGAAAACCATATCCGTGCGCTGGCGTTGGGTATGGACAGTGATGTAGTGGTTATGGGAACGGCGCCGGAGGAATACATTGAGGCAAGGCTTCAGGCAGATAAGCTGACCTTTCGATATTCAGAGCGTCCGTTGAAGGAAGGTTTCATCAAATTTCTGATTCCACGGCTGACGAAAAAGTATTATCATCTGCACATCAGAAACAGAAAGAAGAACCTGTATATTTTGGCGGCCAGTGCTTATACGGCATATGATTACCGCAAGATGCATTGCTATATCGATAAATGTTATAAATTCGGTTATTTTCCACAGCATTTGGAGTATGATATCGACCAGTTGATGCAGGATAAGCCACACGGAGAAGTGACAAAAATTTTGTGGGCAGGAAGGATGCTGAAGCTGAAGCGTCCTGATCTTGTGATTGAGGCTGCGGCCAGGCTGCGGGATAAAGGCTATCGTTTTACCCTGACCCTGATTGGGGAGGGAGAGGAACGAGAGCATATCAGAAAAATGGTGAAGCATTATCGTTTGAATCAGATTACGACTTTTGTGGATTTTCTGTCGCCATTGGAAGCGAGAGCAGCAATGGCGCAGGCCAATGTGTACGTTATGACGAGTAATTTTTGGGAAGGCTGGGGTTCTGTGATTTATGAGGCATTGAATGCAGGCTGTGCTGTGGTAGCAAGCCATGCATGTGGTGCCACTCCATGGCTGGTCAGACACCACGAAACAGGACTGGTGTTTCAGAGCGGCAGTGTGGAGAGTCTGACAGAGAATTTGGAACTGCTTCTTAAAAATCGGAATCTGCAGGAGGTTTATGGGCGTGCGGCATATGACCAGATGCACCAATGGTGGAATCCGCGCGTGGCAGCGGAAAGCGTGCTGCATCTGGCGGAACGTCTGGAGGCCGGTCAGGACACAGATCTGCAGGAGGGACCCTGCAGTAAGGCCGGTATTTTAAAAAATCACTGGTTTCACGGATGATTTTTGGATTTTGGAAATCGAAAGTAGCATTGACGGAGGCTGATATGTCATATAAAGTATTGTATTTAATGGAATATCCGATCGATCTGCCCGGCGGCGCACAGATGTCTACGCAGACCTTATGCGAAGGACTGATGGGTACTGAGTTTGAGCCGGTGGTAGTCTGCCCGACCCTGCTTCATGCACATAAGGAAGATTTCCCATTTCGTATAGTGGAATTTCCATCAGATGAAAACCGCGAGGACAGCAAAGGAAAGCGTATCAAAAACTTCATAAAGCGAATCGGTTCCTTTCGACGTGCAATCCGGGCAGAGCGGCCGGACATCATCCATATCCAGATGTCTGAATCGCTGATTACCTTTGGTTTTTTGAGATGCCTTGGAATGTTTGCAAAAATACCGTTTGTTTATACAGACAGAAGTCTGTATTTTGGGTATCGCATTCATTCTATGACATGCATCAAGGCAGTGTTGAAGCATGCGGCAAGAATGATATGTACGACACAGTTTAATAAAGAACTGTGGCTGAAGCATTCCGGTTTTGACCGAATTGACGTGATTTCCAATACGATCAGTACAGCATTTACCCCTTATGATGCGGAGAAACGGAAACAACTGCGTGCGGAAGCCGGACTTGAAGAATCGGACTTTGTCATCGGATTTGCAGGCAGAATATCAGAGGAGAAGGACTGGCCATTTGTGAAGGAGCTGGTGGAATCCTTTTGCGAAAGAGATATCAGTTTTAAGATTGCCCTTGTGATTTCAGTCTATGAGGAGCAGGATATGGCAATTGTGGCAGATCTGAAGAATTCCATAGCTGCCATGATCGGTGAAGAAAATTTGATTTATATGCAGGATCTGCCGCAGGCAGGGATTGCAGATTACTATTATCTTGTGGATGTCTTTGTTATGAGCTCTATGTTTGAATCCTTTGGCAAGGCCGCCGTAGAAGCGATGAGCCGCAAGTGTGCAGTTGTTTCCACAAGCGTAGGCGGTCTGACAGAGGTCGTGCACAAGAGAGATAATTTATATACGAAAGAGAAATATACACAGTGCGCAGATAGAATTGAAAAGCTATATCATGATAAAGCAGAACTTGACTTTGATAAAGATTACTTTTATCATCGTTATCTGGACAATTATACGAGGGAAATCTGCCTGCAGAAGCATCTGCGATTGTACAAAGAAATCCTGCTGTAGTATACTGTATCTTTAAGAAAGACGGAAAAGGAAAACCGTAATCAACCGTAATTAACATTGAAACAATGAAAAGCTGAACCGTGAAATGAAAGCGCGAGGAGAGAGAGCCAGATGGAGAAAATACAAGCAAACCGCCTAGACAGGGGCTTCTTTAAATATCAGGAGGAGTTTGAGCAGAAAGCTCTTCAGGTGCTGCGTTCGGGTTGGTATGTACTTGGCAATGAAGTCAAGACGTTTGAAGAGGAGTATGCGGCCTATATCGGAGCGAAGTATTGCGTCGGACTGGCAAGCGGACTGGATGCACTTTGGATGGCATTCCGTGTACTTGGAATCGGTGCCGGCGATGAAGTGCTTGTACAGGGGAATACTTATATTGCCAGCGTCATGGGGATTACGATGAATGGTGCGACACCTGTTTTTGTAGAGCCAAACGAATATTTTAACATTGATACATCAAAGCTTGAAGAGAAGATTACCGATAAGACCAAGGCAGTTCTGGTCGTGCATCTCTATGGACAGGCCTCCAAAATGGATGAGGTCACTGCACTGTGTAAGAAATATAAGCTGCGGCTGGTTGAGGACTGTGCACAGTCACATGGTGCTGCCTATAACGGACAGGTGACGGGAACCTTTGGAGACATCGGCTGCTTTTCCTTTTATCCGTCCAAGAACATCGGCGCATTTGGTGACGGCGGCGCGATTGTGACAAATAATGAGGAAATTGCGACAGATATGAGAGTGCTTCGAAACTACGGAAGCGAGAAACGATATTATAATAAGATTGTAGGAACCAATTCCAGACTGGACGAGATACAGGCCGGGCTGCTGCGTATACGGCTTGCACACGCGGATGAGCTGATGAAGGAAAAACAGGAGATTGCAGCGAGATATCTGAAGGAACTGCATAATCCCTTGATTGAGCTTCCGAGGATTCAGGAGGGTGCAACCCACATTTACCATCAGTTTGTGATTCGTTCTAAGATGCGGGATGCCTTAATGAAATATCTGGAGGAGCATGAGATCGGAACGATCATTCATTATCCGATTCCGCCTCATTTGGCAGAAGCATATCAATATCTTGGCTATCATGAAGGCTCCTTTCCAATCACAGAGAGCTGTGCAAGGGAAGTGCTGTCTATTCCGATGTATAATGGAATGACAGAGGAAGAACAGACGAAGGTCATTGCTGTATTGAATGCATTCGGACAAAATCAGGAGGACACCCAATGAGCAAGATATCCATCATCATACCGGTATATTACAATGCCGATACCCTGATGCTGTTATATGAAGATATGAAGGAGAAGATTCTGCATAAACTGGGCGATTATGAACTTGTTTTTGTAGATGACGGTTCCGGGGATCATTCATGGGAAGTCATGAATCAAATCAGGGAGCTGGATGAAAATGTTAAGTGTGTGAAGCTTTCCAGAAATTTCGGCGAGCATGCGGCGATACTTGCAGGACTGTCAAGCTGTACGGGTGACTGTGCAGTGACAAAGCAGGCAGATCTGCAGGAGGATTCCGAATTGATCTTAGATATGTATGAGAGCTGGAGGCGAGGAAATAAAGTGGTTCTGGCGGTTCGGGCACAGCGTGATGATTCGGCAATCAAGAAGTTTTTTGCCAATCTGTATTATGCAATTGTACGGAAGTGTATTGAAAAGACAATGCCCATCGGCGGCTTTGACTGTTATCTTTTGGATCGTCAGGTCATAGAAGTTCTGCAGATGCTGGATGAGAAAAATTCTGCGCTGACATTACAGGTATTATGGGTCGGATTTCAGTCGGAGAAGATTTATTTTCATAGAAAGGATCGGGAAATCGGTGAATCCAGATGGACCTTTTCCAAGAAGTTTAAGCTGGTGCTGGATTCCATGATGAGCTTTTCTTACTTTCCGATTCGCTTTATGTCGGGTATTGGTGTGGTTTTTGCAATCATTGCTTTTTTGTGGATCATTGGTGTTGTATTGGAGCGTTTGATCGTAGGAACGCCAATTGCAGGCTGGGCATCTCTGATGTGTCTTGTACTGTTTTCTACCGGATTGATTCTTCTGATGCTTGGGATTTTGGGTGAATATCTGTGGCGTACGCTGGATGCCAGCAGAAACAGACCGCCATTCCTGATCGATCATGTCGAGGAGTGCAGAAAGGAAGAATAGAGGTTTAGCATGGGAGAGAAGAAGCAGGGCAATCTGGTGAAAAGCTTCATAGAGTATTTTTACGGCAACTTTGTAGTGCTGCTGCTTGGCTTTGTTTCACTGCCGCTGACGACAAGGCTGCTGGATACGGATGAATATGGAAGGACTGCCCTGTTTACCTCGGCAGTCTCTGTTATTTATATATTTGCGATTCTGGGTCTGGATCAGGCCTATATCCGCTATTTTTATCAGAAGGGCATTCGTCGCCGCAGATTGTTTCTGCAATGCTTGATTCCACCGGTCATCATTGTATTGTTTTTGTCAGCCCTGTATGTTGTGGGGGCGGATACTTTTAATGGGATTCTTTTTGGCAGAAGCAGTCTGGACATTACGATGCTTGTGATAGGATATACGATTATTTCTGTTTTTGAACGATTCTTGTTTCTGAATATCCGTATGGAGCAGAGAGGAAGGTTATATTCTAATCTGAATATCCTCTCCAAGGTCATCAATATCTCTCTGCTCATCTTGTTTGCACTGCGTCTGGGCAATGATTTTCGGGTCGTTCTGTATGCCATGACATTGTCTCTTGGGATTGTGACGCTCATCGTGGGGATACGATACATCTGCAAGGTACACAAAGAGCCGGCAGTACAATCGGACGAAAAGACGGAGGTAACAGAGAGAGAACTGCTGCGGTACAGTATTCCCTTTATCATGATGCTGATGATGGAGTGGCTGCTGTCCTCTATGGATAAATGGTCGATTCGATTCTTTTGTGATTTCAATGAGACGGGAATTTATTCTGCTGCGATGCAGATCATGACCGTAATTTTGACTTTTAAGATAACCTTTGTGGCATTCTGGTCACCGGTTGCAATGGAAAAATATGAAAAAGAAACAGAAGAAACCAATAAACTGTTTTTTGCGGATATATTCCGTAAGGTGCAGTTTCTGTGCATGGTGGCGGCATTTGGCGTGACGATATGCCGCGGTATCATCGTGTTGATTCTGGGCAGGGGCTATCGTGGAGCGATTTCCGTCATACCGTTTCTGACGCTGATGCCGGTATTGAGTATTCTTTTCGAGATGATGAGCCAGGGCATCAAGTTCAAGAAACAGGTTCGATACATTAATTATGCGTCTGTTGTTGCCATTTTCTGCAATCTTGCAGGCAACACCCTGCTTGTTCCCATTTTAGGAGGAAGAGGTGCTGCGATGGCAACGGCCGTTACCTATATTGTCTATTTCTTTCTCGGAACCTTTTTTGCAGAAAAATGCTATCCGGTCGGTTATCCGCTCAGAACGCTGATCATCTCGCTGCTTCTGTACGTGGGCTATGCTTTTTATGCAACCTTCTGTACAGTAGAATGGCTCAGTGTCACAGTGGGAATCCTGCTGCTGGCAGTGGTATGTCTGCTGAATCGTGTTGTATTGATGGATCTCTGGAAATTTTTATATGGTATTGTGAAGCATAAAGATATCTAAGAAACAGATTATCTCCGATAGAGGACACCGCAGGGCACGTCGATGATTTCATAGCCTTCTTCAGTCACGTAGTTGAGGAGAAATCCACCGATTTCGTTTTCATTGGGTGTCGGATCGGCTACGACATCACCGCAGGTGTTATAGGAGCCATATTCGTCATTGAGCACCAGAATCATATCCGGATAGCGATCCGGATTGATGGTGTAGTAATCTTCCAGTCGTGTACTGCTGAATTTGGTACGCCAGGAAGTTGGAGAGCCACATTTCAAATCAGAACACATATATCCGAACGGCAGCAGCTTTGTGATGAAGAGGCTGCCGTTATTTTCTTTGGCAGGATTCAGATCGTCTGACTGACAGTAATCTGCCAATACCCCGTATACAGTTTCATACATAGAAGCATGCTCTGGAGTGGTATATAATCCGGCAGCAGGCCCGACAGTAATTTTTGTGGTCAGTTCCGGCAAAGGTGCATCACGATATACGTTTACAAAGCGTAATGTAATTGTTTGCAGCAGTGCAACCAATACAATGCAGGTACATAGAACGGATATCGTTTCCAAAAGACTACTGTCCGTGTCAGCATTGCAGATTTCCTGCTTAAAATCATAAATCATCATGACACTTCCGATGGAAGCAATAGAATGTCCCATTGAAAGAATATACAGATATCCATTCGAGGAATAGCTGTAGACCATAGAAAATATCATGCCCGAAGCAAACAGAAGAAAGAAAGCTCTTGCATGCCTGTCGGAGGTCAGGAAGAACAGCGGCAGTGCAAACATGCACAAAGCAGTCTGGATATAGCCGGTATGTCCGATGCTGCAAATAAAATACGCAATGAACAGCAGAATATCAATGCCGCAAAGGACTATTTTCACCCATCGGCCAATTGCTTTCTTATGCAGTTCGATCAATGCCAGCAGTGCTGTGACAATTATCAGAAGATAACCGAGGTAAGCTGCATAGCCGTAGACTTCATTGATTCCAATGAAAAATTTCTTCAGTGGATAGACCAGACTTGTGCCATGCTCCTCATCGGAGAGTACATACGGAATGGCCTGTATAAAATCAGAAAGCTGTACATTGGTCAGCAGAAAAATACCAAACACGATTGCAGGGATACAGATGCCCAAAAGAGTATATCCGCAGACGGTGGTCAGATGCCCTTGTCCGACAGCGTGTTTAATCCATACAGGGAGCGGCAGAAAACGGCATGCCAGCAGCAGAAGTATCACAATTACTATGATCAGTACATAGGCAACAGCCATTGTAGGAAGTGCAAGTACGGAAAGTGCAAAGAGGATACCTCCTAAGACAAGATACCGGCGCTGTTCTGTCTGACCATAATGCCAGATAAGCAGCATGGCAAGCAGGAAGAAGCCGACCGACATCGTATAATAGGACAGAGTAGCAATGTTCAGGTGTGTATAAAAAAGGTAGAGCAAGGCGCAGATCAGTGCGATCCATTGCGGATAGGAAAATTTGATGATACGGTAGATGACGATACTGCAAATAACAGCATAAATTACGAAGCAGATGCGAAAGAATAAAATCACACCAGTGGTAGAACCGACAGCATTGACAAAGAGAGAAAAGAGCGGAAGCAGCATAACGGAAGACAATTGTGTTGGAAACCAGTCATGCTGAAAAATGCTGTCTCCCTGATAGAAACGATATGCAGTGGAAAAGTAAAAGGTCTCATCCGACCAGCAGAAGCTGTAAAAGCATTTCAGCAGCAACAGGATTCCGGATGTCAGCAGGATCAAGTAAGGAACATATTTCTTCATGGATTGTTTCATAACAGGGCGGCCCTCTCTTTGTATCGGACACAGCAGTGTTTCCGGGTCTGTGTCGCTGTTTGATTTCACCAATAATAGTATAATACTGCTCCTGAAAACGCAAGAACTAAATATGGCTGTAAAATTGACACAAACTGTGGATTACTATATAATTGAGGTCAGTAAAAACGGGTGATTCAATCACTCCGGAGGACGGAGCATGGCAGCAGAAGTAGGCATACTAAAAGAGAATCGATATGTAAGAGGATTTTTACGGCACTACAGGATAGAATACCGGGAATTTGAAACGGCACAGGAGATGTTGGAGTCAGAGATACCGGTGCTTTTTTGTGATACACCGGTGGATATTGCTGCAGCGGTGAAGAACGGAAAGTTCATCATTGTCAATCATGCAGTGCTGATGGATTTTATAGGGAAGCCGGTGCAGAGGGCACCGGGCTATGATTATGTTATGAAGGATTTTGTGTTTGGAGAACGCAGCTTCTATATAGATGAGCCGGTTTATTGCTGCGACCCCAGTATGAATACCGTGGCACCAAAGCTGCAGCATTGGATCAGGGAGCAGGACTTTTTTGATGTGGGAGAGACCTTTTCCCCATCTAATGAGATGATACCGGGTGCCTGTATTCTGGCAGGACGGCAGGTGATTTCACTTCCGTGGAAACTCAGCAGTCTGGATCGATTGAAAAAGATTTCTTTAAGACCTCAATATAGAAAGAAGAGTAACCGCTATTCTGTCAGACTGCTACCGAATGTTGATTTTTCGGGACTGCGGCAGCTCCTGCTGGCATTGCTTCGTTATGCTTATCGCAGGCAGGAACTGTGGATGCCGGAATATCATTTTGCCAGCATCCGGATGGGAGATCAGGATATAGAGTTCATATATCCACCGGAGAAGATCATGGCAGAGACTGAACAAAAAAAGAAGCTGGCAGCAGTGCTTAGATTTGCACTGCCGATTGTGGTCATGCTGCTGTTTTTGGGTGCGGTTCTTAGTTTTACCTCACCATTGTTTGCAGCGGTTATGCTGGGCATTATGGTGGGTATGTGCATTACATTGCACATCTGCCGCAAGAAGCGTCCGTCTGCAATGAAATACCTGCTTGGAGCTTTTGCCGTGGCGGTGATAGGAATCAATCTGCTGTATAATGTACGCAGTCTTCCGACAATCTATCCGTTGTATCGTTCGGGGGTGCAGAGCCGCTATATTCCGGATTTTCTGGAGGAGGGGCTATATGCAGATTCATTGCTGCAGCTGCTTGTAAAAGACAAGACCGTTACAGTACACGATACCGGAGATGCCTATGAGCATCCTGTCTATGAGTATTATGAGGAAGGTGATCCGCAGGTAAAATATGCGGTGGCACATGATCCCAAATATTATTACGGACGTGATTATTATAGATTTTTTGAGAAATTTGCAAAGGCTGTTCAAGTGGATGCAGCACTGGCAGCGAAGGATACCTTCGACTTTACCGCACTTCGGGATTCCGGAGGGATGTCTCCAATTGGGTTCAGCAACGATATGGCGAGGTATACGTTCTTGATCAATGAAGACGAGATCGAGCAGGCTTCTTATTTCTGGTATGATTTTGTATATCGAGAGGAATCGCCGACGATGTATGTATATATGGAAAACGAACTGCCTTCTGACTGCGAGGAGCTGGTAGTCCTGTGGGATACAGAGAACAATCTGTATATTATGAGCAGGACATTCTACGAACAGGAGGTGCAGGTACAATGACAACAGAACAGATGAGCGTTTTGCTGGAGGGACTTTCATCAGGCTGCTATATCAGGCAGGTACTTGCGATCATGCTGCTGTTTCTGACCGGTATTGCCTTTTTGTATGGATGCAGTGAAACGATGGAGAAAAGGTGGCTGTATCTGCTGGCCTATCCGATGGGACTTGCGATATGGTGTGTGACAGGTTTCCTGTTACTGACTGTCGGAATTCCGTTCCGGTGGTATACACAGCTTCCTGCAATGGTGCTGGTGGTTCTTGCAAATGCAATATTTCCCCGGCTGCGTCACAGAATTGGTTTGAGGAAAGATGTATTTGGAAGGAAAGGCACAACACTGCTTGCGGCATTGGCCGTCATGCTTGTGGCCGCCTGTGTGGCAACCGGCGGAATCAGCAGCTTCAGTGTATCCAATGATACGATGTATTATTATATGTATTATCCGGAGATACTCGTTCAAAATGGAGCTTATCTTAGTTCTTATGATGTATTCCTGTCCGACGTGGGACCGATGGCGGCTTTGATCGGAACCATTCCGGCGATGCTTGGATTTGACCAGTTTTACGGAATCCAGCAGGTATTTCATTTGAATTTCATTCTGATTTTTGCCTTGTTAGTATATGAACGTGCCCGGACAAAGCTGCAGCATAAAACGGCAGTCGGCCTGACAGTGGCAGTCACGCTTTTACTTGCGACCACAACACCCTATGTGGTGCTTTCCAAGTGGATTCTGGCAAATGTATATGTCATGAGCTACTGCTTCATACTCTTTGGACTGGCTTACAAAATGGATACAGAGAGAAAAGAGGGAGAGCAGAGTCCGCGAGACTATCTGGCAGTCATTATGATATTGTCTGCAATGATTTCCATGCTGCGTATGGAGGGCGGCATGCTGATGTGCTTTATGATTGTATGTATATCAACACTCGGCTTCAGCAACAAAGAACTGAACATCAGGTTTTTGCTGCCGGCGGCAATGATGCCGTGCCTATACTATATTCGATATTTTCTGTTCTTAAAGGTGTCACCTGTCTATAGCTTTCTGACGTGGCAGAAGGCGGCGGTTGCAGTCGGAGCCATAGTATTGCTGGGACATTATATCGGTGCGGTCAGGGGAAAAAGACTGCTTAGGCTGCAGCAGAAGACAGGCTGGCTGATCCTGCTTGGCTTGCTGGCTGTGAATGCCGGACTTTGTGCAATGGCGCCATCGGCCTATATGGTTGTACTGAAAGCATTCTGGCAGAACATCATATACCAGGAGGGGTGGGGATATTCCATTTATCTGCTGGTTGCATGCATGATTGCAGTTTGTATGGTGAAGTCTCATAGAAAACCGGGAGACTCTATTCACTATGAAACGCTGGTCCTTTTAGGCTATGTTTTGTTTACGCTGGCGGTCAGCTTTGCAAGAGGAGGAGGACTCAGACGCGGTATTGGCGATTCAGGAAATCGTGTGATGCTGCAGGTCATTCCATTTCTAATCTATGTGCTTGCCTGCAAGGCAATTGACCTGATCGAGAGTACCGAGGAACATAGAATGGAACAGAAACAGGAGGAAACAGATTCATGCCACTTGTGATCAATGCTGATGATTTCGGCAGAACCGAGGAAATCAATCAGGCAATTTGCGAATGCTTTCAATTGGATTATATTGACAGAACAACATTGATGGTGAATATGCCCTTTGCGGACATGGCTGTAGAGACGGCCCGGAACAATGGATTTATAGACAAAGTCGGACTGCATCTGAATCTGACGGCAGGCAGTCCGCTGACAGAAGCAATCCGCAGCAATCCGCTTTTTTGCGATGCAGAGGGAAATTTTCATGCAGGCTTTCATAAGAGTCTGAAAACAAGATTATTCATGAGCCGGACGGATATGGAGCAGATCGGAGAAGAACTGGAAGCACAGATCGGAAAGTATCTGCAGTATGGATGTATGCTGCGGCATGTAGATTCTCATCATCACGTGCACACAGATCTGCCGGTTCTGAAGGCACTGAAGCCATTGCTGCAAACATATGAAATGAGATCCATCCGGATTGGGCGCAACTTATTCCGGGGAGGCTCATTGTTCAATAGAGGTTACAAACGCTTTTATAATGCACAGCTAAAGAAGACCGGACTTGAACAGACAGACTATTTCGGTTCCATGCAGGATCTGCGTACCTATGTCAGGACCTGCGGAGCGGCCGGAAAGCTTTTTGTAAAGCAATATCAGACAGAGATCATGACACATCCGATGTACGATGAGGACGGCATGCTGGTGGATACCAGCGAGCCGATGACAGATACGTGGTGCATGGAATTCGGACGATCACAAAGAGGAGAACAGATTTGAACCGAGAATCCCGGAAGGCTGCATTGCAGCAGTATATGCTTCCGCCGGCGGCAACCTTGCTCATTGTCGGCATTGTGCTATGGCTGAAGCAGATTTTTCCGTTTGGCGGGAATACAATTGATTATTATGATATGGGGCAGCAGATTGCCGCATTTTATTATCATGTTTATGATGCCCTGCATGGGACAAAGTCCTTGTTTTACGATTGGTACAGTGCTCTGGGTACGAACATGACGATGAACACATCAGGCTGCAGCAGTATCAGCTTGTTCAACCTGCTGCTGTACTTTGTGCCGCGTGAGGGTATTTTGCAGGCACTATCCATTTTTACAATGGTTAAGATGGCTTGTATGTCCCTGACAATGTATCATTTTCTGCATAAGACGATCAAGGCAGCATATGTCTGGGAATTTTGCTTTTCTGTCTGCTACGGAGTCTGCGGCTTTGCCATGATGTATTATATCACGAACCAGTGGCTGGATGTGGCTGTTTTCCTGCCGCTTTTGGCAGGTGCGGCAGTACGTCTGTGTAAAGAAAAGCGCATGATGTCTTATGTGGTATATCTGACGATCTGTCTGACCGGCAGCTATTATCAAAGCTTTATGATTCTGATTTTTATTATGTTGGCGGTCGGAGCCTATTATTTGACAGTCGGTGCATCTGAACGCGAAGAACGCAAGGCGGCGGTGTGCAGACTGGCGCTTGGTACGGCGCTGGCGTTCGGCCTGTCTGCTTTTATTTTGCTTCCGCAGCTGATACAGACCTTTGGTTCGACACGATTTGAAAACAATAACAAGGAAGGCAATTTTTATCTGAACATTTTAAAGCAGGTGAAGGGAGTCTATACAACGAGGTGGTGGAGTCTGCTCGGCTTGTCACTGCCGTTTGCGGTGATCCTCCGAGGAATCTGTACCGGAATCCGCCGTTCGGGTTCATGGAAACAATATCGTACAGGTGGGTACTTCAAAAAAGATTTATTTTTTGTATTGATGATTGTAATGATGTGCTTGGAACTGCTGCTTGAAAGTGTCAATCTGATGTGGCATTTTGGATCCTATGTCGGGTATCCGATCAGAAATGGGTTTATCATCAGTCTTATGGTGTTGACAGCGGCATGCTATTATGCAAAGCGTCAGGAAATCAGCGAACAGGAGGACGGAGAGAATTGTTTGCTGTATAAGCTGCTGTTAGGCAGTGTTTCAACAGCTATCATTGCGGGACTTGTGATCTGTGCATACCGGAGCCGTACGGACTGGGTGCTGCGCAGTGTGTTTCATATGACGGCATTGATTTGCGGAATCAGTTTTTTACTCTATTCTCTGCTTTTGTGGAGTTATACTGCTGCAATCAGAGCAGGACTCAGCGGAAAGCGGATATTCCAGCGGGCGGCAATCGTGAATCTGCTTTTGGCAGAACTGGTTGTATTTGCATATATGATGCTTGGAAAACCCGATTATACGACGGGCTATTCTGAGCAGGCAGAGCAAAGTGGTGATTATATTGCGGAGACCAATGAACTGGTAGAAGAACTGCACATCACAGACTCTGCAACAGAAAGAATCAAAAATCCAGATACGGAGTTGAATGCGAATTATCCGTTTGTCATGCGTCATGCATCACTCAGTAACTGGACGCATATGATAGAACCCTCCTTTCAGAAGGGAGCAGTAGACTGGGGCTACTCTATCCAGTATATGCGAGTGCTGGATGCGGGCGGTACGGTATTTTCTGATGCATTGCTGGGCATCCGTCAGGTACTCAGTGTTAAGGAACAGCCGGAAGAACTTTATGAAGAGGTTGGAGGCACAACGGTAGGAGAAGGCAGTGAAGCGAAAGAATACAAGCTGTATCAAAGCAAATATACCTTACCGTTTGGAATTGTAATAGAAGGCTATGACAATGAAACCTATGAGACTCTGAGTGCAGAGGCTGATGATCGATTTGCAGTGCAAAATGCACTTTATAAGCAGATGCGGCCTTCAGAAGAGGCTCCGCTGATAGAGACGGTCTGTGCCGGTGAGGGAGCAGCGGATGCGCAGCAGAGCATCAGGATAACAGGACAAAAGGTACTTTATTTTTCCGGAGCAAGCGTGGACAGTGATGAGGGAAATATGATTATATCGGTGAATGGCAGGCAGGTTGCAGTGCCAACGATCGGGAGTCCGGAGCAGGTGAATTATCCGGCATATTTCAATAATAATTTCATCTGTCTGGGGGTATTCGAGAATGAAACCGTTCAGATAGATATAGAGTTTTTGGATGTTGAGGAAGCTAAAAGAATGGATCGTGATGAGTGCTTTTCCATTGGAGCACTCGATCTTGAATTGCTGCAGGAGCTTTGCAGCAGTGAAGCAGAAAAGGAAATGGTAACAGAGCCGGTTACAGACAATACGAGTCTGACGCTTACGGTGAAGGATGCGCCCGAAGGAGGCACGTTACTGCTTCCGGTCAAATATGATCGGGGCTTTGCCGTGCAGGGGAATGCCATGGAAGTCCGAACGGAGCAGGGGTATGGTGTGTTTACTGCAATTCCGCTGCAGGAAGGTGACAATCGGATTGTCATGAAGTTCTTCCCCACTGGAATGCGTATAGGCTGTATCCTCAGTCTCTTGACAATGCTCCTTGCAAATGCATTGTTGTATGCCGTAAAAAGAAACAGGCTGCTGCTGTCGAATCGGACAGAGCAGGTGCTTCACAATGTAGTGTGGAAGTTATTTTTGGCCGTATGGGCCGCCGCAGTGCTGGTAATCTATATCATACCGGTTTTATATGCACCGTTTGGGCTGTTGCTGAAATAGCAGGAGGGATTTGGAATGCATAAAAATGAAAAACTCAGGGAGCTTCTGAAAAAACCGTTTGTCATTGCTGCGATACAGAATATCGTCTGTCTGTTATCCTCGTTGTGTCTATTTCATCCGCACTTTGAGGAAAATGATGATGTCATCATCGCATTTATTGCGGAAGGGGTATATGGGGCAAGAGACAGTCATCTTGTCTATGTGAATCATTGTCTGGGAGATTTTCTGAAGTTTCTGTACAGCCTGTGCGATGGAGTACGCTGGCATTCCGTGCTGCAGTATGTGGGAGTGTTTACTGCTTTTACAGTTTTATCCTATATCCTGATCCGTGAAAAAAAGCATGGCGGGCTGTTGTCTGCGTTGTTTCTGCTTTGCACGTTCTATGAGGCATATGTTTCCCTGCAGTACACAAAAACAGCGGCGATTCTTGTGGCAATTGGTTATGTGATCATTTTCTACTGTCTAAAAATCGTTCGGCGCGGAGAAAAAAGCATTGAGGGACTCATGGCAGTGGGAGCCATTTTGCTGTTTTACGGAGCATTGCTGCGTATCAGTTGCTTTTATATGGCTACGGCAGTATTTATTCTGCCCGCTGTGAATGAAGTTTTCAAGATATGCAGAGAAACGGCAGTCGGCCACAAGAAAAAACTTTTGTTCGCTTATCTGGCTGTGTTTGCGGCAATTTTTATGGCAATCTGTGCTTTTGGCTATGTTGATCGTCAGGCATATGTATCAAATGAAGGCTGGGCACGCTATAAGACCTTTAATGCGAATCGCATGAAGCTGTTGGATTATCGTTATGATCTGATGAATTATGAAACGTATGGTGAGGAATTGGAAGAACTGCATGTATCGGAGAATGATGCCCTGCTTTATCTTACCTGGCAGTTTGGTGACAGCAGTGTGTTTAACAATCAGCTCATCAATGAAGTTATTAAGGATGCTGCACCCCGACCGCTTGACATAGGGATGCTGAAGCGTCTGGCAGCACATATCTTTGAGGAATTGTATGGGCTGAATGCTTATATGATAGGAATTTTGGGCGTGGGTCTTTGGATGCTTCTGAATCGAAAAAAACAGACCGTTCTGCTTGTGCTTTACCTTGGAGCTGTATTAACGGCAGTGCTTTGCTATTACGAGTACAGCGGCAGATGGAATCACAGAGTTGTTTTTGCAATACTTTTTACTGTTTTGCTCATGCTGCTCGCATACGATGGAGGCGAAGAAAAAAAGCTGATGCAAATGCTGATTGGAATTTGTCTGATGATCAATGTGGGCCTGTTTTTGAAGGATTCCTTCGATTATAACCGCTATGTGCGGGAGGAAGCATCGGGAACAGCGCAGTTGACGGCATATACGGAACAACATGAGGACAATCTATATCTGATTGACCCGTTTACAGATCAGACGGCATATCAGTATGATGTATTCAAGGCTTATCCGGAGGGTGCATTTAAGAATCGCACCTATTTTGGCGGATGGCTGTCCAATTCTCCGGTTTATGCGGAAGTGCTGAAGCGGTACGGGTACAGGAATGCGTTTCAGGCGTTGAAGGCATCGCCGTCGGATGAGCGGATTTATTTGATAGATAATTGCTATCCGGAAGAAAAACTGCTTTATTTGCAGGAGCACTATGGGAAAAAGCTTGCTCTGGAAAAGGTGGAGTGTGTAGGTGGATATACGATTTACAGAGCGATCAAAGCAACTGGAGAAAATTAACATATTCCATCCAAATGTTACATTTAGATAACCAAACATTACAATTCTATTGTTATTTCAATATACATATAGTATAAGAAAATACAGAGATTGCATCTCAACAACCTGTGTTTATTTCTTATATGGCTCGCGGCTCATCCCCGCGAGCTGTATTGCGTCTGTAATCTGAGACCGACAGATTTTTTGCTTGCCAATGTGTCGGACTGTATGAGAAAATAATGTGAGTGCAAGGAGGCGGTCTGAATGATAACCTGTGCGGTATGCGATGATGATTATGTATATGCAGAGCGGATCAAAGAGAAAATTCAGGAATATGCGCTTCAAAAGGATATTCAGTGTGCTGTTGATGTATATGGCAGCGGTGAGGAACTGCTGGAACAGAAAAATAAAAAATACAGTGTTTATTTTCTGGATATGCAGATGAAGGAAATTGACGGAATGAAGGTGGCCGGAGCAATCCGAGAGGCAGACGAGAGAGCGGTCATTGTATTTATTTCCGGCTATATTCAATATGCGGCAAGGGGCTATTGCGTCAATGCAGTCAGATATATTCTGAAGCCACAGCTTGAGGAGGAATTTGCGGACTGCATGGATGCAGTGGTTGAGCATTTATCCAATATTGATGAAACACTGAGTATACATATCGGAACAAGAGACATCGAGTTAAAGCTGGATGATATCGTATATATAGAAAATGATAAGCGCAAGGTTTTGATTCATATGAGTGAGGAACAGGTGATTTACGAGACTTATGCGAAAATCTCGGATTTGGTTGAGCGCCTTCACCGAAACGGTTTCATTTATTGTCATGCGGCTTATCTGGTCAATGCGAATAAAATTACGGAAATAGGTCCGACAGAATTTTTGCTGGTCACCGGGGAGAGGGTTCCCATCAGCAGACAGAAATATCTGCAGGCACAAAAGGAATACTATTTCTGCAAAGTGAAGTCTAATGTGTTTCATTAGCAGAGATTGCAAAGGGGGCTGAGATTTCAATGGACACGATCTGGCATGCGATACCGCATTTACAGATGATTTTCCTGCCGCGCATATTGGAAGCGATTGCAATCAGGGAGTTTATGGACATTGTAGTTGTCAGAAGATATAAAAGACAGGTGTACTATATTATATGGTATCCTGTTTTCGTTTTGTGGCTGTACGCAGTCTCACTGCTTGCAATACCGGAGCCGGCAGAGCTTTTGGTCAACATGCTTTTTTCTCTGTTTACAGTATCACTGCTGTATACGGGAAGTAAGGTGCAGTATTTGGCAGCTGCGGTCATAGCAATTGCGGGAAATAAGCTTTTTGATATCTTTATGACGCAGGGTTATGCGCTGCTGTTTCACATTGATATAAAAAGTGTCGCAGCCAACAGTGTTGAGCTGTTCGGAGTGATCATGCTGACAAAGCTCACGGAAATGCTGCTTGTTAAGATTATGCGAGGAATCGTGGGCTGCCGGAGAATTAAGGGCTTAAAGAATGAGGATTACTTCTTGTACTTTCTCATGCCGATTGTCAGTGTTGTCGTTATGAACCTGCTGTTTGCCGATTGTGTCCGGCACGGAACCATGTCAGATATACTGATGTATGCAATGCTGGGAATTGTGGTGCTGGATATTGCAATCTTCCACATGATGCACAGAATGGAGTCTTATTATAAGTCAGAGAGCAACCTGCGTGTTTTGTACAGTCAGGCGACGGCGCAGATGGAAAATATAGCGGCAGTAGAACAGACGCATAAAAGGCTGCGGCAGATTTCACACGGAATCACAACACAGCTGTCAGCGATCGAAACGCTGCTGAGACATCATAAATATCAGGAAGCCGAGGATTATCTGAAGAGCATAACGGATACGGTTGAGCAGGATATGCTTCCGATTCATACAAACAATGTCGTTGTAGATGCCCTGCTGAACCAGAAATATATTCTGGCTCATGCTAAGGGAATCAAGATGCAGTTTGACATTCAGGACTTACAGAATCTTCGGATCAGGACGACGGACATGGTATCGATCCTGTCCAATGGATTGAATAATGCAATAGAAGCCTGTCAGGCTGTTGAGGGAAACCGGATGATCGAACTTAAAATCATCAATGGAGATTCGGAACTGTTGATTTCGATTCAGAATACGGTTCGGCAGGATATTGCAATCGAAGGCAGTCTGATTCCGACATCAAAAGCAGATAAGTTTCATCATGGCTTGGGTCTGGAAGGCATCAATGCCGTTGTAAAACGATATAACGGAACGTTGTTTTTGGAGTGCGAAAACAGGATTTTTAAGCTGATTGCAGTTATAAACTCCTGAAAAAACATAACTGTAAACAAATTGTAAACAACATTTCATGTTTATTTACAAGAAATGTATCAAATGGTAAAGTTTCTCTGGGGAGTAAGCGAGAATGCTGTCTGACGGCAGACCGGGGGGTCAATTCAGTGGTTGAATCAGCAGCGGATCTAGAGATTCATGTAACAGAAGTATTACGGCAGGTGGGAGTACCGGCCAGGCTGACGGGCTATCATTATCTGCGGGAAGCGATCATGATGCTTGTGGATGATATGGAGATTTCCCATTCTATCACTAAGGTATTGTATTATGATGTGGCAAAAAAGCACCATTCAACAACGGAGAAGGTTGAGAGAGCCATACGTACGGCAGTGGAGGTCTCTTGGGAAAGAGGTAATTCCCAAGTGTTTGAACAGATATTTGGATATTCTGTGATCAGCGGACGAAAAAAGCCCTGCAATTCGGAATATATGGTTCAGATTGCTGATCAGATACGGTTAAAGAGAAAATATCAAACACCCTTGATTTAATTCAGGGGTGTTCTTTTTGTCCAGGTCTGATACCGTTTGGTTCGCTTGGAAAAGCGATAGGTGGCGTGCATGGCACGGCGGAAGTGCTCATCAGACAGCCGGGATAATATTTGAGTGCGTTCTGTCGGAGAATAATTCACATAATCATTAAACTGCAGCTTCATTTCCTGCAGCTGCAGTCCGCATTTCAAACATTCATGCTGATGTCCGCTGAGCATGAAGATCTGATGACAATTATGGCAGTAGTGTAAATACATCATAACTTAACCTCCCTGATACTGTTTCCATGTAAATTTAAATATAAATTCATGTTGCTGTCAATTGCGTACAAATAAATAACAGGAGAATACAGAAAATCATTGTGCCTGAAATGCTGTTTTATGTCGAAAAAGCGCCTCTGCGAGCGTAAGAGATGTGCTTTTTGGTTGTAATATCCGGCAGTTAATGTTATAATACTACGAGATTATGTAAATTGACCGGAGGAGAAATCATATGAGGACTTATTTGGTAACAGGCGGAGCCGGATTCATTGGTTCAAATTATATTCAATATATGTTTCATAAGTATGATCAGGAGATTCGCATCATCAATGTGGATGCACTGACCTATGCGGGTAATCTTGAAAATTTAAAGAATGTAGCAGAAAGGGATAATTATACCTTTATTAAGGCTGATATCTGCGACAGACAGGCAATCGAAGCGATTTTTGCCAAATATGATATCGACAGAGTGGTTCATTTTGCAGCAGAAAGTCATGTAGACAGAAGCATTAAGAACCCGGAGATATTTGTACAGACGAATGTTTTAGGCACACTTGTGATGCTGAATTGCGCAAAGAAGGCATGGGAAACCGAGGAAGGCTTCAAGGAAGGAAAGAAATTCCTTCATGTATCGACGGATGAAGTGTATGGCTCACTGGAAAAGGAAGATGAATATTTCTACGAGACGACTCCTTATGATCCGCACAGTCCCTATTCAGCCAGCAAGGCATCCTCTGATATGATTGTAAAGTCGTACATTGATACCTTCAAGTTCCCGGCAAATATTACAAACTGCAGTAATAATTATGGGCCGTATCAGTTTCCGGAGAAGCTGATTCCACTGATCATCAACAATACCCTTCAGGGCAAGAAGCTTCCAGTATACGGTGATGGCAAGAATGTGCGTGACTGGCTTTATGTAGAAGATCATGCCAAGGCTATTGATATGGTGCAGGAGCAGGGCAGACTCGGACAGACCTATAATATCGGCGGACATAATGAAAAGCAGAATATTGAAATTATCCATATCATTATTGATACCATTCATGATATGCTTTCGGATTCTGATCCGAGAAAGGCACATGTCAATACAGATCTCATTACTTATGTGGAAGACCGCAAGGGTCATGACAGACGTTATGCGATTGCACCGGATAAGATCAAATCAGAGATCGGCTGGCAGCCGGAAACCATGTTTGCCGAAGGTATTAAGAAGACAATCCAGTGGTATTTTGAAAATGAAGCATGGATGAACAATGTCACCAGTGGTGATTACCAGAAGTATTATAAGGAGATGTATCAATGAAAGGAATCATATTAGCCGGAGGTTCGGGCACAAGACTGTATCCGCTGACCAAAGCTGTCAGCAAACAGATGATGCCGGTTTATGACAAGCCGATGATCTACTATCCGTTGTCTATTCTGATGTTGGCCGGAATACGGGAAATATTGATTATATCGACGCCAAGAGACCTGCCGATGTTTGAAAATCTTTTCGGTACGGGAGAGCAGCTTGGCTTGAAAATGTCCTATGCGGTACAAACGGAGCCGAGAGGGCTTGCGGATGCATTTATCGTTGGTGAGGAATTTATCGGGAATGACAGAGTGGCTTTGATTCTGGGCGATAATATTTTTTACGGACAGAGCTTTTCCAAAATGCTGCGGGAGGTTGCAGCCAGAGAAAAAGGTGCAACGATCTTCGGATACTATGTCAGAGATCCGCGTGAATACGGTGTTGTGGAATTTGATGAGAACGGTATGGCGATTTCCATAGAGGAAAAGCCGGAGAAACCAAAATCAAATTATGCAGTTCCGGGGCTTTATTTCTACGATCGGGATGTCGTGGAAATCGCCAAAAATGTGAAGCCCTCAGCCAGAGGGGAGATTGAGATTACAAGTGTGAACAATGCATATCTGCTGAGGGGCGATTTGCATGTACAGACATTGGGCCGTGGATTTGCATGGCTGGATACGGGTAATCATGATATGCTTTTGGATGCGGCAGATTTTGTGGCGGCATTTCAGAAAAGGCAGGGTATGTATATTTCCTGCATCGAGGAAATCGCATACAGAAGAGGTTTTATAAACAGGGAGCAGTTGATTTCGCTGGCACAGCCGTTACTCAAGACAGAATATGGACAATATTTAATCGATGTGGCAAACGGGTTATAGGAAATCGGAGGTAAGGAGTATATGACGGGAAAAGATAAGGGGAATCTTGACCGGATTTTAGAGGGAAATGCAGAACCGAAAAAGGTTCGAAGACGTGTCAAGAAGCAGCCGGAGAACAAAAAGACTTCGACAGCAAAAATGAAAAAGCAGCCACAGAAGGGAACGGCTGTAGATTATTATGCAAACACCGGCTACACACCGGGCAGAGAGTTGACGACAGATGATATCGGGCCGAGTAAATTCCGGCAGAAATCAGCTGACTGGATGTCTGACATGGAGGAGTCTGTGCGTGAGGAGCACAGGGCACAACAGGAAGGCTTTCAATTCGGAAAGTGGCTTAAATCCCGGACGCCGCTGCAGTGGGCAGCAGGCTTTATGGCAATTGTGCTTTTGATTACATCTGTTACGGGTACGGTGGTATATGCAAATTATCAGGGAGAACAGAGGCTGACAGAGGCATTTGCAACTCTTGAGACTTATAAGGAACTGGCGGCAGCAACTGAGATGACCTCAGCGGTGCTGGAGACGGTTGAGGTGCCGTTGGCAATGGAAGAGGCGCCTGAACAGGAGGAAGCGGACGTGAAAACGCTTTCTCTTGTACTGACTTCTGTAGAAAAGGATCTGAAAATCAAGGTCGTAGACGGAGAAGATACTCTGGTCAAAGGTGTCCCATGGAAAGTCAAAGTGACGGATGAAGATGGCAAAGCTACAGAGCTTATAGATGATGATCAGGATGGAGTCATTCATGCAACGGACCTTTCGGCTGGAGATTATTCGGTTGCACTGGTGCAGGATGATTCCGTTACAGACTATACATTCCCAACTGAGCCTATGACAGTAGCAGTGAAGGCAAAAGTAGAATATAAGGTGATTCAGGATATTCGGGATGAAATCAAGAAAGAATCAGAGATCAATGTGGCTGCCGAGGATACAGGCGGCAGACAGGCAGCAGATGTCGAGGCAGCTCCGGTACTGACGGATACGGTGGAATTCGTAGAATCCACCAAGACGCCAAAGGGAACATCTGTGGACGGATATGAAGAGGCAAAACCGGCTTATGCGGGTGACCTTTCTTTGGCAAAGGTTCCGTCTCTGACAATGGCATTTGTCACGACCGTGTTTGACAGACTGCGTGCAGCAGCAACGACAAAGGTATCCTCGGATCAGATTTTAAGCATGCCGGTTGGTCTGCTGAGTACGAATCCGACCGTTTCAGCAAACGGTATTTCCATATCACCGGCCACCCTGACGATTGTGAAAGGCAGCACAAGCAATCTCAGTGCAGTGATCACACCAAGCAATGCAACGAATCAGAGTGTCAGCTGGTCTTCGAGCAATGATGCGGTTGCTTCGGTCAGCAATGGTACAGTTACAGCCAAAGAAGCGGGAACAGCGACGATTACAGCTTCTGTTGAGGGCATTTCCAATACCTGTGTGGTGACGGTTACAGCATCCACGACATATACATTTACGGTGACAGCTCCGACAGGACTGCGCGTAAAGGGAGCAACCGGAACCATGACTTACAGCGGCAGCGGAAGCAATGGTGAAACAATCAGCTCTGTCACATATGCGGGCTATGATACCTCTTTGGTTTCCATTGCCAATCAGACAGTGACTTTACTCAAGGACTGCACGGCGGCAGCAACGACCACCTTTAATGCAACGGCGAAGTACAGTGACGGACATCAAGAGACAAAGGCGGTGACGCTGACGGTTCAGCCGAATGATACGAAGTCTTTGACGGTTACAGGGGCAGATACGGTCAAGGTTGGAGAATCAATTACCCTGACGGCACAGGTATCACCGACAACCGATACACTGAGCTGGTCGAGCAGTGATGCTTCGGTCGCAACGGTATCAAGTACAGGTGTTGTAACAGGTGTCAAGGCAAGCAGCAATAAAGTAACGATTTCAGTTACAAGCAGCAGCAATATCACAGCGAAGAAGGAAATTACGGTCACTGCGAAGGCCGCGGATGATGCACAATTGTATGATTCTGAAAAGAATGCGTTGTATGTATTGGAAAACGGCACCTATAGACTGGCAAAATATAAAGATTATGCGGCAAATAAGACTCAGAAATTTTACAGAGCTGCCAAAATAGACGAATATCTCTACACAGGCTGGCAGACGCTTGAAGGCATTACTTATTATTTTAAGAAGGATAATACCAAAGTCACCGGCGAACAGATTATTGGCGGAGTAAAATACAGCTTTGCATCAGACGGAGCTTTGTCACAGGGCTCTGGAACACTTGGCATTGATGTATCGAAGTATCAGCCGAATATCAACTGGGCATCAGTCAAAGCATCCGGCATCAGCTATGTTATCATCCGCTGCGGATATCGTGGAGCATCTACGGGTGCACTGATCGAAGATCCGTATTTCAGATCACACATCAAGGGAGCGAAGGCGGCAGGACTGAAGGTCGGCGTATACTTCTTTACGACTGCGGTGACAGAGGCTGAGGCAGTTGAGGAAGCCAGTATGTGTGCGGCATTGTGTTCCGGTTATGGCTTGAATTATCCGGTATTTATGGACTGCGAAAGCAGTGGCAGACCGGGCTATATGAATTTGTCGGCGGCACAGAGAACGTCTATCATCAAGGCATTCTGCTCAACCATTCGTTCGGCAGGTTATACGCCGGGTGTTTATGCAAATAAGACATGGCTTACAAGTTATATGAATACCTCTGAGCTTGGCGGTTACAAGATCTGGCTGGCGCAGTATAACTCAACAGTGACCTATAAGGGCCGTTATGACCTCTGGCAGTTTACCTCAAAAGGCTCTGTCAATGGTATTTCAGGCAATGTAGATATGAACCAATCGTACCTTGGCTACTAAAGGAAGCAGGGTATAGAAAAATTTTATATAGGAGCGTAATGAAAATGGGAAAGATAACAGTGGAGACTTGTCATATTGAAGGACTCAAGGTGATCACACCAACGGTTTTCGGAGACAAGCGGGGATATTTTATGGAGACGTATAACTATAACGACTTCAAGGAAGCCGGAATCGACATGGAGTTTGTGCAGGACAATCAGTCAGCTTCCAAGAAAGGAGTGCTTCGAGGTCTTCACTTCCAGATTCATTATCCGCAGGATAAGCTTGTTCGTGTCATCAGAGGAGAGGTATTTGATGTAGTTGTAGATATGAGAGAAGGCTCTGCAACCTATGGTGAATGGTTTGGAGTCAGACTTTCAGAAGAAAATAAGAAGATGTTCTTTATCCCAAAGGGGTTTGCACATGGCTTTCTGGTATTGTCCGATTATGCTGAGTTTGCCTATAAATGTACGGATTTTTATCATCCGAATGATGAAGGCGGCGTACTTTGGAGCGATGAGGAAATCGGAATCGAATGGCCGATTGAAGAGGGTATGGAGCTTACGATATCCGAAAAAGACACTAAATGGGGTAAACTTTCATGTCTAAAAAAGCAAGAATCATAAGCATTGTTTCGGTGTTCGTACTGGCACTGAATCTATATATCATCCTGCACCACAATCCGCTGGCGGTGCAGAGTCAGGAAACGGTCAAAAAGGTGATTGCGTGTGTAATATTAAACGCAATCTACATTTTGTTTCTGGTTCTTTATGAGAAAATCGTGATTCTTCCGGTAGAACTTTATCAGAACAGAAGACTGATCTGGAAGCTGTCCAAGAATGATTTCAAGACTAGATATGCAGGCTCGTACCTTGGTATCGTTTGGGCTTTTGTGCAGCCGGTGGTTACAGTGGTCATGTACTGGTTTGTCTTTGCGGTAGCCATGCCGGCAAGGGCGGTAGCGGTACAGGGAGATATTGAGGTGCCTTATATACTGTGGCTGATTTCTGGTATCGTACCCTGGTTTTTCTTTTCAGAGGCTTTATCGAACGGAACGGGGGCTTTGCTGGAATATAATTACCTGGTGAAAAAGGTGGTATTCAAGATCAGTATTCTTCCAATCATTAAGATTATGTCCGCACTGTTCGTGCATATCTTCTTTGTGGTTTTTTCTTTGATTTTATTTTCATGCTATGGATATTATCCAGATTTATATACACTGCAGGTATTCTATTATTCCTTCTGTATGTTTGTGTTTGTTCTGGGCCTGTCCTATATCACATGTGCCATAGTAGTATTTTTCAGAGATTTGGGACAGATCATTTCGATATGTCTGCAGGTTGGCATTTGGGCAACTCCGATTTTGTGGAATATCAATACGATTCCGCAGAATCTGAGATTTATTTTTAAACTGAACCCGATGAATTACATAGTAGAAGGGTATCGTCTGGCACTGGTGGACAAGGCATGGTTTTGGGAGCACTTTTATTCCACAGCGTATTTTTGGATATTGACGCTGTGTACATTTGCTGTCGGTGCACTGATATTCAAGCGGCTGAAGGTACATTTTGCCGATGTTCTGTAGTCTGAGCGCATCAGAACAGAGGACATGGTTCTGTGTGCAGGGTAAGAAAAAAGTTGATCAGAGGTAAGAGATGGAAGACAATATAGCGATTCGGATTGAACATTTGAATAAAGTATACAAGCTTTATAATCGTAACAGAGACCGGCTCAAGGAAGCACTTGGTCTGAGCAGGCATGTGAATTATAAGGAACACTTTGCACTGCGCGATGTGAGTCTGTCAGTGAAAACCGGTGAAACTGTCGGTATCATCGGAACAAATGGTTCCGGAAAATCGACTATTTTAAAAATTATTACCGGAGTGCTGAGTCCGACAAACGGTGAGGTCAATATCAACGGCAGGATTTCTGCACTGCTTGAACTGGGTGCCGGTTTTAATATGGAATTTACGGGAATTGAGAACATTTATCTGAACGGAACCATGATCGGCTTTTCGGAGGAAGAAATTGATGAGAAGCTGCAGGATATTCTGGATTTTGCAGATATCGGGGAGTTTGTCAATCAAAAGGTGAAGACTTATTCGAGTGGTATGTTCGTGCGTCTGGCATTTGCAGTTGCCATCAACATTGATCCGGAGATTTTGATTGTAGATGAGGCATTGTCGGTTGGAGATGTGTTCTTTCAGAACAAATGCTACCGCAAGTTTGAGGAGTTCAAGAAGCAGGGCAAGACAATCTTGTTTGTCAGCCACGATCTTTCCAGTATCAGCAAATACTGTGACCGTGTGGTACTGCTTGAAAAGGGAGAGAAGATTTCAGAGGGAGAACCCAAGGAAATCATAGATATGTATAAAAAAGTGCTGGTCGGTCAGCTCAACCAGTCTTCTGATACGAATAAAAGTGTTGCTTACAGCGGCGAAGGGCATTGGAAGGATCAGATGTCTCTTAACCCGAATCTTGATGAGTATGGGAGCGGACTGGCTGAGTTTGAGGATTACTGTGCCATTGATGCAGAAGGAATGATTACGAACAGTATCATCAAGGGTGAAGAATGTACGATCAAGCTGCGTGTACGTTTCTTTGAGAAGATTCAGGACCCGATTTTTGCAGTATCCTTTAAAAATATGCAGGGTACAGAAATCACGGGAACGAATACAATGTTTGAGAAGGTCAATACCGGAGCGCCGGAGGCCGGCGATGTTATGGAGGCCTCTTTTACGCAGAATGTAGATCTGCAGGGCGGGGAATACTTAATCTCGCTTGGCTGTGTTGGCTATCGGGGAGGCGAGTTTACGGTGTATCACAGATTGTATGATGTATTTAACCTGACAGTGATATCCTCCAAGAATTCTACGGGATATTATGATATGAATTCTGAGGTCACAGTGAAGAAGATATCGGACAACCGGTAATATGAGATTAATATAGCGGAAGGAATCGGGATATGCGGGAACAGATCGGGAAAGTAACGTTGGATTACAGCAAATATCCGGGAGAGGATTATTACAGTGAGGGCATCAGTGAGGATGCCCTGCTTGATGTAGTCAGTCAATATGACGAGTCGGAGTATGATCATGTGATATTAAATACGAGGTCATGGCCGATGCTGTATCATCTTTCTAATGTCAGAACCAATGTTGTGACATGGCTGCCGATCACCAATCAGCATAAGGTGTTGGAAATCGGCTCCGGTTGTGGGGCGATTACCGGTGCACTTGCGGATATGGCAGGCAGTGTCACTTGTATTGAGCTCAGCAAAAAACGCAGCATCATCAATGCAACAAGAAACAAATACAGAAAGAACATTGAGATTCTGGTAGGAAATTTTGAGGATATAGAACCGGAATTGCAGGAGAAGTATGATTTTATTACATTGATCGGTGTACTTGAATATGCAGAAAGCTATATCAACGACAATACGCCGTATGAAACCTTCTTACGTAGAATAGAAAGTCATCTGGCTCCGGGCGGACAGATTGTCATTGCGATCGAGAACCAGTTCGGGCTGAAGTATTTTGCAGGCTGCAAGGAGGATCATACAGGACGTTTTTTTGAAGGACTTGAGGGATACAGGCACACCTCGGGCGTGAGAACCTTTTCCAAGAAGGGAATGGAAGAAATACTGACCCGCTCCGGACTGACAGGTGAGTTTTATTATCCTTATCCGGATTATAAACTTCCACATACAATTTATTCAGATGCACAGCTTCCGGCAGAGGGTGATTTGACGACCAATGTTCGCAACTATGACGCAGATCGTGTGATTGCCTTTGACGAAGGCAGGGTTTTTGACCAGATTATTCGGGAGAAAATGTTCCCACATTATTCCAATTCATTTCTGATATTGGCGGCAGCGGAAAAACCGATCAGAAAAGAACGAACAGTTTTTACAAAGTATTCTTCTGAGCGAAGGGACGAATTTTCCATACGCACCTATATCACTGAAACGCCGAGTGGAGAGCGACATGTGTATAAGGCAGCGCTGACTCCGAAGGCGAATATCCATATTACGGATATGTCAAATCGGTACGGAACGTTTGAAACCTGCTATGCACATTCCAAACTGAGACCTAATAAGTGTACGGCATTGCTTAGAGACAATGAATCAGAACTGATTGCCGGAAAGCCGACGACAGCCAGAGCCAGAATAGAGCTGGAGTATTTGGACGGAGTCAATTTGGAAAAGTTTCTGGATACACTGCAGGAGAGCAGAGCCTATGACAGAATGCTGCAGATGATACAGGAATATGTGGCAGAGGTGATGAAGACGGCCTGTCAGCTGCCATTTTCAACCTCGGCAAAGTTTGAAGCGGTATTTGGAAAATGCGGGCTTGCAGATGGCGGTGCCGCTGCAAATCCGTGCAATTTCGATCTGATATTTTCGAATATTGTACTGACGGGGGCGGATGCAGAACACGTCACCTGGAATGTGTTGGATTATGAATGGATATTTGATTTTTTGATTCCCGTTAAATTTATTATCTATCGGGCACTGTTTTATTATCTGGAACGAGAGGAAGTTCAGAAATTTAAGCAGTATTTGGCGGAACAGAAGATCAATTTGTTTGATAGGTTTGAAATTTCAGAAGCGGAGTTGGAGATTTATTCTGAGATGGAGCATCATTTCCAACTTTATATCATCGGAGAGAAGGCTTCCTTGACACTGCTGAAGGCGATTATGCCGGCAGCAACGGTCAGCTTGGAACGTTTGGTGGAGTCAGGAACTTATCTCAGGAATTTGCAGACACCAAAGGTATATTACAGTGCAGGAACTGATTTTGAAGGCAGCAATCAGATTATGACGCTTGCCGAGGTAGATGAGATGGCCAGAGTCACCGTGAATATACCACTTGAAAACCGTATGCGATCTATTCGTATTGATCCGACAGAATATCCTTGTGTCGTACAGCTGCGAAAGCTGACCCTGATTACGGAGGAGGGCGAACAGGAGATCAAGCGTGTTCTGCTCAATGGGTATTTGATCTCTGATACAACATTTATATACGATACAGATGATGCGCAGATCATCATATGCAATATACCCCGAAAAGCGCAAAGCTTACAGGTAGAGTACGAAGTGACGATGTTCAGACAGGACTTCTTCACACAGATTGTTGAAATGCTGAAACAGCAGAGAAGCCTGAAACAAAAAGAGCAGGAATCACTAAAGGAGCGCTTTCTGGTCAAATGCAGGCTGAAGAAAAGAGAAATATTACCGGAAGGATATTGCTACAATAGGGAAGGCGAAGAGTGACAATATGCTGAAGCTGGGTGCAGGGAAGGCATGCAGACGGCGGTATGAAAGAGAATTACTGCGACAGACGGATGCCTACACAAGCTGGATAGTTGAAGAGGAAGGAAAAGCAATAAGTGGGAAACAGATAACAGGTGGCCCACTTATTACTGTTGTGCCTTATGGCAGCCCTAACAGATGGAACCAGACCTATGCTGCGGCAGAATATTTGCCGGAAGGTACGGATATTCTTGATTTTGCTTCTATGAAGGGTGAGTTTGTCGTGTATCTGAATGGCGACGGAGCCTTGGAAGAACGAACATTGTCCACATTTGCCGAGAAATCAAATTATGATTTAATATACTGCGACGAGGATTGCATATCGCGCGAGGGGAACAAACGCCAGAAGCCTTTTTTTAAACCGGATGCGTCACCTGATACCCTGATGTCCTTTTTTTATTTTGGAAACGCCTTTGCCGTGAGACGTTCAATGGCACTGACAATTGCGACTATGACAGGGGAAAATGATTTTATTAGACTGTATGATTTTGCTTTGCGGTATATGGAAAAGACAACAAAAATTGCACATATCGCAGAGGTATTATATCATAAATACTGTCCGGCCGAGTGCGAAAAAATAACAACCGGTATTAAAACAAGCCTGGATTCAGACCCGGAAATTCTCAGAATTCAAGCGTCTGCATATCAGAGACGAAAGGCATCTGCATGTATTTCAAAAACGGAGGAGCCGTTGATATCGGTCATTATTCTGTCGAAGGATCAACCGGAGATTTTGAGGCTGTGCACGGAAAGCATAAAAATTAAATCTAAATATAACAGAAAAGAAGTTATAATTGTCGATAACGGAAGCACGCAGAAGGTCAAACAGGAACTGGAGCATTATGCAGAGACGAATGGGTATACCTATCTTTATCGGCCGATGGATTTTAACTATTCTGTATTATGTAATATCGGTGCAGAAGCAGCGCAGGGGGAATATCTGCTGTTTTTGAATGACGACATTGAAGCGGGCGATGGAGAGTTTATGGAAAAGATGCTTCACTATGCAGCTTTGCCGCATGTGGGAGCAGTTGGAGCCAAGCTTCTGTATCCGGGTTCAGATATCATACAGCATGTTGGAATCACAAATCTTCTGTGTGGGCCGTCACATAAGTTGGCAACCTTTTCTGATGCTGAGGAATATTATTTTGGAAGAAACAGATGGGATTATGATGTACTGGCGGTTACGGGCGCATGCATGATGGTCTCTCGTGAAAAATACTTCCAAGTTGGCGGATTTAGTGATAAGATGGGAGTTAGTTATAATGATGTGGACTTGTGCATTTCTTTGTACGAAAGGGGACTGTACAATGTCATATGTAATGCCACATTTTTATACCATCACGAGTCTCTGTCCCGCGGCACGGATATTGTCAGCGATGCAAAGCATGAGCGTTTGATCAGGGAGAGAAGACTGCTGTACAGCCGGCATGAGTGGCTGCAGAACGGAGATCCTTTTTACAATGTCAATCTGGTGCAGGACTCTTTGGAGTACAGGCCTGATGTGCCCTGTGATTTTGACAGATTCGGTTATTACAATCCGTGTGAAAGGATGACAATCAGCGAGACAGAAATGCGAACTTGTGAGCAGGCACAGATGATGATTGAGAAAACAGAGCGGATTCGAGGCTTTGAAGGCAGTGCAGAGGACTATTATCTGATTGAGGGCTGGTCACTTCATAAAAAGCGGGACAACGCGCTGCTGCAAAGAAGTCTTTTGCTGGTGCCGCCAACCGGAGATGCATTGAAGATCAAGGTCAGTGACCGATATCGTGCAGATGTTTCTGAGGTTTTTCCAAAGGTGAGGAGCAGTGCACTTGCGGGGTTTGTATGTAGGATTCGATGCAGTATGCTGAATTCCGGAGCAGTGTATCGTACGGCAATTTTAGCAGAATCGCAGATCACATCTGCAAAATATATGATTTTGGGAGAGCAGTATGAACCAACAGGAAAATGAGCAGTTAACAGCATATTATAAGGATTTGTATGAAAAAGAACTGCATAAGAACGAAGCATTGACAGAAACGCTTGTTTCCATTGAAGCGAAGAATGCAGATCTGACCTATAAGCTGGATAAGATCAGGAACAGTCTGATTTGGAAGTCGATTTATCCTTTTAGACTTTTGTGGAGTCATACGAAAAATGCCATTACCCGTGTCAAGCGCTATGGTAATCCGAAGAACTTCCTTCGGAAGCTGGAAAGCAAGCGGATCGAGAAAAAAGCATATAAGAGCTACGGTACAGAAAGCCTTCCGACTCCAGAGGAAATCAAATGCCAGCGGGAAACAAAATTTTCGAGGGATATCAAGTTCAGCATTTTGGTGCCGCTGTATAATACTCCGGAAAAGTTTCTGCGGGAAATGATAGAATCTGTTGTGGCGCAGACCTATGAAAAATGGGAACTGTGTCTGGCAGACGGCTCTGATGATGCACATTCTGAGGTAGAAACCATATGCCGTGCATATTGTGCACAGGATTCCCGCATTCTATATCAGAAGATTGAAAAGAATTTGGGTATCTCAGGCAATACGAACGTGTGCTTTACCATGGCGACCGGTGAGTACATAGGGCTTTTTGACCATGATGATCTGCTTCATCCGACAGCTTTGTATGAGTATATGAAAGTGATTTGCGAGCAGGATGCAGATTATATCTATTGTGATGAGACGACCTTTCAGGGAGAATCCATTGATCATATGGTAACGCTGCACTTTAAGCCGGATTTTTCGATTGATAACCTGCGGGCCAATAATTATATCTGCCATTTTTCAGTGTTCTCTGCAGAACTTCTTAAAAAAACAGGATTGTTTCGCAGCGAGTTTGACGGCAGCCAGGATCATGATATGATTCTCAGGCTGACGGCGGCCGCACAGAAGATATGTCATGTACCGAAAATTTTATATTACTGGCGTTCCCATGCAGGCAGTGTGGCAGCCGATATCAATGCCAAGAGTTATGCCATTGATGCGGCAAAGGGAGCAGTTGCCGCGCATCTGACAGCCTGTGGTTTTGAAGGCTTCAAGATAGAAAGCAGCAGAGCGTTTGAAACCATTTTCAGAATACGGTATAAGCTGTTGGAGAAGCCGAAGATTTCAATTGTGATTCCGAATAAAGATCATGAGAGCGATTTGCGTCGCTGTATTGATTCGATCCTGCAGAAATCCTCTTATGAAAATTACGAAATCATCATAGTGGAGAATAACAGTACCGAGGCAGGGATTTTCGCATATTATGAGGGCATTGAAAAGCATCCTGCAATTCAGGTGGTTACGTATAAAGGAGAGTTCAATTATTCGGCAATCAATAACTTTGGTGTCAGAGCAGCGACAGGTGAATATTTGATTCTGCTCAATAATGATACAGAGATCATTACGCGCAATTGGATGGAAGAACTGCTGATGTATGCACAGAGGAAGGATATCGGAGCGGTTGGCTGTATGCTTTATTACGAAGACTATTCGATACAGCATGCGGGTATTGTACTTGGGCTGGGCGCACACAGAACGGCAGGACATACGCATTATAAAATGGCAAAAGAAAATCTTGGATATATGGGAAGACTCTGCTATGCGCAAAACGTTTCTGCCGTAACAGGAGCCTGTATGATGACACGCAAATCACTTTTTGATGAGGTGGGCGGTCTGTCGGAGGAGTTTGCGGTGGCACTGAATGATGTAGATTATTGTCTGCGTCTGCGGGAGAAAGGACTCCTGAATGTATTCACGCCGTTTGCAGAGCTGTTTCACTATGAATCGGCCTCCAGAGGTTCAGACCTTGCGGACGTGAACCAAAAGAATGCAGAGCGGTATGAGTGCGAAGCGGCACATTTCAGGGAAAAGTGGAAAGAACTTTTGACAGCGGGGGACCCTTATTACAACCCCAATTTCTCATTGGATTACAGCAACTATACACTCAAAGGCAACAATGTAAAAAGTATGGTTGGATAATATAGATTAAAGAAGGAGGAAATTATGATGGATTACAAGGAGCAGTACAGATTTTGGATGGAGGATGACTATTTCGATGAGGCGACACATAAGGAACTGGCAGCGATAGAAGGTAACGAAGCAGAGATTCAGGATCGCTTCTACAGAGAACTGGAATTTGGAACGGGCGGTCTGCGCGGCGTGATCGGTGCAGGCACGAACCGGATGAATCTTTATACGGTCAGAAAGGCAACGCAGGGACTGGCAAACTACATCATAAAGCAGGGCGCGATGGAAAAGGGTGTGGCAATTGCTTATGATTCACGTTTCATGTCTCCTGAATTTGCTGATGAAGCAGCACTCTGTCTTGCAGCAAACGGCATAAAGGCATATGTATTTGATGCATTGCGGCCAACACCGGAGTTGTCCTTTGCAGTGAGGAAGCTGGGGTGTACAGCGGGCATTGTTGTAACAGCAAGCCACAATCCACCTGAGTACAATGGCTATAAGGTATATTGGGAGGACGGCGCTCAGATTACCGCTCCAAAGGATACGGAGATCATTACGGAAGTAAAGAATGTAACAGATTATCACAGCGTTAAAAGCATGAGCAAGGAAGAAGCCATAGCAGGCCGTCTGTACAATGTGATTGGCAGTGATATTGACGATGCATATATGGCAGAACTGAAGAAGCTGATCATTCATCCGGAAATCATTGCGGCAGTTGCCGGTGAGATCAAGATCGTGTATTCCCCATTCCATGGAACAGGAAACATTCCCGTGCGCAGAATACTTGCGGAACTTGGATTCAAAAATGTCTATGTAGTACCGGAACAGGAACTGCCTGACCCGAAATTCACAACACTGGCCTATCCGAATCCGGAGGATCCGGCGGCATTTGAACTGGCATTGAAGCTTGCAAAGGAAAAGGACGCAGATGTCGTGCTTGCAACAGACCCTGATGCGGATCGTCTCGGAATTTATGCGAAGGATGCAAAGACAGGAGAATATGTGCCGTTTACAGGTAACATGTCCGGTATGCTGATTGCAGAATACATTTTACGTGAGCGCAAAGCAGTAGGAACGCTCCCCAAGAATGCAGCACTGGTCAAGACCATTGTGACTACGAACATTGCGGACAGACTGGCAGAGGAATATGGTGTTAAGCTGATTGAGGTTCTGACGGGCTTTAAATATATCGGTGAGCAGATCAAGCTTTTTGAACAAAACCATACCTATGAGTATGTATTCGGACTGGAAGAGAGCTATGGCTGTCTTGCGGGAACCCATGCCAGAGACAAGGATGCTGTCGTAGCCGTTATGTGTCTTTGTGAGGTGGCTGCATACTGTAAGCATCAGGGTATCACACTATGGGATCAGATGCTGAACATCTATGAAAAATACGGTTATTACAAGGAAGGCATGCATACAATTACATTAAAGGGGATTGAGGGAGCAGAACAGATCAAGGCAATCATGGAGAAGCTTCGTCAGGAAAACCCGACCCAATTCGGGGAACTTGCAGTTGTGAACTTCAAGGATTATGAAACACACCAGGTTAAGAATCTGAAGACAGGAGCATGCTCCGATACAGGTCTTCCGACCTCTAACGTATTGTACTTTGAACTGGAAAATGATTCATGGTGCTGTGCAAGACCTTCAGGAACAGAACCCAAGATTAAATTCTATATGGGAATCAAGGGTACTTCCTTACAGGATGCTGAAGAAAAGCTGCAGGCGTTGAAAGAGGCAGTCATTGCATTGATTTAGGACAAGGATTTGAGACAAGGATTTAAGGACACACTATGTGGGATAAGCTATATCATAATCAAAAATTATGGATTGTACTGTATATCGTATTTGGTCTTCTTGCAGCGGTCTCGCTGCTGCAGGGATGCCGGAATGCGATTGCGGTCAGTCAGGACTTTCAATGGGATGCAGCGAAGGCTTTGACGCTGCAGATCAACCCATATATAGAGTCCATGACACCAACAGGAATACTGGATCAGTACGGTTGGGAACAATATTGTCTGCAGATGGAAGCCAATCAATTTCCGTCTCTTTTGATGCTGTTGTTTCCGTACACCTTGCTGGCACCGTTGACGGCGCGGTATATGTGGCTGGCATCAAATCTGATTTTCACGATCCTGATGATCGTGCTGCTGCGCAGAACCTTCCTTGCCAAGATGGATATCCGGTTGTTTGCATTGCTGGTGCTGTTCATGATTTCAGGAACTCCGTACCGCAATCAGCTGGGAGTGGGACAGCATACCATTTTTTCCTTTATGTTCTTTCTGGCAGCAGTTTGGTGCTGTCAACGTGAAGAAACCTCAGGAAAAAGCGGGTATCGTGCTGGAACAGTGATCTGTCTTGCCATCAGCTATTTTAAGTATACACTGACGGTTCCACTGGCCCTGTATTTTGTTTATAAACGCAAATGGAAGGAATTGATTGCTTCCGTTGCCATTCATGTGATATTGACAATATTTGCTGCATTTTGGCTGAACGCAGGCTTTTTAGACATGATTCTGCAGCCGCTGCAGGTATCAAGTGCTTTGGCGGCAGAGGGCGGTATCGATTTTGGAGCATTGCTGCAGGGCTCACTTTTTTCATTTGTACTGGCGGGTATCGTGATGCTTGGACTGTTCCTTATGGTGCTGCGGCTGCCAAAAGACAGAGAGGTACAGGTCATCGGCATATTAACCTTGTGGTCATTGATTGTGACTTATCACCGAACCTATGATTTTTTTATTCTGATTGTGGTGGCAGCTTTGTTTTGCGAAGCAGAGTGGAAAATGAAAGCTATGATGCGAAAGCCCTTGCTCTATTTCTATATGCTTTTGCTGTTTGCTGTGAATTATGTACTCAGGCTGTTCAGTGAAGCAGTGCCTGCGTTGATTTGTGTGGGTGTATTGTATTATGTATTCACGTTTTTAATTACGGGACTTACAGTTCACAGTATGAAAAAAGTATGAGGATGAGCTTACGGTGAAGCAGTTGTTCATATTATGAAGTGAAAGAAAAATAGATGGAAAAGGAACAGGACAAATGAAGCAGAAAACAAAAAGAGAAAAGTTGATCAAGCAGATTATGAAGTTTGGAGTTGTAGGAGGGCTTGCATTTCTGATTGATTTCATAGTATACACGATTGTATTGTCGGTACTGGATTGGGAATATGGATATTTGGTGGCCGGATTTGCCGGATTTTCGATCTCATTGATTTTTAATTATCTGGCTAGTATGGCGTTCGTATTTACGAGAAAAGAGAATGCAGACAAGAAGCAGGAGTTTGTTGTATTTTTAATGCTCAGTTTGGTTGGTATGGGGATCAACACTTTGGTATTGTGGCTGTGTGTAGACGTGATTTATGCTTATACCCACTGGATACAGAATGTGGTAGCGGCAGTCTATGATCTGCTTATGGGTATTGGAATCCGCATCTCTACGGCAGCCGATTTGGCAGCATTGATTGCCAAATGTGTAGCGACAGGTGTTGTAATGGTATATAACTTTATTTCCAGAAAGAAGTTTCTGGAGAAGAAAGAGGATGATTCTATTGAACAGACAGAAAATGAAAGTCAGACTGAAGAAAAGCAATAAAATGCAGGCATTGTGTATCATACTGCTGCTTGCCGCCCTAATGGCAGGCTGTGGAGAAGGAGCGGCAGGAAATGTGGTGGAGGCAACGCCGATTCCCGTGACCGAAGCTCCTGTCCCTGAAGCATCGGCAGAGGGCTACGATCCGACAACCGGTAATCTGACGGTGGTGGATGCAGCAGACAAGGTGATTAGCGCAAATGAGCAGCCTGTGGAAGATACTCCGATTCCGACTCCGGTGGTGGAGGAGGAATCAACGGTCATCAAGAAGGATGGCAAGGTCGTTGTGGACATTATCATGTTCATGGGACAGAGCAATATGTCCGGCTGCGGCGGAAACGCATCTCAAGCTCCGGTAGTAGTACCGGGAGCCGCTTACGAATTCAGAGCGATATCAGATCCGACGCGTCTCTATTCCATTGCAGAGCCATTTGGAATCAATGAGAATCAGATTGGGGGAATTGTAGAGTATCCGGGAGGTAAGAAGGGCTCACTTGTATCTGCCTTTGCCAATACCTATTATGAGGAAACCGGCGTTCCGATGATAGCAGTTTCGGCTTCTGCCGGTGCAACGACTACGGAATACTGGTCAAGACAGGCAATTGTAAATGATTTTGTAGAAAGACACCAGAGAGCTAAAATATGGCTGGAAGGGAATGATTACTATATCAGAAACCAATATGTGATCTGGCTGCAGGGAGAATCGGATGCCGATCAGGGAATCACCGCAGAGCAGTACACAGAAAACATGGATAACATCATCCGACCGCTTTTCATCAATGGAATCCAAAAGGTTTTCATTATCCGGCCGGGAAGAACCATTGACAAGGCACATTATTTTGACGATGTCATTATGGCACAGACGGAAATGTGCAGGACGAGCGGCTATTATGCACTGGCATCGACCATGATGTCCGGCTTTGGTACAACTTATATGGTGGATCAATGGCATTATAATCAGACGGCTTTGAACATGCTGGGCGCAGATGCGGCTAAAAATGTAGCCTATTATTCAAACAATCGTAAGGAAGCCTGCATGTATGATTACAGATATCAGAACACATATATTCCGGACGGATTTGAGTATCCGGCAGATACGGTAGTAGAGCCGGTAACCATAGAGCCGTTCAAGGAATAGGCAGGAGGTCTTTTATGAGGGATAAGATTTTGCTTTTCATACCGGGATATAATTGCGAGAAGCAGATAATACGCGTGTTAGGGCAGTTGGACCGGGAAACGGTGCGGTATTTTACAGAAATCATCATGGTCAATAACAGAAGTACGGATGAGACGGAAGCGGTCGTGAAGCAGTTTATCGAAAAGCATCCGTATATTCCCCTCAAGCTGCTTCGTAATCAGGATAATTATGGTCTTGGCGGTTCTCATAAGGTTGCTTTTGCGTATGCGAAGGAGCATGGCTTTGACTATGTAACGGTGCTGCACGGAGACGATCAGGGCACACTGGCAGATATTCTTCCTGTTTTTAAGAAGGGGCTGCACAGAAAGCATGACTGTGTGCTGGGTGCCAGATTTATGCGCGGTTCACGGCTCACAGGGTATTCTTTGTTCAGAAGCTTTGGAAATGTCGTTTATGATTTTTTGTTTGCGGCGGTGGTAAAAAAGAAAATTTATGATCTGGGCTCCGGGTTGAACATCTATCGTGTAAAAATGCTGGAGGACTCTTTTTACGAGAAATTTCCGGACAATCTGATGTTTAATTATTGCATGATACTGGCAAGCCAGTATTATGCGCATGATATATGTTTTTATCCGATTTCATGGCGTGAGGATGATCAGGTATCGAATGTCAAGATGGTGAATCAGGCAGTTACGGTGTTGAAAATGCTCTATGAGTATTGGCGCAATCCGGCAACGATAGAACAGGATTACAGAGAAACTGAAATTGAGGAATATAAGGCTGAAGTGATTGCATGAAAGTAGTATATGTTTGGACGATACCATTGTTTCTCATCGGCTTTGTTGTAGTACATCTTGCCAAAATGATGAGACTGTATCTGATCCTGCTGGAACAAAAAATAGAATTTAAGCGGTTTGTTCTGACGTATTTGAAGACAACCTTCGTGAACCTGCTCATTCCCTTTAAGCTGGGAGAGGTTTATAGGATTTTTTGCTTTTCCCGTGAAACGAAGGTATTTCAGATAGGTCTGTTCAGTGTTGCAGTGGATCGCTTTTTTGATACGGTGGCACTTCTTGTGCTCCTGATTCCGTATGAGGTGGTGATTACGGGAGAGGTAACATGGGTGACCGGTGCACTGACGATACTCGCGGTGCTTGCTGTTTTTATCTTTGTTGTTTTTCCTGGGATTTATACTTACCTGAACAGATATATTATTATGCATAAGACTTCCGGCCGCTCTATGGCAGCCCTGAGAGGGCTTGAGGTTGCGAAAACCTGGTATGATTATGTCAGAAATCTGATTGCAGGCAGATATGCACTGATTATCCTGTTATCCTGTGCAGCCTGGATCGTGGAAGTCGGCGCACTGTGGTGCCTGTCTTCGATGCGGAATATTACGTTTGGGGCGGCAACCTTTTCGGAATACATTGCAGCGATCTTCTTGTCGGGAGATTCAAAGCTGCTGACGGCTTATACATGGATCAGTGCGACTGCGATGGGGGTATTGACGGTGGTCGGATATATTCTGTATTATCTTGGAGCAAAGAGAAGACGGACACAAAAGTAAGGCGGTGCAGGCAGTGAAGGATATTATAATCATTTATGATGACAGCGGAAAACCAAATCAGGATATCAGATGTATCACGGGCGGAAAGACCTTCGGTGATACGATCTTTAAAAGAATTACGCTCAAGGAGCGTATGGGAAGAGAACTTTCTGAACTTCCCGGAGTCAAGCGTTTTATGGTCGTCCGCAGCATAACCGGATTGGAGAATGAGCTGTCGGGGCTGGAAACGGAACTGAGCAGAGCCGTGGTCATACATCTGTTTTCAGATTTTGGACTAAGAGACCGGGAGGCACTTCATATTTTGTTTGAGAAGGCCGGTTTTATCAATGAGAATTATATTGTGGAAAGTGACGGCAGGCCGGCACTTGCAATGTTTCAGGGAGGTGCACAATACCGGACTTTTCTGGAGGGTATTTCGGATACAGAGGCAGACACTTCGGTGCGTGCGGCACTTGCCCTATCCGGTTACACGAGGATGTCAACCGATGCATTTGTGGATCTGTCGGACATCCATCATTTCAGACAGTTCATTACGGGTGGCTTTGAAGCCCGCTTCTTTAATATGCTGGCAGGGGATGCTTATACAGTGACAAAGCAGTCTGTCAATCGGGAAAAGCTGAAGAGAGAGTATGAATATTACCAGCTTCTTCCGGAGGATATGAAAATGTGGTATGTGAAGCCGTTTCATTATACGGAAGACGAGACAAGTGCCTCCTATACGATGGAACGTTATCATATGACAGATATAGCCATTCGATACGTGCATGGGGCCATCAGTACCGCTGAGTTTCATGATATCATGGATAAGCTGTTCTATTATCTGAAAAACAGAGCAGAAAAAGAGGTGTCGCGCGAGGTATATGAGGAAAATGCAGAAAATCTGTATCTCAGAAAGGTAGAGGAGCGCATTGAGGAACTGAAGCAGGCTCCGGCCTACGAACGACTGAACCAATTGGTGAAAACCGGTACGGAGTATGAGGGGATTGATGCGGTGGTAGAGCAGTACCGTCAGGCGTATCATAGGATTACAGAAAAGAAAGCGTTTCGGAATGTGCTTGTGGTAGGGCATGGAGATCTTTGCTTTTCCAATATCCTGTATCACCAGGACGCTTCCCTGTTAAAGCTGATTGATCCGAGAGGTGCTTCCTGCGAGGAAGAACTGTATATGAATCCGTACTATGACATGGCGAAGCTTTCTCATTCAATCTGTGGCTCATATGATTATTTTAACAGTGACCTCTTTGAAATATCGCTGGAGGATGATATGCATTTTAAGCTGTCTGTTATGGGCGATGTTCATAAGGAACAGTATTGCAGGATCTTTCGGGATTATTTGGAGCAAAATCAAATAGATTATTATTTAATACGGCTGTATGAGGCATCGCTGTTCCTATCGATGCTGCCGCTGCATATTGACAGAGAGAAGAAGGTATTTGCGTTTATCTTAAATGCAATACAGATTTTAAAGGAGATAGAGCATTGATGGATTATGAGGGAATGAGTTTTATATTTGATGTGGACGGAACACTTTGTCCGATTAAGAAAAAGGAAGAGGCTTATGAAGATCTTGTCCCGTATGAGGATATGGTGGCGAAGCTGCGTGAATATAAAGAAGGCGGAGCAAAGATCATCTTGTTTACCTCCCGCAATATGAACAGTTATCATGGAAATATCGGTCTGATCAATGCCAATACGGCAAAAATCATGACAGTATGGCTGGATCAATGGCAAATTCCCTATGATGAGATTATTTACGGGAAGCCTTGGCCGGGACACAAGGGGTTCTATGTGGATGACAGAACGATACGTCCGGATGAATTCCTGAACAAAAGTGTGGAAGAGTTAGAGGAAATATGCAGAAAGAGCAGGTGTGAATAAAGACGTGACGATTGTAATCACCATGGCAGGCTTGGGAACGAGATTCCGTAACGCAGGATATACTGTACCGAAATATATGATTGAGGCACGTGGAAAGACGCTGTTTGAGTGGTCGATGGAAAGTCTGGCAGGCTTTGCGGAGGAAGAGAATCTTTATGTTTTTATCGTAAGGAAAGAAGACGATGCCAGTTCCTTCATCACCAATACCTGCAGTCAGATGGGGATGCTACATACATGCGTGATTGAGATAGATGCACCTACGGACGGACAGGCAACTACGGCTATGCTGGCAAAACAGGTCTGGAAGGGGGAATCTCCTCTGCTGATCTATAACATTGATACCTATGTGGAAGCAGGTGAGATGAACGAAAATCAGATTATCGGTGACGGCTTTATACCATGCTTTCATGCGGTGGGTGAGCACTGGAGCTTCGTGAAACTGGATGAAGCAGGAACGGCAGTCGAGGTACGGGAAAAACAGAGGATATCGGACAACTGTACTTTAGGGGCCTATTATTTTAGCAGCTGTTCTTTGTTTCAACAACTGTATGAGGAATACTACTCCCTTGATCAAAACCTTGAAAAAGGGGAAAAATATGTAGCACCGCTTTATAATTATTTGATTTCAAAGGGTGGAAAGGTTCACATTTCCATCGTAGATGCTGATAAGGTTCATGTGCTCGGAACACCGGAAGAACTGCAGGTATTTATCCATGAAGAAAATTAGTTCCAGATTTAACAAACAGAATATTGAACGAGGAATCCGTTATCTGCAGCGCAATGGTATTTCTGAGACGCTTTATAAGGCAACAGAACGTCTGGCACGGGATGATGATGAGGCGGATTATGAGGCATGGCTCGGGATTCATCTGCCAGATGCAGAGGAATTGAAACAGCAGAGAAATGCTGTTTTTCAGCGACGATATAAGATCAGCATTTTGGTGCCGGCTTATGAGACATCTCCCGTTTTTTTAAGGGAAATGATTGAGTCGGTCATTGCGCAGAGCTATACGGAATGGGAACTTTGCATTGCAGATGGCAGCAGCAGTGATGTTGTAAAAAACTGCGTGATGGATATGGTGGGGCGATACAGCACGGAACTCGGAGGCAATCGTATCAAGTATCAGAAGCTGGACAGAAATTACGGGATATCGGTGAATTCCAATAAGGCTTTGGAGATGGCAAACGGTGATTATGTCGGACTTTTGGATCATGATGATCTGTTGACGCCGAATGCGCTCTATGAGACTGTCAGCATGCTGCAGAGCGGAATCTGTGCAGAAGGATGCATCCTGAATAATAAGATACGTGCGGTTTATTCTGATGAGGATAAGGTGGATGGCAGTACAGGTCGCCATTTTGATTATCATAAAAAACCCGATTTCAATCTGGACCTGTTGCGAACCAATAATTATATTTGTCATTTCTTTGTGGTCAGCAGCAGTGCTGCCAAACATGCCGGGGGATTCCGCACGGAATATAATGGTGCACAGGATCATGATTTTATCCTGCGTTGTGTAGAAAATGCACCAAAGGGAAGTGTTGTGCATATCCCCAAAGTGCTTTATCATTGGCGTGCCCATGAGGAATCTACGGCAGATCATCCGGAGAGTAAGCTGTATGCTTACGATGCGGGAAAACGTGCGATTGAGGCACATCTGGAGAGAATGGATATTGAGGCACAGGTGCTTTATACGCCTCACCTGGGATTTTTCCGTATCAAATATGCGGCGGATGAGGAAAAGGTAGCAATTGTTTCCAAGGAGACATGGGATATCATCAAGCAGGCAGGGCTCGAGCAGATCGAGGAGGATTATGTGATGATCCTGAACGGAAACCTGCGTCCGCTGACGCCTAATTGGCAGGCAGAGCTGCTGGGACATTTGCTTCGTCCGGATGTTGGTGCTGTGGCAGGTAAGATTTTAGATCGTACAGGACATGTGGAAAGTGCAGGCTATTCCAAAAATGAAGAAGGCAGGCTGGTGGCAAATTTCAAGGGACTGAGCAGGCATCATTCCGGTTACCTGCACAGGGCGAATCTGCAGCAGGAGGTAGACGGACTTCCTCTGGACTGTATGATGATCAAAAAGCAGGCTTTGATACAGGGAACAGCGGGAATTGCAATGTCGAAAGATTATATTGCGGTATATGATCCGTATGCGGTGTTCAGACGCAGATAGAGAAAATCAAACAGTTGATATGATGGGAACCAATAGAATGGAAAAAAAGAGAGCTACTGTAATCATACCGAATTATAATGGAAGTGCATATAATGAGAAGTGTCTGGATGCCTTGCGAAGACAAACCTGCAGGGACTTTGACATCATTGTTGTCGACAATTGCTCTGAGGACGGCAGCGCCGATCTGATCGCGGAAAAATATTCTGAGGTAAAGCTGATACGCCTGTCACAGAATTTTGGGTTTTCCAGAGCTGTGAATGAAGGAATCAGGGTTGCAGATACGGAATATATCATTTTGTTGAACAATGACACGGAAGCAGAGGAGCACTTTGTGGAGGAACTGCTGCGCGCGATTGAGGGGAAACCGGATGTTTTTTCTGTGGCGGCCAAGATGCTGCAGATGTCTGACCAAGACAAAATAGACGGGGCGGGCGATCTCTACTGTGCACTCGGATGGGCATTTGCTCTCGGTAAGGGAAGAAATAAGAAATATTACAGCAAAGAGAGTGAGGTATTTTCGGCATGTGCAGGAGCAGCAATTTACAGACGGGCTGTTTTTGAGATCATTGGATACTTTGATGAGTTTCATTTTGCATATTTAGAGGATGTGGATGTCGGCTATCGTGCGCGGATCATGGGATATCGTAATATTTATACACCTCATGCCGTAGTATATCACGTCGGCAGCGGCTTCTCAGGCTCAAGGTACAACTCCTTTAAAATACGTCTTGCAGCGAGAAACAGCTGGTATGTCATTTATAAGAACATGCCGTTTTGGCAGATTATCATCAACCTGCCGTTTTTGCTGCTGGGCTTTGGGGTGAAGGCTGTTTTCTTTATCTGCAAGGGGTATGGAAGAGAATATCTGTCCGGAATGAAACGGGGCTACCTGATGTGTACACAGGGAAAGAAATATCCCTATTCAGGTCGCTTCTTTAAAAATTATGTTAAAATACAGTTAGAACTGTGGCTGAATATGTTTCGCAGGATTACGGGATAAATTTTATAAAAATTTAATCTCTTAGAGTTGCCCTTTGACACGAATTATTGTAATATAGAGCGATGGGCAGACTTTGAAAAGGTGACCGTTTTGATAAAAGATAATCAGAGAATGTTTAACCAATTACATGTGGTGATTGATGGGATCATAACTGCTGCTTCGTATCTCTTTGCATGGTATTTGCAGTTTGAGGTCTTTCACGGAGACAAGGGACTTCCTGCGAGTACCTATTTTGAGGCACTCTATTTTGTAGTACCCGGGTATCTGTTCCTGTATTATAAATTCGACCTATACAGTTCCAAGCGTGCATCAGGACGTAAAAGAGAGCTTTTTAATATTGTAAAAGCCAATACACTTGGATTAACTGCGTTTATTGTGGTTTTGTATGTGATTAACCAGTCACACTTTTCGAGGCTCATGTTCTTTTATTTTTGGACAACCAATATCATTGCAGAAACGCTGGCCCGAAACATTATACGGTATGCACTGCGGTATATCAGACGGCGTGGATTTAATTTGAAGTATGTTCTGCTTGTGGGTTATTCCAAATCTGCAGAAGCCTATATCAATCGTATCCGATTGAATCCTCAGTGGGGCTATGTTGTCCGCGGCATTTTGGACGATCATATGGAAAGCGGAACAATGTATAAGGGTGTCAAGGTATTAGGCCGCATCGACAACCTGTTTGTCATTTTGCCGGAAAATAAGCTGGATGAGATTGCAATTACACTGAGTCTGCAGGAGTACGGACGATTGGAAGAGATTGTTGCGCTGTGCGAGAAATCAGGTGTACACACGAAGTTTATACCGGATTATAACGGCGTCATTCCGAACAGACCATATACCGAGGATATACAGGGACTTCCGATCATAAACATACGGTATGTACCGTTGAGCAATACATGGAACATGTTGGCAAAACGACTTGTGGATATCCTTGGATCGATCTTTGGAATTATTGTGTCGTCCCCGATTATGCTGATTGCGGCAATTGCCATCAAGATGACCTCTAAAGGACCTGTGATTTTTGCACAGGAAAGGGTCGGACTGCATAATAAACCGTATCAGATGTATAAGTTCAGGACGATGTATGTACAGAGTGAGGAAGTTGAGGAGAAGGCGTGGACGGTCAAGGATGACCCGCGTGTTACGAAGATCGGAAAGCTGCTGCGCCGTACAAGCATAGATGAACTGCCGCAGCTGTTCAATATTTTGGTGGGCAAGATGAGTCTGGTCGGCCCCCGTCCAGAACGACCGCTGTTTGTAGAAAAATTTAAAGAAGAAATACCACGTTACATGGTAAAGCATCAAGTCAGACCAGGTCTGACGGGCTGGGCTCAGATCAATGGACTCCGAGGGGATACATCCATCGAAAAACGTGTAGAATATGATTTATACTATATTGAGCATTGGACAATGGGCTTTGACCTGAAAATCATGTTTCTGACCATTTTCCGTGGCTTCATAAATGAAAATGCCTATTAAAGCAGAGAGGAAATTTAGTATGTCGGATTACAGGAGAGAACAAAATCATAGAGGCGAGGAACCGAGACGCAGGAGCAGCGGAAACAGTCAGGCAAGGCGCGCAAAGGCAAAAGCAAAGAAGAAAAAGAGAATTATGCTTTTTGTACTGGAGTTTTTGGTGCTTGCGATTATGATAGGGGTTCTGATCGTTGTACAGAAAATGGACAAGATTGAAAAGGTTGACATCAATGAAGAAGACATCACCATCAATGAGGAGGTCGCAGAAAAGGAAACACTCAAGGGCTATAAAAACATTGCATTATTTGGTGTGGACGTCAGTGAGAATCACAATCTCGGCAAGGGTGCCAGAACTGATACGATCATGATCCTGAGTCTGAATGAAGATACAGGCGATGCAAGACTTGCATCTGTATATAGAGATACTTATCTGAATGTCGGAAACGATTCCTATAACAAGGCGAACTCTGCATACAGTAAGGGTGGTCCGGAGCAGGCACTGAATATGCTGAATATGAATCTGGATTTGAATATTACGGATTATGTGACAATCGACTTTAGGGCACTGACGGATACCATCAATGCATTGGGCGGTATTGAGGTTGATGTGCAGGAAGAGGAAATTGTACATCTGAATAACTATCAGATCGGTACGCAGGAGGTTACTGGCGGCGATATTGTAGAGGTTACACAGCCCGGTCTGCAGACACTGAACGGCTTGCAGGCAACTTCCTATTGCCGTATCAGATATACCGCCGGAGACGATTTCAGACGTACGGAACGCCAGAGAGATGTACTCAAAAAAGTTGCCGAAAAGGCTAAGAAGTCTGATCTAGCTACGGTTAATCAGATCATCAATGATGTTTTCCCAAAGATTCAAACAAGCTTCAGCAATGCAGAGATGATCAGCTATGCAGCCAATTTCATGAATTATAATCTGGTTGATACGGTAGGATTCCCTGTTGCCAAGGCAACCGGAACAATCGGGAAAAAGGGAAGCTGTGTTGTACCGACGGATTTGAAGGATAATGTCATGGTTCTGCATGGATTCCTCTTTAACTTCGATCCGACAACATATGAACCTTCTGATACAGTGCTGCAGATCAGTGAACATATACAGAGTGACACGGCCTCATATATTCAATAGAGCCGGCGGAGCAGGTGATATAGATTGAAAATAGACGTATGCATACCTACCTATAAACCGGATAAGAACTTTTTGGTGCTGCTGGATCGTCTGGCAGTGCAGACGGAACCGATTCATAAGGTGATCCTGTTCAATACTGAGGAAAAATATTTTGAGAACCTTGTCATCGGAACCGATTTTTATGATCGATATAAAAATGTTGAGGTTCATCATATATCTGTCCATGAATTTGATCATGGACATACACGGAATGAATTGCGGAAACATTCCGAGGCTGATATATTGATTTACATGACGCAGGATGCAATTCCGGCGAATGACCGTCTGGTTGAGAAGCTGGTTGAACCGCTTCAGGATAATGTGGCTGATATTTCCTATGCAAGACAGCTTGCATCAGAGGATGCCGGAGCAGCGGAACAGTTTACACGCAGCTTTAACTATCCGCCGGTCAGCCGTATCAAGAGTCTGGTTGATTTGGAACAGATGGGTATTAAAACTTTTTTTTGTTCTAATGCATGTGCCGCTTATAAGAGGGAAGTTTTTGAGCAGTATGGTGGCTTTGTGAATCATACGATTTTTAATGAGGATATGATATTTGCTTCAGGAGTCGTGCGGGGCGGTGGGAAAATTGCCTATACAGCGGATGCACAGGTGATTCATTCTCATAATTATACAAATATGCAGCAATTTAGAAGGAACTTTGATTTAGCGGTATCACAGGCCAGACACCCGGAAGTGTTTGAAGGTATTTCCTCCGAATCGGAGGGAATCAGGTATGTGAGGGCCGCTTATACGTATTTTAAGGAGCATCACTGCCGAAAGGAAATCATACCGTTTATCATTGCATGCGGTTATCGTTATATGGGTTATCGGAAAGGCATGAATTACAGAAAGCTGTCCGAAAAGACAATCATGCGTTGTACTATGAACAGAGAATTTTGGATAGGCGGTCTGTATTAAGCATTTTAGGAGGAAAGAGTTATGTGCGGAATTGTAGGATACATAGGAAAGAGTCAGGCAGCACCGATTTTACTGGATGGTCTGTCCAAGCTGGAATACAGGGGCTATGACTCAGCGGGAATCGCCGTATACAATGGTGAAGAAATTAAGATGGTCAAGGCCATGGGCCGTTTGAAGGTGCTGGAAGAATTAACACATGGCGGAGAGACTTTGCCGGGCATGGTCGGTATCGGACATACACGCTGGGCAACGCACGGACAGCCTTCCGATATCAATTCCCATCCGCATTTCAATACCTCAGGTACGATTGCAGTGGTACATAATGGTATTATTGAGAATTATCTGGCACTTAAAGATAAGCTTGTCAGAAAGGGCTATGTATTCAAATCCGAGACGGACACAGAGGTGGTTGCCCATCTGATTGATTATTACTATAAAGGAAATCCGCTGGAGGCCATCACTAAGGTTATGCACCGCGTGGAAGGCTCCTATGCACTCGGCATTCTTTTCTCAGAGCATCCGGATCAGATTTTCGCTGTCAGAAAGGACAGTCCTCTGATTGTAGGAAAGAGCGAGGATGGCTGCTTTATTGCGTCTGATGTACCGGCAGTATTGAAATATACACGTGACGTATACTTTATCAACAACCAGGAGGTTGTCAGATTACGTGCGGATCATATGCATTTTTATTCAGTGGATGAGGAGGAAATACAGAAGGAATCTATTCGCATCGATTGGGATGCTGATGCAGCAGAAAAGGGCGGTTATGAGCACTTTATGCTGAAGGAGATGTATGAACAGCCGAAGACGATTCGGGACACCTTCAGTCCTCGGATCAAAGACGGAGAGATCAATATTGAAGAACTTGGAATGACGGATGAAGACATTCAGGCAATTTCCAAAATGCACATTGTAGCCTGCGGCTCGGCATATCATGCCGGAGTTGTCGGAAAATATGTGATGGAGGGAATGGCGCGTATTCCGGTCGAGGTAGACCTTGCGTCTGAATTTAGATATCGCAATCCTATTTTGGGAGAGGGCTCCATGGTCGTTGTGATCAGCCAGTCCGGTGAAACAGCAGATACGCTTGCTGCACTGCGTCAGGCACAGAAGGAAGGCTGCAAGGTACTGGGGATTGTAAATGTAGTCGGAAGTTCTATCGCCCGTGAGGCAGATAATGTCATGTATACATGGGCAGGCCCTGAGATTGCGGTTGCTACGACGAAAGCATATTCGGCACAGCTGATTGCACTGTATTTACTTGCGATGAAATTTGCAAAGGTGCGCGGTAAGCTTGAGCAGAAGGAATATGCAGCGATGCTGTGTGATATGGAGAAGCTGCCGGAGCAGATAGAATTGCTGCTTGCAAATAAAGGTCGTATTCAGAGATTTGCCAATCGTTATGTTGGTGCAAAGGATATTTTCTTCATTGGCAGAGGAATCGATTATGCCATTTCTCTGGAGGCATCCCTGAAGCTGAAAGAGATTTCCTATATTCATTCAGAGGCTTATGCAGCAGGCGAACTGAAGCATGGAACGATTTCTTTGATTGAAGAAGGAACGCTTGTGGCGGCAGTGTTGACGCAGGAGGATCTGTATAAGAAGACAACCAGCAACATGGTTGAGGTAAAGAGCCGCGGTGCATTTCTACTGGCGGTTACGAATGAAGGACATACAGACATTGAAGAAACAGCGGATTATGTGATCTATATCCCCCAGACGAATCCATATTTTGTGACATCACTTGCGGTGATACCGCTCCAGTTGTTTGCATATTATGTATCCGTAGGCAAGGGCTGTGATGTGGATAAACCGCGAAATCTTGCAAAGTCAGTTACTGTAGAATAAAATTCATCGTCCGTGCACTGTTCAAACTTTTTTAAAGTTTAAAACACAATTAGAACACACATTATTTGTAAGATAGCATTAAAAGAATGCAAAAGCAGACAGCGATGCAATATAAATAATAATGTTCTGCAGCATAGACGGAAGGAGTTGTTCAACATGTATGAAGAAAACGGTAACACAAACTACAATACGACTAACACGGGAAGCAGTGCTTATTCAGGCGGATATTCCTCGTATGAGATATCACCGAACAGACCGAAGGAACCGGAAAAGAAGAAATCCTCAGGATTTTTCAAAAAGGCATTGATCTGTATGGCACTTGGCCTGATATTCGGAGGATTTGGCGCACTTGGCTTTTTTGCGGTCAATCTGGCAACCGGAACCTTGTCCAGTACGGACAGTCAGGCAACAGCCCAGGTACAGGAAAAGATCACAACACAGACGGCACAGAGCACTGCGGCTGCGGCGGAACAGGAAAAAGAGGTCGCAAATACGCTGGAACAGCCGGAGACGAAGGTAGAGACAACGGATGTGACGGATGTTGTGAATGAGGTTATGCCATCGGTTGTTTCGATTGTGAATAAATCAACACAGGAAGCAATGACATTTTTCGGACAGGTACAGGAGTATGAGGCAGAATCCAGTGGATCCGGTATTATAGTGGGAGAAAGCGATTCAGAAATTCTGATCGTAACCAATAATCATGTAGCAGATGCAGCGGATACCCTGTCAATACAGTTTATCAACGGAACAACAGCCGAAGCAAAACTCAAGGGTGCAGATTCAGATGTGGATTTGGCAGTTGTAGCGGTTTCGTTGGAGGATATAGATGAAGATACCAAAAATGCCATCAGAGTTGCAACCTTGGGAGATTCAGAGGCACTTGAGGTAGGAGCACCTGCAATCGCAATCGGCAATGCACTCGGCTATGGTCAGTCGGTTACAACAGGTGTGATCAGTGCAGTGAACAGAGAGATTACCATTGACAATATTACAAGAAATCTGATCCAGACAGATGCAGCAATCAACCCGGGTAATTCAGGCGGTGCTCTTTTGAATATGAAGGGTGAGGTGATTGGCATTAATTCAGCCAAGTTTTCCTCAAATATGATTGAGGGTATGGGATATGCCATTCCGATTTCAGAAGCAAGACCGATTATAGATGATTTGATGAACAGAGCAGTCAAGGAAAAGGTTTCATTTGGTGAGGAGTCCTATCTTGGTATTTCAGGTGTGGATGTTACGGAGCAGGTTGCTCAGACCTATGCTATGCCGATCGGTATTTATGTAGCTCAGGCATTAGAGGGAACAGCAGCAGAATCTGCAGGCTTGCAGAAGGGTGACGTCATCACGAAATTTGATGGACAGAAGGTAACCTCCATGGCGGATCTGCAGGAAATATTGACCTACTATCCGGCAGGGACAACGGTTGATCTTGTGATACAGCGTGTAGACGGTGATGCGTATAAGGAGCAGACTGTCAGCGTAACATTAGGAAGTAAGGCGGAACAGCAGTAAATATATCAGCAGTAAATATATCACCACAGTAGGAGTATATTATGTCAGACATGGATAACAAGGATATTGTAAACAGCAATCAAACGGAAGAAAGCGAATACGAGGATATTTGCTATTTGTGCCATCGCACGGAGAGGACTGCCGGTAAGATGTTCAAGCTGCCGAACGGTATCTCCATATGCTCAGACTGTATGCATAAAACAATGGACACGATGAGTCAGATGGACTATCAGAATATTCTGAAGGACATCAGTATCAATCAGACACCACTGCAGGCTCCGACGGAAAAGCATGAGACGCAGGAGGCTGAGGAGGATAAACCGACTGAGGATGCTGGAGGAAAAGAACAGAATAACACGAACTATACCAGAATTCCCAATATCAGCTTTCTGAATCTGGCAGACCTGCAGAATATGATGGGCAATCCAAACCGTCAGAAACTCAAGAAAAAGAAGGAGCAGGCTGAGGGAGAAAAAACAGAGCCGGTCATTGATATTAAAAATATTGTGCAGCCGCATAAGATCAAGGCGCATCTGGATGAGTATGTAATCGGGCAGGAATATGCCAAGAAGGTTATTTCTGTTGCCATTTACAATCATTACAAGCGTGTGGCATCAGAAACAATGAAGGAATTCCCGTTTGAGGAGCGCCTGAAGGATGTTGAAATACAGAAGTCCAATATGCTGATGATCGGGCCGACAGGCTGCGGCAAGACGTATCTCGTCAAGACATTGGCAAAGCTGCTGGATGTACCCCTTGCCATTGCGGATGCAACCTCCTTAACAGAGGCAGGTTACATTGGCGATGATATAGAAAGTGTATTGTCGAAGCTGCTTGCCGCTGCAGACAATGATGTGGACAGGGCAGAGCAGGGCATTATATTTATTGATGAGATTGATAAGCTTGCAAAGAAGAAGGATACACATTCCAGAGATGTCAGTGGTGAAAGTGTACAGCAGGGTCTGTTAAAGCTGTTGGAAGGCAGTGAGGTAGAGGTACCGGTAGGCGCCAGCTCCAAAAATGCCATGGTACCGACAACGACCATTGATACGAAGAATATTTTGTTTATTTGCGGCGGTGCCTTTCCAGATCTGGATGAGGTCATCAAACAGAGACTGCGTAAAAAGACTTCCATCGGATTTGATGCAGAATTAAAGGATTCTCTGGATAAGAAAAAAGATATTCTGAAAGAGGTAACGGTAGAGGATATTAAAAAGTTTGGTATGATTCCTGAATTTGTGGGTCGTCTGCCGGTGGTATTCACGCTTGAGGGATTGACAAAAGAAATGCTTGTAGAAATATTGCGTGAGCCGAAGGATGCAATCTTGAAGCAGTATCAGAAGCTTCTCGCAATGGATGAGGTACAGCTGGAGTTTGAGGATGAAGCATTGGCGGCAATCGCAGAAAAGGCAATGGATAAGGAAACCGGTGCCAGAGCACTCAGAGCGATTATAGAGGAATTTATGCTGGATATCATGTATGAGATCCCTAAGGATGACAGCATTGGCCGTGTGACCATTACGCGTGATTACATTATGGGAACCGGCGGGCCGGTCATTGACCTGCGCGGCGGAGATATGAGCTTTCATGAGCGTGATGCACTGAAGGCGATACCGCAGAGCGCAGGAATGTAGCAGTCAGACGGAACCGGATTTATCCTTTCGGCTCTGCTTTCGATAAGAAATAGGTGATATGCCGACTTCCTTTTTGAAAACCTGCGCAAAATAAGCGTGTGATGAGAAGCCGACGGAAAGAGCAATCTGAGCAACAGAATAATCAGTAGCGGATAGAAGATTTTTGGCCTCTTCTATCCGTTTTTTAATTAGATAGTTGATCGGCGAGACACCGGTATGCTTGGTAAAAGCATGTGCCAGATAGTATTTATTCATATGTGTCAGGTTGGACAGCATGTCCAACGTGATATTCTCTGCATAGTTTGAGTCCAGAAAACGCTGGATCTGACTGCATTCTTTAGTCAATTTCATGACGGGTTTAATGCTGAAGGTAAGTGATTGCTGCCGCTGCAGGTAAATAATGAGGATTTCCAGAAGATTGCGGCAGACAATTTCATAGCTGGTATCCTTTAGTTCTATTTCCTGTAAGAGTCTTCTGAAATAGAATAAAATCTCTTGATTGTTGTTGTGATAACTGAAACGTGAATAATCAGAGGAGAATTCCAAGCCCTTGATGCCTAAAACAATATATTCAAGTGGCTCCGAATGATAGGACAATTCCGTATGGGAAATATTGGGGTTCACTATTACAAGGTCATCCGTTCCAACGAGAAAATCTTCTGATTCTACGCAAAAACTTCCCTTACCACTGAGGACATAGAATAGTTCGCTAAAAGGATGGGTATGCTTGATACTGTTCCAATCACCCTCGTATTTTGAGGTGGAGATATACAGAAGCTTCATTGCAGATTCTTCGCTATCTTCCGTCAGTGCATCATAACGTAAATTTCCCATAGTACGCCTCCTTGTATATCTTCACTATACAGCAAAAAACAATATATTGCAAATTATGAGCATAAAAAAGCAAGATAATAATAAAAATAGTTTACCATGGTAATTAAAAATATAAAAAATGCACAAATAAAATGCATATATAGATAAACATATAAACAAATTGACTGCATAATAGCAAGATATATAAAATTAGAAGCAAGAAACGGATTGAGGGATTTGCAAAAGAAACATATACTAAAGACATAAAGAGAACACAGCTTATTTTAACGGAACTATATTAACAAGCATGGAAAATGGAGGAGAACAATGAAGAAGAAAGTAGTATCGATTATGATGACTGCTGCAATGGTAGCAGGGCTGCTGGCAGGCTGTGGAAGTAAGGATGCACAGACACCTCAGACAGAAGTGAAAGAGGAAGCAGCGGCAGAGGAGACACAGGCACCACAGGCCGAGGAAGAAGCAGCACCGGCAGAAGCACAGGTACTCAAGGTTGCAGCATTTGAAGGCGGTTATGGAGCAGATCTTTGGAAGGAAGTATGTACGAAGTTTGAAGAAACACATCCCGGTGTCACGGTAGAGCTGACAATCGACAAGCAGTTAGAGGATGTGATCAGTCCGGACATGAAGGCAGGAGATTATCCCGATGTAGTACATCTGGCAACAGGCCGTCCGGCAGCATTGACAGAAACACTGACTAAGGAAAAGGCATTGATGCCTCTGACAGACGTTATGGAAATGAAGGTTCCGGGAGAGGATGTTTTGGTAAAGGATAAGATTATTCCCGGATTTATAGACACACTTGCAACCAATCCCTATGGAGACGGTGTGACCTATTATGCACCAATGTTTTACAGCCCTTGCGGTCTCTTTTACAATGCGGGACTGTTAAAGGAAAAAGGCTGGGAAGTTCCTACAACATGGGATGAGATGTGGGCACTCGGAGATCAGGCGGCAGCAGAGGGTATTGCACTGTTCACATATCCGACAACAGGCTATTTCGATGCATTTACCTATGCACTGTTGTCTTCAGCAGGCGGACCGGAGTTCTTTGATCAGTGCATGACCTATCAGGATGGTATCTGGGAATCAGCAGAAGCAACCAAAGTCTTTGATATCGTAGGAAAGCTGGCAGGTTATACAGAGAAAACAACAGTAGCAAATGCAAATAACGATAACTTTACGAAGAATCAGCAGTTGATACTTGATAACAAAGCAATCTTTTGTCCGAATGGAACATGGCTGCCGGGAGAAATGGCAGAAGCACCGCGTGCAGATGGATTTGAATGGGGCTTTACAGCACTGCCAGCAGTGAATGCAGGCGGAGAAGGATGTTCCTTCTGCTGGTTTGAGCAGATGTGGATTCCGGCAGCAGCAGTGAATGCAGATATGGCAAAGGAATTTGTAGCCTTCATGTATTCAGATGCAGCAGCACAGATCTTTGCGAAGTCTAATGCGGTTCAGCCGATTGCAGGCATCAGTGACAGTCTGGAAGGGGACAACAAATTGTTCTACAGTGTCTATGATAACGGCGCAACAGCAGTTATGGGCGGATTTGCAGCAACAGCACCTGTAGAGGGTGTAAACATGGGCGATGTTCTGTTCGGAACAGTGAACAGTGTTGTCAGCAAGGATAAGACCGTTGAGGAATGGCAGAGTGCAGTAGAGGCAGCAAGTGATAAACTGCGAGATGCAATGGAATAAGTTTTAGCATTGTAATGTAACAGGGGCATTTCACGAGCCGAAGGCTTTGGAAGATGCCCCTTTTTTCAAAAGGTATTGTGGAGGTATGGAAATGAAGCATCGTAGAGGTAGAAGTATATTTATAGCCATGTGTGTGGCACCGGCAGTGATTCTGTTCATTATATTTATGGTGCTGCCCACGATTAATGTCTTTAAGATGTCTTTGTACAAATGGGGCGGTTATTCTAATCAGAAGCAGTTTGTCGGTCTGAACAATTTCAAGATACTGATGGAGGATATGGAGTTCTTTCGCTCCTTTCAGAACTCGGTACTTTTGATTACAGTCGTGACCATTATCACAATGGTTTTTGCCTTGATGTTTGCGGCAATTCTGTCCAGGGAAAAAATCAAAGGACAAAATTTTTTCAGAGTGGTATTCTACATTCCGAATATTCTGTCAGTGGTCGTGATCTCTGCAATCTTCTCAGCCATCTATGATCCGAGCAACGGATTGCTGAACAGCATTCTGCGAATTTTCAGAGGGCAAGAGGCCACTCCAATCTTATGGCTGGGCGATCAGAAGATTGTTATTTACAGTCTGGCGATTGCAATGATATGGCAGGCAATCGGATATTACATGGTTATGTATATGGCAAGCATGGCAAGCGTTCCGGAGAGCCTGTATGAATCGGCACAGCTGGAGGGAGCAGGCAGAGTAAGACAGTTTTTCGACATCACGATTCCGCTCATCTGGATTAATATCAGGACAACATTGACCTTCTTTATCATCAGCTCGATCAATCTGAGCTTTCTGTTCGTCAAGGCACTGACAGGCGGCGGGCCGGACGGCTCCACAGAGGTGTTTCTGAGCTACATGTATAAGCAGGCGTATACCAATTCTTCCTATGGATATGGAATGGCGATCGGCGTTGTGGTATTTTTATTCTCCTTTGGCTTATCTGCACTTGTTAATCAGGCAACCAAGAGAGAGGTTCTGGAATATTAAAGGAGGATGGAACAGTGGAAAGAGTAAAGCACAAAAAATCAAACAGGCTGTTTCACATAGTAGTCTATGTTGTTTTGATTTTGCTGGCGGTCAGCATTGTGATTCCGGTCGGATGGGTATTTCTAGCCTCGATTAAGGAAAATGTTGAATTTTACGGCAATCCGTGGAGTATGCCACAGGGAATCTATTTTCAGAATTTCATAGATGCCTTTGAGAAGGCGAGAATGGGAGATTATTTCCTGAATTCTGTATTGGTGACGGTGCTGGCACTTGGCATGCTGCTGATAACGGCACTTCCTGCAGCGTATGTACTGGCAAGATATCGTTTCAAGGGAAGCAAGCTGTTCAATGTAATGTTTATGGCGGGTCTGTTCATCAATGTGAATTATATTGTCGTACCGATCTTCTTGATGTTCGTGGACGGAGATAAGCTTCTTAAAAGTTTATTCGGTTCAGGCTTTTTCCTGAATAATCTTTTTATCGTGGCACTGGTCTATGCTGCGACTGCATTGCCCTTTACCATCTATCTGCTGTCAGGCTTTTTTGCAACGATTCCGAAGGATTATGAGGAAGCGGCGTATATGGATGGCAGCAGCTATCTGCGGACGATGGTACAGATCATGATGCCGATGGCAAGACCAAGCATTATTACGGTTATATTATTCAATTTCCTGTCCTTCTGGAATGAGTATATCATTTCCATGACGCTTCTGACGAAGGATGCCAAGACCTTACCGGTCGGCCTGATGCAGCTGATGCAGGCACAAAAGGCGGCGGCCAATTACGGACAGCTCTATGCGGGGCTTGTGATCGTTATGCTTCCGACCCTGATACTTTATATTCTGGTACAGAAAAAACTGACACAAGGTATGAGCCTTGGTGGATTGAAAGGATAAGCATTATGAGCAGGACAAAAGGACAAGTTACATTACCGAGTGAGACAGGCTTTTTAAAGGAAACGCAGGAAATGCTTGACAGATGGGGAGCGGATGCAATTCGTGACAGTGACGGAACAAAGCTGTCAGATGAGATCAAGGGGCTGGATGCCAAAATCTACACAACCTATTTTGTATCCAGAGGACATAACGAGCATGCTGCAGCACATATGGATGAATGTCAGCAAATCTATCTTTTATCGAAATTTGTGACAGCAGAGAATTTGCGGACAGAAATAGCATTTATGGAGGGCTATTACAGAGAACAGGTCGTGCCGGACTATATACATGACCCATACGAGTGGTGGGAGGTAATCGACAGAACAACGGATACGATTGTTCCGGTCGGCGGCTGGACGGTGGATCAGGAGACAGACACGGTCTGCATTCATGAGACAGAGCCTTTTCACAGCTATACGGTGTCATTTCTGGTCTATGCGATTTGGGACCCGACGCAGATGTACAATCATATTACAAATAAATGGGGTGATACCCCTCATGATATTCCCTTTGACATCCGCGGCACGGCATCCGGAACCTATGCGAAGCAGTATCTGGTCAAGTGGCTGGAAGAAAATCCGGAGACGGATGTAGTCAGGTTCACGACCTTTTTCTATCATTTTACGCTGGTATTCAATGATTTGAAAAAGGAAAAATTTGTGGATTGGTTTGGTTATGGAGCCAGTGTATCTGCGGATGCACTGCTGGCATTTGAGCAGGCAAAGGGCTATCGGCTGCGTCCGGAGCATCTGATCCAGCAGGGCTATTACAATACAACCTTCCATGTTCCGAGCAAGGAATACTTGGACTATATGGACTTTATTCAGCACTTTGTGGCACAGAAGGCGAAGGAGCTGGTGGATATCGTACATGCAGCGGGTAAGGAAGCCATGATGTTCCTAGGAGATAATTGGATCGGAACGGAGCCTTACGGCAGATACTTTGGAGAAATCGGACTGGATGCGGTTGTCGGCAGTGTGGGTGGAGGTGCGACACTGCGGCTGATATCGGATATTCCGCATGTCAAATACACAGAAGGACGCTTTCTGCCTTATTTCTTTCCGGATACCTTTTATGAGGGCAATGATCCCTGTCCGGAGGCGATGGAAAACTGGATCAGTGCAAGACGTGCCCTGTTCAGAAGCCCGGTGGATCGAATTGGTTATGGCGGTTATCTGAGTCTGGCATACAAGTTCCCGAAGTTCGTTGATTATATTGAGAGCGTGACTGATGAATACCGTATGCTCTATCAAAATGTCAAGGCGGGCAGGCCCTACTGCGGACTCAAGGTCGCGATTTTGAATGCATGGGGCAGGCTGCGTTCATGGCAGACTTTTATGGTTGCACATGCATTGTGGTATAAGCAGATCTATTCCTATCTTGGTATTTTGGAATCCCTGAGTGGTGCAGGCGTAGAGGTAGAATTCATCAGCTTTGATGATATTAAGGAGCATGGGATAGCACGGGACATTGATGTGATCATCAATGCAGGAGATGCAGGAACTGCATTTTCCGGAGATACCTATTGGCTGGAAGCAGATGTGGTGGCGAAGCTGCGCCAATGGGTCTATGCCGGAGGCGGACTGATCGGGGTCGGTGAACCAAGTGCGATCAGCCGGTCAGGTCATTTCTTTCAGTTATATGATGTACTTGGAGTGGACAAGGAAGTGGGCTATACGCTCTCAACGGATAAGTATTATACAGAGCAAAGAGAAAGCCATTTTATATCCGCAGACTGCAAGGGCACATATCATTTTGGCGAGAGCATGAAAAATATTTATGCGACAGAGGAGAGTACAGAAATCATAGAGTATTCTGATGGCGAGATACATCTGTCGGCGCATGATTACGGAAAAGGCCGTGGTGTCTATATAGCAGGACTTCCTTATTGCTTTGAAAATACAAGGCTGCTGTTACGCAGTATGTATTATGCGGCCAATCAGGAACAGGAACTTGAAAAATGGTATGCAGATAATATTTATTGTGAGGTACATGCGTATCCGGCAGCAGGAAAATATGCGATTGTCAATAACTCCAGCAAGCCGCAGAAGACACTCGTGTATGATGGCAGACATACTGCAAAGGAGTGGTTCCTGCAGCCTTGCGAAGTGATATGGAAGGAGCTGTGAGCAATGGATAAATGGGTAAAGATTGGATTGAATGTATTTGGCTTTATAATCTGTGTTTTTATGATTGTGTCAGGACAGAGGAATATAGGATATACGGGCTTGCTCATTATGCTGGTCGGCTTACTGGGACTGCTTGCGCTGCTCTTTGAGTACAATCATAGATAGGAGGATAGGATGAAAAAATCAATATTAGTCATTATGGCAGGGGGAATGGGCAGCCGCTATGGCGGATTAAAGCAAATAGATCCCATTGATGAGGAGGGAAATCTAATCATCGATTATTCCCTATATGATGCAAAGAAGGCGGGCTTTGAGGATGTGGTATTCATCATCAATCACGGAATCGAGCAGGAGTTCAGAAGGGTGATTGGCAGCCGTATTGAACAGGTGCTTGGGGTGTCCTATGTATATCAGGAACTGAATGCGCTGCCTGATGGTTTCACCATTCCGGATGGGAGAATCAAGCCATGGGGAACCGCCCATGCCATTTTATGCTGTAAGGAGCTGCTTGACGGCCCCTTTGCCGTCATCAATGCGGACGACTATTACGGGTATACGGGCTTTCGGTCTATCTATGATTTCTTATCAGAGGAGCAGCCGGACGACGGTCATTACAGAATCGGAATGGTCGGCTATCAGCTGGACCATACCCTGACAGAGCATGGACATGTTTCCAGAGGTATCTGCGAGGTAGATGACAGGGGAATCCTGCAGGGAGTTAAGGAACGGACACACATTGTAAAACGAACGGATGGGGTTTATTTTACAGAGGATGACGGACAGAGCTTTGAAAGACTTGCTGATACAAGCATTGCGTCTATGAATATGTGGGGCTTTCCGGCAAGCATCCTGCAGGAAATAGAGACAGGCTTTACCGCCTTTCTGGAGAAAAGGGTACAGGACAATCCATTAAAATGTGAGTATTTTCTGCCTCAAATCGTCAATGACCTGATCGAGCAGAACAAAGCCGTTGTACAGGTGCTGCCAACGCAGGAGCAATGGTACGGGGTGACCTATCAGGCAGATAAGGCGGTTGTGACAGAGGCAGTTGGCAGGATGAAAAAGGATGGAATTTACCCTGAGTCGTTATGGGGGACGGAAGAACAAGATTCACAGACGGGACAGGATATCCTATGTGTTCTGGCACAGTTTTCACTGCCCGGGAGATTGATGGAGATGAATCCGTATGGAAATGGGCATATTAACGATACGTATCTTGTGAAATATATGGAGTCAAAAGCATTAAAGCAGTATATATTACAACGGATGAATATAGACATTTTCAAGAATATTCCGGCATTGATGGAGAACATTGTAGGCGTTACCGAATACCTCGGACAAGAGATTCGGAAAAGAAACGGAAATACGGAACGTGAGGCACTGCAGGTTGTCAGAAGCAGGACGGGAGAGGCCTATGCAAAGGATTTGAGAGGTGCCTGCTGGAGAATTTATCAATATGTTGAAGACTCCATATGTCTTGAGCAGGTGGAAAGCCAGGAGGACTTCTATCGCAGCGGTGAGGCATTTGGACGCTTTCAGGGAATGTTAGCGGGCTATCCTGCAGAAACATTACATGAAACGATTGCAGATTTTCATAATACACCGGTCAGATATGCAAATTTCGAGAGAGCAGTAAAAGAGGATGTCTGTCACAGAGCGAAGCAGGTGGCTGCAGAAATAGAATTTGCAAAAGCAAGAAGAGCTGAGGCTTCAATCTGCGTAGAGATGCTTGCACGCGGCGAGCTGCCTTTGCGGGTAACACATAACGATACAAAATTGAATAACATTTTATTTGATGCACAGACAAGACAGGCTCTTTGTATTATAGATTTAGATACAGTCATGCCCGGACTTTCCGTGAATGATTTTGGAGATTCCATCCGTTTCGGGGCCAGTACGGCGGTCGAGGACGAGAGGGATCTGACCAAGGTCTATCTGGATCTGGAGCTGTATGAAGCATATGTCAGGGGCTACCTGAAGGGCTGCGGCGGCACACTTTTGGAAAATGAGATTGCCATGCTGTCGATGGGAGCCAAGCTGATGACCTATGAATGTGGACTGAGATTTCTGACGGATCATCTGCAGGGTGACACCTATTTCAAGATCAGCCGTGCCGGACAGAATCTGGACAGAGCGAGAACACAGTTTAAGCTGGTGGCGGATATGGAGGAAAAGTGGCATGCAATGTGCCTGATCGTGCAGAAGGTAAAAAATGAAATGCTTTGAGTATGAATTTGTTTTCCCGATTGTTAATACACTGTAGTAAATAGTATGACTCGGAGTATTTTCATGGACATCAATTTGAACGGACAGGAGCGGGAGATCTGCCGGAACAGAATCCTTTCCAATGATTATTTTGATATTATTAAGGATCTGACCGTTCCATCTGCAATATCGGATGATGAGGTTACGGACTATTGTATAGAAACGATTACGAGAGACTATGGAATCATACATATAGCAAGAGAAGGACTGCCGCTGCTTGATTATGTCAGCTATTCGTATACGCTGATGCCTGTGCTTTATACACCGGTGCTGGATATGACAGGTGAACGGAGCGAGACTGGGATACAGGCTGCGGCAGATGCGCAGAGTCGCGGAACGCTGGTTCAGGACTATGAGAGGTCGCTGGAGGCAAGCGGGATACTGACGATGCAGAGCCCGCCGCTCTCACTGAAAGGGACAGGGGTATTAATCGGCTATATTGATACGGGAATTGATTACAGAAATGATGCTTTTCGATACAGCAGCGGGGATACAAGAATTACAGCCATATGGGATCAGAGCATACAGACCGGAGAGCCTCCGGAGGGCTTCTTATATGGCAGTGAATATACCGAGGAGGAGATCAATCAGGCGTTGAAAAGTGCCGATCCATACAGTATCGTTCCGAGCCGTGATGAGATTGGACATGGAACGGCAGTTGCAGGAACGCTTGCGGCACCGGAGGCGGCAATCGCAATGGTGAAGCTTAAGCCGGCAAAGGCATATCTGCGGGAGTTCTATCGTGTACGTGAGGAAGCGGTGGCATATCAGGAGACAGATGTTCTGATGGCGGTCAAATATCTGGACGCGCTGGCAACCCGGCTAAATAAACCGCTTGTGATTTGCGTTGGTCTCGGAACCAACATGGGTGACCATGCAGGAACATCTGTAACTTCTTTTTACATGAATCAGATATCCGATAAAGAAAGTCGTGTGATTGTCGTCGCAGGCGGCAATGAAGGAAATGCCGGACATCATTTTTATGGAGAATTAAAGAGTGTACCTGAAGAAGTGGAGATCAAGGTGGGCAATCAAGAAAGCGGATTCATGGTAGAACTCTGGGGACGAAGCCCGGATGTGCTGAGTGTATCTGTGAAGTCTCCGGGAGGAGAGGTCATTCCAAGGGTTCTGCCGCAGAAAAGATTTTCGGGTGAATATGGATTTGTATTTGAAAAGACGCGAGTCAACATTGATTATATACTGACAGAGCGTAGTGCGGGCGATGAGCTGATTATGATTCGTTTCCTGAATCCAACATCAGGTATCTGGACGATTGGGGTGTATGGAGATGGCAGTCCATATACTGAAGAAACGGCATACATTTACGGAACATATCATATATGGCTGCCGATTCGCGGCTTCCTATCGGAGGATACTTTTTTTCTGCTTCCCAATCCTGATGTAACGCTGACGGAACCTGCTTACACAGAGAAGGTGATCAGTCTCAGCACTTATCAGGCAGATAACAACAGCTTTTATATTGATTCGGGACGTGGCTACAGCAGAGAGGGCAGCATCATACCGGATATGTCGGCTCCGGGAGTCGAGGTGCTGACGGCGGGAATTGGACAGCGCATTCGTGTGACTGGCTCCGGTATGGCAGCAGGAATCACCTCAGGTGCCGTAGCACAGTTTTTGGAGTGGGCAGTGGTACAGGGCAATATGCCGAATATCAGGGCACAGAATATTAAATATTATATGATTAGAGGAGCAGTCCGTGACAATCGCCTGACCTATCCAAATCGTCAGTGGGGTTATGGACGTATGAACATTAAGGGTGCATTTGATGCAATGCGGGGAATATAATCCCGTCAAAGGAGAGTTCTCATGAAGCAATGAGAACTCTCTTTTTCTAGTTTGCGCGCTCAAAGGGGATGCTTTTTGTCACCGCATAAGCTCATCAACAGAGAGCCGGCAAAGATAAAGAGATCTCCGATATTAAAAATAATATTGCGGAATTTCTGCCATTTTACATTGAAGCTGAAATAGTCTACAACATATCCACGGAAGACACGGTCATAGGTGTTGCTGAGTGCTCCGCCGAGGACAAATGCCAGTCCGGCCTTGCGTCCGGCAGATATTTGGTTCTTACGCCTGCCGAAGCAGGAAAAGAATGTTATGACGGCAATCAGAATGGTCATACCGACAGAGATCGTCTTAACGGAGGTTGTGTGCCGGTCCAATGCATTGAGGGCAATGCCTTTGTTATGATGCTTTCTGAGGATCAGCGTATTTTTCAGGATGGTGCTTTCCTGCTGCGTGGTTCGTTTTTTTTCTATAGAATGCTTGATGCCGAGGTCAGCGGCAAGAATTGTGAGTACGATTCCTATATAGATCATGAACTTCTCCTGTCCTTGTGAGTCGATTTGTAAGTGATGCTTATTTACATGCTTCGGTTTTGGCATAGCATGTACAGCACAGCGCTATATATTTATATTGACTGGTTGTGAACTTTGCGTCAAGCAATTTTATAGAAAATGATTATGAAATAACAGTGAAATGCGGATGAAAAATTTTTTTGAAAAAGTAATTGACAAGTGTGGGACGGTGATATATAATTCAATTCATAATAAACCTAGCGACATAGTAGGAAATAAAAAAACAGCTATAAAGGCTTTGAAGGAATCTATAAATACATATGCCGCAGAAAATAAGAGGAGGAAATGAAAATGAGCAATATTAAAAAATCGGCAACAGAATTAATCGGAGGAACACCACTTTTGGAGTTATCAAATTATGAAAGCAAATATGAGCTTCAGGCAACCATAGCCGCAAAATTGGAATACTTCAATCCGGCAGGTTCCGTTAAGGATCGTATTGGTCTTGCAATGATTGAGGATGCTGAAGAAAAGGGATTACTGAAAGCGGGTGCTACCATTATTGAACCTACATCGGGAAATACCGGAATCGGAATCGCTTCAGTTGCAGCAGCAAAGGGCTATCGTGCCATCATGACAATGCCTGAGACGATGAGTGTTGAAAGAAGAAATCTTTTAAAAGCCTATGGAGCGAAGGTGGTATTGACAGATGGAGCAAAGGGAATGAAGGGTGCTATTGCAAAGGCGGAGGAATTACAGAAGGAGACGCCAAACTCGATTATTCTTGGACAATTTACAAATCAGGCAAATCCGATTGCACATACGAAGACAACAGGGCCGGAGATTTGGAATGATACAGATGGAAAGGTAGATATATTCGTTGCAGGCGTGGGTACAGGCGGTACCGTTACAGGGGTTGGACGATATTTGAAATCACAGAATCCGAATGTGAAGGTGGTTGCTGTGGAACCGGCAGGCTCTCCGGTATTATCAAAGGGAACACCGGGGCCTCATAAAATACAGGGAATCGGAGCAGGCTTCGTACCGGAGACACTGGATGTCAAGATATATGATGAAATCATTACAGTGGAAAATGAAGATGCATTTGCAACAGGCAAGGAAATTGCTGTTACAGAAGGTGTTCTGGTCGGAATTTCATCAGGCGCAGCAGTATGGGCAGCAAAGGAACTGGCAAAACGTCCTGAAAATAAAGGAAAACTGATCGTAGCATTGCTTCCGGATACTGGAGACCGTTATTTGTCTACCCCAATGTTTACAGAAGACTGACGGATGTGTTATATTGACATTATGGCGATTTGAGGTTACTGTTTACGTGCTGTGTATCATAGCTTACGGCTATAGACAGTGATAGAATTACAGTAATATACATGTGCAGACTCATTCGTTATAATGAATGTCAGCAGACAAGGCGGGTTCAAGTAATGGAAACGATGATAGAAATAAAAGATCTGGAAAAATCCTTTGTAGGGAAGGAAAATACGGTAGAGGCATTAAAGGGCATTAGTCTTACGATAGAAAAGGGAGACATCTATGGCATCATAGGTATGAGCGGTGCAGGAAAGAGTACACTGGTGCGCTGTCTGAACTTCTTGGAACGTCCTACGAAGGGTACAGTCGTAATAGAAGGTCAGGATTTGTCCGTGCTGACCGATGCAGAGCTTCGCAGTCTGCGTCAGGAGGTCGCTATGATCTTCCAGCACTTCAATCTTCTGATGCAGAGAAACGTCATTGACAATATCTGCTTTCCACTTGAAATTGCCGGCATGAAGAAAAAGGAAGCCCGCGAAAAGGCAAAGCAGCTTCTGGAGACTGTAGGACTGACTGAAAAGGCTAAGGCATATCCGACGCAGCTATCCGGTGGACAGAAGCAGAGAGTGGCGATTGCAAGAGCACTTGCTACACAGCCCAAGGTCTTACTCTGCGACGAGGCAACGAGTGCTCTTGACCCGCAGACGACACAATCCATTCTGAAGCTGCTGCAGGAAATCAATCGTGAATATGGTATTACCATTGTCATCATTACACATGAGATGAAGGTGGTTGAGGAAATATGTTCCCATGTGGCAATCATTGATGATGGAAATCTGGCAGAGGCGGGAACAGTGGAGGATGTCTTCAACAGACCACAGAGTCAGGCGGCAAAAAAGCTGTTTTATCAGTCGGAACATAAGTTTTCCATTATGGAAGGAAAGAGATGCATCCGAATCGTATTTCAGGAGAATTCTTCTTTTGAACCGGTCATTGCCAATATGGTGCTGGAGTGTAAAGCACCGGTCAATATACTGCTTGCAGATACAAAGGACATCGGTGGCATCGCGCATGGACAGATGATTCTGCAGTTACCCGAGGATGAGCTGTTAGCCAATCGCATGATAGCATTCCTGCAGGGAAGAAAATTAATTGTAGAGGAGTTGAAGGATTATGTGGGATAATACAACAATTATGATGCTGCTGGAGGGTGTCGGTGCGACATTGTACATGACAGTGACCTCTACTCTGATGGCCTATGTGTTTGGACTGCCGATGGGGATTCTGCTGGTACTGACCAGAAAGGACGGTTTACGTCCGAATGCGGTCGTCAATAAAGTGTTGGATTTTGTAGTCAATATCCTGCGGTCGGTTCCGTTTTTAATTCTACTCATTACGGTAATCCCGTTGACGGTGGCAATCGTTGGTAAGAGCTACGGTTCAACAGCAACCATCGTACCGCTGACAATAGCGGCGGCTCCGTTTATTGCGCGTATGGTGGAGTCTTCACTTCTGGAGGTAGATCCCGGAGTCGTAGAAGCAGCACAGAGTATGGGCGCTTCTACATGGACGATTGTATGCAAGGTATTGCTTGCAGAGGCAAAGAATTCACTGATCGTCGGAAGCACGATTGCAATCGGCACCATACTTGGCTACAGCGCCATGGCAGGCGTTGTTGGAGGAGGCGGACTCGGCGATATTGCAATCCGCTACGGATATTACAGATACCAGACGGACATTATGCTTGTAACGGTTGTATTGCTAATCGTATTAGTACAGATATTACAAATGATAGGTATGCGTATTTCCAAGAAAACAGATAAGCGCATCTTATAGATATTCGCAGCTTCCAAAGGAAACCGCGGATAAAGAGGAGGAAAAGATTATGAGAAAGTTATTGATTACAGCAACAGCACTGATTCTGGCAGTCGGAGCATTAACGGGCTGCGGCAGCAGAAAGCCGTGTGACGGAAATGTCATTAAGGTGGCAGCATCGGCAACACCGCACGCAGAGATTTTGGAGCAGGTCAAGGATACACTGGCAGCAGAGGGATGGACACTTGAGGTAACAGTATTTGATGATTATGTACAGCCTAATATGGTAGTGGACAGCGGAGATTTTGATGCAAATTATTTCCAGCATCAGCCTTATCTGGATGACTTCAACACAGAGAAGGGAACGAAGCTCGCGACAGCCGCAAAGGTGCATTATGAGCCATTTGGAATCTATCCGGGCACAGCTTCAGACCTGTCTGCAATCGCGGATGGTGCTAAGATTGCCGTACCGAATGATACGACAAATGAAGCTAGAGCATTGCTTCTGCTTGCGGATAACGGATTGATTACAGTAGATGAGAATGCAGGACTGACCGCAACCATCAATGATATTACTGCCAATCCAAAGAATCTGGAGATTATCGAGCTGGAGGCAGCACAGGTGTCCAGAGTCATCAACGAAGTAGATTTCGTGGTACTGAACGGCAATTATGCAATGGAAGCAGGACTGAGTGTCGGAAAGGATGCGCTTGCAGCAGAATCCAGTGAATCCACAGCGGCACAGACATATGCCAATATCATTGCCGTAAAAGAAGGAAATGAAAATATCGAAGGAATTCAGGCACTTGTAAAAGCACTGCAGTCCGATGCAGTCAGAGACTACATCAACACAGCCTACGATGGGGCAGTAGTACCGATTTTCTAAGTACACCCCTATCTCCCATTGACATACTAGGAATGATACGATACACTAAATGTGCCGGAAGGAAATCAAGCGGCTGCGAAGCAGACATTTGATTTCACCGGCACATTTAACGAAAAATGAGCTGCATCGAAGAGGCAGCGAGGAGCGTCAGGAACTGACGCGGCATTTTGAGGTAAACGGAAGGAAATCAAGCGGCTGCGAAGCAGACATTTGATTTCACCGGCACATTTAACGAAAAATGAGCTGCATCGAAGAGGCAGCGAGGAGCGTCAGGAACTGACACAGGAGGGGCTATGAAGATCTCCACCAAGGGAAGGTATGCCGTCCGTGTGATGCTGGATTTGGCGGTACACAATACAGGTGAATACATTAAAGTAAAAAGCATTGCAGAAAGACAGGAAATCTCAGAAAAATATCTGGAGCAGATCATAGCAGTGCTGAATAAAGCAGGCTATGTACGTAGTGTACGTGGTGCACAGGGAGGCTACCGTCTGGCAAAGGAACCATCAGAATATACAGTCGGAATGATCTTACGCCTGACCGAAGGTGACCTGGCTCCGGTCGCATGTCTTGCAACCGAAGAAAATGAATGTGATCGGTGCGATACCTGTGAGACACTTGCCGTATGGAAGCAGCTGCAGGAAGCCATTAATAACGTAGTGGACAATGTGACCATTGCTGATTTATTAGAGAAGCAACAGGAGAGGTTAGGAAGTCAATATGTTATTTAATTCTGTGGCATTTGCCTTTTTTATGCCTATCGTTTTTTTGATTTACTGGGTATTGCCGCATCGTTTCAGATGGATGGCACTGCTCGCTGCAAACTGCTGGTTCTATATGAGCTGGGAACCAAAGTATATTATAGTGATACTGCTGACAACGGTAGTATCTTATTTTAGTGCATGCGGCATCGAACAGGCAAAAAGCACCAAGCGAAAGAAAGGAATCCTGATTGTCGGAGTCCTTGTCACATTGGCCTTTTTATTATTTTATAAATACACAAACTTTGCATTCAATTCTGTATTCAAGGTGCTGCAAATGTTTGCAGTTCCCGTGCAGAAGACAACACTGAATCTGGTCATGCCAATCGGTATTTCTTTTTATACCTTTCAAATGGTTGGCTATATTGCAGATGTATACACAGGAAAAATCAAGGCAGAGCGACATTTTGGACATTATGCCCTGTTTGTGACCTTCTTTCCGAACATCCTGTCAGGTCCGATTGAGCGTGCGGCCAATATGCTGCCGCAGTTCAAAGAAGAGAAAAAATTTGTATATGAGGATGCGGTGTATGGTCTGCGTCTGATTCTACTGGGTTTTTTGAAAAAGATGATATTTGCGGACTCCATGTCAAAGTACGTGGATGCGGTGTTTAATCATACAGAAGGGTGTTCCGGTCTGGCATTTTTGATTGCCATAATTCTGTTTACCTTTCAGATTTATTGTGATTTCTCAGGATATTCCGATTTGGCCATCGGTGTTGCACGGCTTTTGGGCATCCGACTGATGGACAATTTTAAGCAGCCCTATTATGCAGCTTCTGTCAGAGAATTTTGGCAGAGATGGCACATTTCCTTGTCTACATGGTTCCGGGACTATGTGTATATCCCGCTTGGCGGTAATCGCGTATCCAAGGCAAGAAAGAACTTAAATCTGCTTTTAACATTTCTAACAAGCGGCCTGTGGCATGGCGCAAACTGGACATTTGTAGTATGGGGCGGCATTCATGGTGTATATCAGGTTGCAGAAAACACCATCAAATCTGCATGGAAGCATCGACGCGGGGCAGCGAATAAGACAGCAGATCAGGCAGTCATTGCAGCAACACCCGGCAAATCACACCGAACTG
>CAZABT010000002.1:0-57147 GCA_964483395.1 uncultured Lachnospiraceae bacterium
AAATAAATCTGATTTTATTAGCCACAACTGTTACAAAAAAGCTTGACCACAACAACTTATAATAAATGAATATCTAAATGAACTCTTCTTCACAATACTGAGGTTCTATGAGAATCCTATGACTCTTTAGAAATCCTATGACTCTTTAGAAATCCTATGACTCTTTGGAAAATCCTATGACTCTTTGGAAAATCCTATGATTCTTTGGAAAATCCTATGACTCTTTGGCAAATCCTGGGGCTCTTTCGTAATCCTGGGATGTAATTCTTAGTCACTTCAATGTGGCTTACAGCAGCTTCAGCAGTCTCACATAGAATTGCACGGTGGTGACCAGGGTGTCGATGGGTACACGTTCGTCATTTCCGTGAATCATGCCGCGTTCTTCTTTGGACAAGCGCATCGCAGAAAAACGATAAACGCGATCTGTGATACGGCAATAGTGTCGGGAATCACTGCAGGCAAGCATCAGATAAGGAGAAACGAGCGCTTTCGGCCATGTCATGCGAACGGCCTGTCTGAGCTTGTCCCATTCCTCACAGGAGGTATCTGAATAAATGGAAGGATTCATGCCATTCACAAGTTCAGGTCTGATCTTGTCATTTTTCATGATGCGGTTTAGATATCTCGTAGCGGAATCAATGGTGTCGGTTCCAAGAAGACGCATATTAATACCAAAGGAAGCATTCGGCGGAAGTACATTATATGCCTTACTGCCCTCCATGCGTGTAACCGCAACAGTTGTACGGAGCATGGCGTTCAGTTCTCCGCCTGTCTTTTTGCAAAGCAGATCCAGCACCGGCCCAAAGCACCACAGATTGGCAAAAAGCATTCGATACAGAAAGCCGGAATGTCTGCCCAGCAGATCCAACATTTCTGTGACCGGCTTTGTAAATTGACAGTGAAAAGGATGACTCTCTATTTTAGTTACAGCAGCACTGAGTTGACCCAGAATTGTATGCACGGGCGGGGTTGATGCATGACCGCCTTCGCTTTCAATCGAAAAATTCATGTTGACACTGCCCTTTTCTCCAATACCGATCAAGGCACATTCTTCCTTCACACCGGGAAAAGCATGCTCAACAACCGCGCCTCCCTCGTCCAGTACAAAAGCAGGCTTCACCCCTCTTTGTTCTAAAAGAGTCACAATATCAGCACAGGTATCTCCGTCGATTTCCTCTTCACCCGAAAAAGCAAAATACAGATCATTCAAAGGCTGATATCCCTCACCCAACAGTTTTTCTGCGGCTTCAAAAATTCCCAGCACTGTTCCTTTTGTATCAAGGGTTCCCCTGCCCCAGATCACATCATTTTCAACAATACCGTCAAATGCCGGCTTACTCCAGCCATTCTCCTCCACTGGAACCACATCATAATGGGCCATACAAACTGATGGCTTCTCCTGTGATTTTCCCTTCAGATAATAAAGCAGTCCGGTCTTCCCTACCTTTTCCAAGGTACACATTTCATGCACAAGAGGAAAACGCTCCTGAAGCAAAGTCTCAAATTTGCCAAATTCCGCCCTGTCCACCAGGCTCTCGTCTCTATAAGACACCGTCCTGCACTGAATCATGGCAACCATATCCCGCACAACTCTGTCACGTTCTACTTCTACACTTTCTGCCTGTACCGAAGACTGTTCCCTCGGCTGAAACAAAAATGTTCTTATCAAAATCACGGCAATCAATATCAGAACTGCCGCCAAAATCATCCATCCTGCCATTTCTATAGCCAACCTTTCTGATACATCATCCTAGCCGCACCTAAGGTAATCAGCACCCCAATCGGCACTAAGATTCCCACCGATCCGGAAAGTGATGGAACTAACAGAAACAGCACCACCATAAATACAATCGGGGCAATTGCTATTTTCCAGTTTTTGCTTACATATACAACCGCAAGTCCTCCAAACAGCGCCGGAAGGATATTGTCAAACGCCGGAGCCAATGTTTCAGAATTGAGAACAGGTGCCAATGCTGACAAGGCAAGGACTCCTATTGCAATGATTAATGTTGTTACAATTGAACTTGTAGCAATTGCAATCGTTGATATGACCTCTCCTTCTTCCGTTCCTGGCTTCACATCTGCATTTTCCATAGCATTCAAAGCGCTGGGAGCCTTGATGCCCGTCAGATTGCCGGTCACAAAAGCAAGATAGGTTCCTCCGGTTCCAAGCATCGGCGTATACGTGATGACCTCAATGACACCAACTGTCCAATAAATCGGTGCTACGCCCAAAAGTCCTTTTAATACCGCGGTCATCGTCGGCCACGCATCATAGTACAAGCAAATCGCCACAGGTACAAACAATATCACGACAGCGGCTGTCCATATCCATATTTTACCCACACGATCCGTAGATTTCATATAATCATTCATAGTTCATGCCTCCTATCCGCTGCAAACTTTTAACATCCTTCGAGCCAGCCCTTCGCTGTCTTATTCCACGCTCTCGTGCCTCTCGTCCATGGTTTATCCCAGAATAAGGGGTGTGATGATAACTGCAAAAATCATGGCTCCTATCATGCTGATGGACAATGCATAGGTCTCCAGCCATTTCATATTGCATTTTTTGATCAGCAGTCCGCAAATACCCATAATGGCAGCGGAGCACAATAAAACAAATAGCGGAATAAAGCCTGCAAGACCATCTCTGATATCCGCAAAAACCATCCCCAAAAATGCAGAAATCATTCCGAGGAACAGGGCAGACATAAAAATATCTCCCCACTTGCTGTCCTTATTTTTAAGTTTGATCACGCCACCTTGAATCTTCTTCATCAAAATCGGCGGCAGGATAATGCTTGGGAGAATGCCAAGTGTCATGACCCATGCAATTGCTGAATAGGTTGATGCATCGGTAATTGTCTCAGACAAAGAAATTCCCAGTGCATTTGCCGTAGAGGTCGCCGCCGGAAGTTCATAGGTGATGGCACCGATCACGCTCAGACGAATCCAGGGAAGCGGAATTCCAAGAAATTTTGACAACGTTACCACCCCTAGCAAGACTGCCACCGCAGGGGCTACGGTAAAGACTGCCGAAGAAATCACTGTATGCTTCAACACCTCCCGGCTCATGCCTATCTTTCTGCCGTGCCTGTAAGCACGTACCAGAAAAAAGACTGACTGTGCCAATACAAACAGAATCACGATGACCGCTATTAAGTACAAAAATCGGCTGTTTGGATGGAATTTCATATTACCTCACTCCCTCTTATTTGAATTTGTCACTTTTTAAACAGATTGACCACCAGCCGGATTCCGTACTTAACATAGTTTAAGAAAATCCCGGGTTGAGTGATACACTGCCCCATCTTTCTAAAGATATAGGTCGGCCGTAAATAGAACGAAAGCAACAGATTGCGTCTCAGCTTCTCCAATTCCGGAAGAGACAGATACTTTGTCCCTGTCATACTGGAATGGAAGAAATCGCTTCCCAAAATATTATCTGCAATCAGATTGTTTTCCTTAGCTGCATCATAAAGTGGTGTCCCATAGAACGGAAGTGCCAGCTTAACCTCCAGAAAGTCTGGATTTGCCTGCATGATCAGCTTTTTAGTCTGCATAATATGCTCTCTCTTTTCCTCTGGAAAACCAATGACAAAAAAGCCCCAGAAAGGAATTCCGACCTCATGGCACCACTTTGCTGCCTGCAGATTCTCCTCTACTGTCGTTCCCTTGCGAATGGAGTCCAGTATTTCCTGGGAGCCCGATTCAAAGCCGAAGGCAACCATGAAGCAGCCTGCCTCCTTCATCAACTCAAGTGTTTCCTTTGCAAGCGGACGTACACGGGAGTTTGCCGTAAACTGAATCTTGCCGTGCAAAGGAGAATTGATGATCAGTTCACACATTTCCTTGACCCATTTTGCATTGATGGTAAAGGTATCTGCCTTAAAGAAGAAGTCCCTAATTCCATGCTGCTCATAGCATTCCGTCAATTCATCCATAACATTCTGCGGGCTTCGGAAACGAACGCACTTGCCTGAAATCTGCGGTGTAAGACAAAACGTACAGTTGGAAGGACAGCCGCGTGCCGTCTGTATCGTAGCCATCGGTGCATCTGTATCCGGTCTTGTGTATAGTGCATTGTTCATCAGCTGACGCGCGGGAAACGGCATCTGATCCAAGTCCTTTCCCCATGTATGAAAAGCAGTCTGCTGCAGCCTGCCGTCCTCATCCTTATACAGAATACTTAAAATAGAGTTTACATCACCTTTGTGACGCAGTGCATAATCTGCAACCTCACCGATTGCAAAATCCACCTCTCCGCCAATCATGTAATCTACGCAGCTCAAATCAAGCAGATCAAGCATTGCCTGTTCCGGTGCATAAAAAATAGCTCCCTTCAGCACAACTACAGGGTTGTATTTCTTTTTCAATTGATTGACCAGCTTGATATCCTCAAAAATAGTCGTATTGGTCACACTGATCATGATCAGCTCCGGTTTAAAGCTTTCCATGTCATGATACAAATCCTCAAGCGTATCCTTTTGAGTCTGATAATCCCGCAGCTTTACCTCATACTCTCTTTTCAATAAAATTGCGGCAGCATACCCCAAATCATTGCAGGCACGCATTGCTTCAGCAGAGCTTCCGTCTACATTTTGCTGGCAACGATCCTCACCTCTTTGAAATAACGGTCCAGGGGGATAAAACAGTAATATTCTTTCCATGTGGTTAACATCCTTTCCATGTATGTCTATGTATGTCTATGTATGTACGTCTGTCTGTCTATGTACGTCTGTCTATGTACGTCTGTCTCTATGTACGTCTGTCTCTATGTACGTCTGTCTCTATGTACGTCTGTCTCTATGTACGTAATGTCTATGTACATCTATCAATTATAAGTATCCTGGCTGGCCTGTGCCGGCAGCAAAGCAACAACATTATAATCACCAGCACCAGTCACTGTCCCAGTCCGAGTAGCCGGAATCCCAGCTGTCACTTGAATCCCAACTGTCTCCCGAATCCCAGTCACTGTCATAGCTGTCATCACTATTCTCATTGTAATAACCGGAGTCCGAAAAATCATTGGAATCATACTGACCGCTGTAGCTTTCAGAATCATAATAATCACTTGAATGATCATACAGTTCCGAATCTACGACTGTACTTGACCAGTTTCCATGATCATATACGTACCAGCTGTCTCCCGGCTGGTAGTAATAAACCTGATTGTTATAATCATAATAGCCACGTGACGGATTGTTTAAGCCAAGACACCAAAGCAGAAAAATAGCAAACAGCACCACAATTCCAAAATACAGATAAGGCTTGAAAGAGCTATTTCCATATGACTGACTATTGTAATTGGTATTTGAACTGCCCCCGCTTTTTTTACTTTTTTGTGCCAAATGCTGCTTTTGATTCAGTATTTCTTCCTTCAGCTTCTGATAAATTTCATTCACGGCATAGGACTCATCCTTGCCTTCATAACGAACCGCACGTGTCCCATCGGACTTATTCTTATAAACAATATAGTTTTCGGTCTTTTCATCCCGATAAATTCCAAACGCGCGTGCACCGCGATAATCCTCGCCGATAAAGAATCTTGCATCCTTAATGGGAATGTTCTTATCCTGACACCACCGTTTCAACTCCTCAATCGTCTGCGGTACGCCTACGGCGCTTCTGACCAGATGGCTGTTCACGCCACCGCAATTGGCGCATTTTTCATCTGTATCATCTATAAAGCTTCCGCAATATTCGCATTTTATCTTCATACCTCACCTCTCGTTCAAAACTGCTGAGACTGTTTCACTCTCTTTGATCCTCTTATGCCGTATTCGGACTTATACAAGTTCCTCAAGAAGCTTTGCATATAGTTTTTCCCTCTCATTGGGTGATTTCTCCAAGATGATATAATCCACATCCGCGTTAATGGCCGCCTGTCCATCCTTGCTCATCCGGTCTCCGATCATCAGGACATCCGCTGGCTTGAACCGGTGGTCTGCAAGAATTGTCTGCAGTCCCTTGGGCGCAGGCTTCAGGCTCATAATATTTTCATCCAGAGCCGAATAAATCCGGTCTGCCTGAATATCCAGTGCCCGCAGCTTCTCCGCAACCGGATAGTCTGAATAGATGATGATGGAAATTCCACATCCGCGAATCGCATTGATCAGATCCACCAACGCCTCATCCCTGCACTCCATAAGCGTTGTCAGAGGCTTTTCATACAGCCATGTTTCAACAGCGGCACGTACCTGTTCACAGGGAAGGTTCGTTTCAGCAGCTACATAATGATACTGTGCTTCATCTAACTGTGCTTCATCTAACTGTGCTTCATCTAACTGCACTGCCTGACAATCGCTCTTTGCTGATATCTCATCCCAGTGCTCCCGCACTTCACGAAACTTCTTGATTGCAAGCAGTTCCTTGATTTTCCATGGATGCGTTCCATAATAACTGCACAGACGACATGCCATCAGCAGACGCAGCTTCGTCTGAAAATAAAGAGTGCCATCAAGATCAAATATGATGGCACGATATTCTCTTAGCAAATGTTTTTTTTGTATGTTCATCTCTGCTTCCTAACGCAGCTTTCGGCTGCTATACCCCAATCAAGCGAATATCCACCCAGTAATTCAATGCCGGAATATCCACAAAGGTCAAAATCACAAACACTGCAATCATAAAAGCAATATAAGCCAACAGCTTTTTCTCCTGATACAGCTTTTCCGGCTTCTGTACGGCTGAATCCTCCTTAAAGCTGATATAGAAATACGCACAGAACAGTCCGAAGATAAGCGGCATCCCAATCAAATATTCAATGCGGTACTTAATCATAAAAACTCCGCAGAAAAAGGTAGATGCCATTGCATAGAAAAAGGCTGATACAAGCAGCAAATGTTCGGTATAATATTTAAATGACTTTCTATAAAGTCCTGCCTGTTCAGGATTTCCAATCATCCGATACTCAGCGTAACGCTTGATGGCCATCAAAAATGCTCCGCCCATCCAGTAGCCGATCAAAATCGAGCTTGGAGGCTGCAGCTCACTGTTAATAATAAACCAGCCAAGAAGCAGACGAATCATATTGTTGACAGACTCCGACAGAACATCCAAATATGGAATGTCCTTTGTGCGGATCGGCTTCACATTATACAGGATACCCATGATCAAAAGCCATAGCTCCGTGTACAGGAACACCTTGGAAATAAGCAGGGAACATCCGATTCCGGCAAGTGCAAAGATCACATACTCTACCATGACCCATGCAAACTTCATATTTTGTGAAACCACCGGACGATATTTCTTGGTCGGATGATACTGATCAAATTCTGCATCCAGCCATTCGTTAATCACATAATTTGCGGAAGCAATAAAACAGGTTGCAAAAAAGCCAACAATAAATCTCCAGATATATGAAACATCAAATGTAAAATCGGTCAGTAGAATTGCAATCACGACGCCGGGAACAATAAATACATTTTTAACCCAATGATCCAATCTGGCTATTTTAATATAGTTTTTCATTCGTTACTTTCCTTTCGCATGACTTCTTTTCTTCTACTGCCATGATTTGCTGCTCTACATATTCTTCTCACGTTCAAAAGCTGCCAGCCGTTCTTGAAAATATGTAGTATTTTCGGCTGTATCTCCTCTGAATACAGAAGACCCTGTCACAATGACATTGGCTCCCGCTTCCAGAACGACCTGCAGGTTATCTCTTGTAATACCACCGTCTACCTGAATATCCGTATGCAGTCCTTCCTCACACAGCATCTTACGCAGCCCTGCAATCTTCTCCGTACAGGAATCCATATAGGTCTGCCCTCCGAATCCGGGTTCTACTGTCATGATCAAAAACATATCCGCCACATCCAAAACCGGGGTCAGTACCCCAATCGGTGTGTTCGGGCTGATAGATACCCCTGCACGAATCCCCTTTGTGCGAATCAGCTGCAGTGTTTCTCTTAACGGCTTACATGCTTCCGCATGAATTGTAATACCATCTGCTCCACATGCAATAAATTCCTCAATATATCGTTCCGGCTCCTGAATCATCAGATGTACATCAAAGAATTTCTTCGTCACCTTTCTGATGGAACGAACTACCGGCATTCCAAAAGAAATGCTCGGCACAAAAATGCCATCCATCACATCTATGTGGATATATTCAGCCCCTGCAAGATCTGCTGCCTGAATTTCCTCACCTAATTTTGAAAAGTCAGCCGCAAGTATAGAGGGTGACAATACATAATGCATCTTAATATCTCCTTCGTCCCTTGATTTCTCCGTAAATCTGCAAATAATTATCATACCGGATTTTGCTGATGCTGCCGTTTTGAACAGCCTCCTTCACTGCACAATCCGGTTCATTGACATGTGCGCAGCCACTGAATCTGCAGCCGGGCTCATATTTTGCAAACTCCGCATAATAGCTGCCCAATGCTTCCTTCTCCAGTTCCGGAGCTTCAAGACTGCTAAAGCCCGGAGTATCGATAATATAGGTTCCGCTGCCCGCCGGAATCAATTCTGCGTGTCTGGTCGTATGCTTTCCGCGTTCTATCTTTTCACTGATGGCACCTGTCTGCATCTTAACCGCTTCCTGCATCAGATTGATCAAGGATGATTTTCCAACTCCGGAAGGGCCCGACACCGTGACCGTCTTTTGCTCCAGCCTTTTCATCAGTTCCTCAATGCCTTGTTTTTTATGAGCACTTGTAAACAACACCTCATAACCGCACCCGGCATAAGCGGCACGCATCGCATCCAGTTCCTCCTTGGATGCCAAATCCATCTTATTAAAACACAGTATCACCGGAAGTGCCTGCAGCTTGTATTGCAGCATCAGTCTGTCAAGCAGATTCAAGTTGGGTTCCGGCCGCACCATTGCAAAGATCAACAGTGCACAGTCTACATTTGCCACAGTCGGACGAATCAGGGTATTGCTGCGTGGCTGAAGTCCCACCATATTCCCCTTCTTCTCCGGCTCATCCAGAACTTCTATCTCGGCTAAATCCCCTACAAGCGGCTTCATCCTGTCATGTCTGAAAGCTCCCTTTGCCTTACACTCATACATTCCATGTTCCGGCACATACACATAGTAAAATCCGGCTATTCCCTTTGTAATCCTTCCGACCATTGATTATTCCTTCGTAAATGTTACTGCAACAGGTGCAGAATTCGCCCATTGTCCGTCTGTCCTTAAATAGGTTACCGTAATCGCACCTGAATCGCTTCCTACAATGCCGCTGTAATTCAATGCAAACGGGAAGCTGTTTGTTGTATAGCGGACAATTTCCACACCCAGATTATTGGTCAATACCACAATCGCATCTGATCCAACGCTGTAATCTCCCGGTGCACCGACACTGTAATTGCAGTTATAGCCTGTGGGTCCGAGGCTGAGTACAAAGTCAACACTGGTTCCCTCTGCAACAGTCATTCCTGCCGTATAGCTCTGACTGACCACAAGCCCTACCGCAACCGTATCACTGTTTTCTTCACTGATATTGGTCCATTTCAATCCTGCTGCCGTCAGCGCTGCCTTAGCCGCCGTCTCATCCAGTCCCAGAAGATTTGGTACTGAAATATCTGATGCTGCCGTTCCTGAGCATATTGTAACCGTCACTGTACTTCCGCTTGCAACGCTCGTCCCGCTCTGCGGATTCTGCGTGATGACACTGCCCTTGGCTACAGAATCGCTCTCGGCCGTTTCCTTGACCATCACAAAGCCCTCTGCTTCCAAAGCCACCTTCGCTTCTGCCTCTGTCTTCCCAACTACAGACGGAACCATAATTCCATTGGTGCCTGAACTAACCACCAGATTGACCGTCGTATTCTTGGCAACTGTACTGTCTGCTGCCACATCCTGCGTCATAACAATATCTTCCCCATATTTGTCTGAAGCCTCATAAGTCTCTGCTACGCCAAGCCCCAATCCGTTTAGAGTGTTTTTAGCCTCCGTCAGTGAAATGCCAATTACGTTCGGCATCGTTACCTCTTCGGTTGCTTCCGACTCTATGTTTTCCTTCTGATCGGACGGCGTTGCATTGAACAGCCCCAATACCTTACCAACAAGGAAAATAGCCACAAGTCCAATGATGATTGCCGTTATGATCGTCAGTACCGTCATAACCTTTTCCATCTTCGGGTCTACATCATCCTCGTAATCATCATCCTCTTCGTCTTCTTCATAATAGCTGCGCTTAGGATTCACCTTTTTAGGCGGCACATTTTTCTTGTCATGACGTTCATTCCGCTGGTTCTTCTTACCGGACGCAGAGCTGCGGCCTCGTCCCTCATCGCTTTCTGCTCTGCTGCGTCTGCTTTCACGCGGAACATACTCTTCAACCGGTTCTTCCTCATAGTATTCCGGCTCCGGTCTCTGTCTTCCATATCCTGCAGGCTGTTCCTGCATCATCGGCTGCTCATAGCCGCCGTAGTTTTCATAGGACTGCTGTTTCATAGCCATCCTGTCCACATCCGAGATTGCCTTTGTTCCTTCACTGCCCGGCATCGGTATCATCTTAACAAAATCCTCGTCCGGACTGATCAGGGAACGCTTCAGATCCTGAATCAGTTCTGCCATATTGGCGTATCTGCGATCCGGATTCTTCTGCGTACATTTAAAGATGATCTGTTCAACACTGACCGGTATCTCTGCAACATAATCCCGTGGTGACGGAATTTCATTCTGTATATGCTGAATGGCAATGGAAACCGTTGTCTCACCATCAAACGGTACACGGCCCGTCAGCATCTCAAACAACGTAATACCCAGAGAATAGATGTCGCTCTTGGCATCACTGTAGCCACCCCTTGCCTGCTCCGGAGAAGTATAATGTACCGATCCCATAGCATGAGAGGTGATGGTATCACTCGTTGCTGCCCTTGCAATGCCAAAATCAGCCACCTTGACCTTGCCTTCCTTGGAAATGATGATATTCTGCGGCTTGATGTCTCTGTGGATGATGCCGTTATTATGTGCTGCTTCAATGCCCATAGATACCTGAATGGCAATGCTGATGGCCTCCTTAACAGACAGACGCAGTTTTTTCTCTATATAATTTTTCAGGGTAATTCCCTCAACCAATTCCATGACAAAATAGTGGATGCCGTCCTCTTCTCCAACGTCATACACATTCACAATATTGGGATGCATCAGCCCTGCCGCAGACTGAGCCTCTACTCTGAACTTGCTCACAAAATTCTTATTTGCGGAGAACTCCGCCTTTAACACCTTGACGGCTACGAATCTGTTCAGCTTATGATCCTTTGCCTTATAGACGTCAGACATCCCGCCTGCGCCGATTTTGTCGATAATTTCATATCGATCACTGATTATAGTCCCCGGTCTCAACATACACTCACCTCATCTGCAAACGGTTCTATAATGATGACCCCTATATTATCCTTACCACCATTATTGTTTGCCGCCTTGATTAATTCCTCCGCCTTTCCTGCAACATCCCGCTGACCCTTCATTATCTTGCGGATGTCACCGTCCTCCAGCATGTTCGTCAAGCCGTCGGTACACATTAAAATCGTATCATCCTGTTTCAGTTCTATTTCAAAGAAATCAATATCTATATCCTCCGAGGCTCCGATTGCTCTCGTAATAATATTCTTATCAGGATGGGTTCTGGCTGATTCTCTGTCAATCTCTCCTGCTCTTACCATTTCTTCTACAAGCGAGTGATCTCTCGTAACCTGCCTGATTTCCTGATTCATGATATATAATCGGCTGTCACCGACATTTGCAACATACAGAGAATTTTCAATCACCGTGGCAACTACAACCGTCGTTCCCATACCGCGCAGTGCCTCGTCCTCTGCGGACTTCTGTCTGATGGAGGTATTGGCCTTTTGTATCGCCTGACTAATGATCACGACCGGCTCCGTTGCCTCATTGTCCGTAACTGCCTGTACAATGACCTCCACAGTATGCTTGGAGGCAAAATCTCCTGCGTTGTGTCCACCCATGCCATCAGCTACCACAAAAAGATTCGGAAGTGCTCCGACCGGAGTCTCACACGTATACACATAGTCCTGATTCAATTTTCTTTTTCGTCCGATGTCAGTCATTGAAAAAGTCTTCAGCATGACGCATTATCTCCTCTCTCCCGATGCCCCTGCACGTAACGTCTGCGAAGCTGTCCGCAGGCTCCGTCGATATCTCGGCCCATTTCCCTTCTAATAGTAACATTTATTTGGCATTTTTCAAGTTTATTTTTGAATTTGATAACATCTTTCCGGTTCGACTCCACATAAGAGCGCTCCTTGACAGGGTTTACCGGTATCAGATTCACATGGCAGTTCAGATGCCCCACCAATGCTGTAAGCTGTTCGGCATCCTCATCCGTATCGTTGACTCCTCCTACCAGACTATACTCAAAGGTGATCCTGCGCCCTGTCTGCTGAAAATAATACTCACACGCTTCTATAACCTCCTGTATGGAATAACGGTTTGCAATCGGCATCAGCTCCTGCCGCTTTGCGTCCGTTGCCGCATGCAGTGACAATGCAAGTGTCATCTGCAGTTTTTGATCGGCCAGTTCCTTCATGCGCGGTACCAGTCCACAGGTGGATACCGTCAAATTGCGCTGGCTGATGTTCAAGCCATGCTCATCCGTCAGCATATGAATAAACTTCAGGAGTGTATCATAATTATCCAGCGGCTCCCCTGAGCCCATAACGACAACATTGGAAACCCGTTCTCCCGTATAGCGAGTGATTTCATAAATCTGTGACAGCATTTCTCCCGCCGTCAGGTTTCTTTCCAAGCCGTCAATGGTAGATGCACAAAAGCGGCAGCCCATACGGCAGCCTACCTGTGAGGAAATACAGACAGAATTACCATGCTGGTACTGCATCCAGACACTTTCAATCATGTTACCGTCATGTAAGGAAAACAGAAATTTTCTAGTACCGTCCAGCTTGGATTCCTGTACCTCGGTAACCCGGACACCATTCAGAACATAGCGTTCCCGGCAGCGTTCACGCAGTTCCTTCGACAGATTGGTCATCTCATCAAAAGAGTTTACCAGCTTAACATGAAGCCACTCATAAATCTGTCCTGCGCGAAAGTTTTTTTCACCAATCAGTGCAATGTCCGTCTTTAATTCTTCAAATGTGAGTGATAACACATCAATTTTATCCATAAGCCTTCCTTAATGATCCCTGACCAGTCTTGCCATGAAGAATCCATCCGTGCCATGCACTCCCGGCAGCAGCTGCAAATATCCCTGCTGTGTCGTCTCCTGCCGTAGTTCCTGTGGAAGATACGCATCCAAAGCTTCGGTATGATAAGAATAGTTATTAACAAACCACTTTAAATTATCCACGTTTTCCTCTCGGTTGACTGTACATGTACTGTAAATCAATGTTCCTCCCGGTTTTACATAGGTATGAACCGTTTTCAATATTTCCCGCTGCAATGCCGCCAGTTCACTCTGCTGCTGTTCGCTCATATGATATTTGATATCACTTTTACGTCCGAGCACGCCCAGTCCCGAGCACGGCAGATCTGCAAGCAGCAGATCCGCTGTTTCCACAGACCGCTCATCAAATTGCAATGCATCCTGTACCACAGCTTCTATATTATGTAGCTGACATCTGTCAATATTGCTTTGAATCAGCTCCGTCTTCATTTCCGTCAGATCGCGTGCTTCCACATGCCCCGTTTCCCGCAGCAGGTCGGCAATACACATTGCTTTTCCACCCGGAGCTGCACACACATCAATTACATACGCACCCTTATGAACGTCTGCAATCGTACCAACCAGCATAGAACTGACATCCTGTACTTGAAACAGGCCTTCCCGAAAAGTCTTCAGGCTTCCAAGATAATCATAACCACTGATGACAAATGCTCCCTCCGGATACGGTAATTCGGATACGGTCACCTGCTCCTCCAGCAGCCGGTTCTTCAATTCTCCTGCTGTAATACGACTCAGATTACAGCGAATGGATGTCCCTCTCTGTTTCAAAAAAGACTGCAGCATTTTCTCTGTCGTTTCAAACCCATACTCGTTGTTCCATTTGACCACGATCCATTCCGGCATTGAGTAACAAACAGACAGATAGCGAATCGGCTCCTTTGAAGCATCCGGCAGCCGAACTGCTTCCTCTCTGTTTCTGTCTATGCTGCGCAGTACCCCATTGACAAAGCCTTTTAGATGATAAAAGCCTCTTTTCTCTGCCAGCTTGACTGCTTCATTGCATACCGCGGATGCCGGTACGGAATCCATATAGAACAACTGGTATACGCTCATACGCAGCAGACACAGAATGACCGGTTTCATTTTTTCAGTCTTTGTTTTGGAAAAACGGTTGAGAATATCATCCAATCGGATACGATTCTCTATCGTCCCCTCACTGACCCGCTTTATGAATGCCCGATCCTGCTGTTCCAGATACTGATATTTCTCTAAAACCTCTCTGATGATCACATGGCTGTATTGACCGCTGTTTTGCTGGATCTCTATCAGGATTCCGAGAATGATCTCTCTTGTATTGACATGCTTAGTCACGTTTTCTGCCTCCGCCGAACAATAGAATCAATCTTAACAGCTGCAAAATAGAAGAGGCGGCTGCCGCCACATAAGTCAAGGCTGCCGCACGAAGCACTTTCCCTGCTCCATCCAGTTCTGTAGTTCCGAGCAGTCCACCGTTTTCCAGTATCGCAAGTGCTCTGCGGGAAGCGTTAAATTCCACAGGCAGAGTTACAACCTGAAACAAAACTGCCAGTGCAAATACCCAAATACCGATTGTGATCAGAACTGAAGATGAGCCAAACAGCAGACCGATCAAAATAATCGGAATACCAAGTCTGGAACCGATATTGGCAGCCGGAACCAAGGCGGTACGCAGTCTCAGCGGCAGATATTTCTTCTGATCCTGCACTGCATGTCCGCACTCATGTGCTGCAACGCCGATGGCTGCAACCGAGGCAGAGCCATATACGCTGTCTGAAAGCCGTATCATCTTACGTCTGAAATCATAATGATCGGTCAGACTGCCGGACACCTGCTCCACACCTACATCATAAATGCCCGACATACGCAGGATACGTTCTGCTGCCTCCGCTCCGGTCAGCCCCGATGCACTTCTGATACGGGAATACTTGGAATAGGTCGATTTCACCCTTGCTGAAGCCCATATTGATAAAATTGCACCTATCAGAACCAGCAGATAGGTGCTGTCCATATAATAGAAAAACGGATTGTACATCATTCCAAACCCTCCTTACGCTTCAAATACAGTTTCTGTGGTCATCGGATAGCCCAAAAGGAAGCATGCGGTATCCATTCTCTTTTTTCCTTCCAGTTGAACCTCCAAAAGTTCCAGCAGACCATCACCCGTATTGACAACAATCGTTTTTTTAGAAACAGCTGATACAGTGCCCGGCTCCCCGGTGGCTGCACCCTCCACGACTCTTGCCTTCCAGATTTTAAGCGTTTTCCCATTCAAATAAGTATATGCACTCGGCCACGAATTTAAACCGCGTATCAGTCGTTCGATTTCAATGGCACTTTTTGAAAATCGTATATGTCCCATTTCCTTCGTCAGCATCTTCGCATAGGTTGCTTCCCCGCTGTCCTGCACTGTTGCCTGCACCTCTCCGCGTTCCATCATATCCAGCACGTCCGTACACAATGCCGCGCCCGCTACAGCAAGCTTATCATGCAGGCTGTCTCCTGTCTCGTCCTCCGTAATCGGCACGACTGCCTTCAAGATCATATCTCCGGTATCTATCCCCTCATTCATCTGCATGATGGTCACTCCGGTTTCCTGTTCTCCATCCAGAATCGCCCATTGTATCGGCGCTGCTCCTCTGTATTTTGGCAAAAGAGAGGCATGCACGCAGATACAGCCATGCTGTGGCATATCCAAAATTTCCTTCGATAAAATCTGTCCGAATGCAGCTACCACAAAAATATCTGCCTCCAGCGTCCGTAAATGCGCTACCGCCTCCGGAGCCTTGATTCGGACTGGCTGGTATACCGGTATTCCGTGTGCAAGTGCACATTCCTTGACCGGAGGACACTGCACCTCCTTGCCACGTCCTTTCTGCTTATCCGGCTGAGTGATGACCGCCGTCACCTCATGTGTACTTGCAAGCAGTGCTTCCAATACAGTGGCTGCAAAATCAGGAGTCCCCATAAATACTATTTTCACTCTTCCTCGTCCTCCTCCTCATCATACACGTCTCTGATATCCATCAGCTTCCCTTCTACCCTGTCCACATACAGCTTGCCGTCCAGATGCTCCAATTCATGACAGATAGCCCGTGCCATCAACTGTGTTCCTTCCAATTCATAGGGCTGCATGTTCTCGTCCAGTGCTACCACCTTGACATAATCCGGTCTTGTCACAATTCCCGTCTTACCCGGCACGCTCAGACAGCCTTCATTTCCGGTCTGCTCACCTGATGTCTCTACAATTCTCGGGTTGATCAATACATGCGGTCCATCGCCGGCATCAATCACCACCATTCTCTTCAAAATGCCGACCTGTGGTGCCGCAAGTCCAACTCCCTCTGCATCATACATTGTCTCAAGCATATCTTCGGCCAGCATCTGAAGCCGCGGAGTCATTTCCGTTACCTCCTTGCAAACCTTTGTCAGCACCGGATCTCCGATTTCCCGTATTGTTCTGATTGCCATATTATAAACCCTCCGTTAGTAGGAATTCATAGGGTCAAAATCAAATTGTACCCTGATGTCCTTATCATCATCTGTTTCCATATATCGTTCCAAATAGTCCTTGCAATGTGTCAATATAGTATAATCTGCCGATTTCACGTAAATCATACGGCGATATATATCACTCAGCTTTTTAATGGATGCTTCTGCTGGTCCTATGACCGAAAAAGCACTATTCAGTATACCATATTCCGTATTACAATTCATCTCTTTTATATGCGATCGTAATTCTGCTGCAAGCCTCTCGCTGTATTGCTCTGTCTGTTCCTCATCGGCCCCCTCGGTCAAAACTGCAAGCATATGGCCGGCCGGCGGATAATTCATTAAAGTCCTGTAGCCGATTTCTTCCTCATAAAAGCCCTTATAATCCTGTCGTGCGGCTGCTATGATGCTGTAATGCTCCGGATGATAGGTCTGTATCACGACCTCACCGGGCTTCTGCTCCCTGCCTGCTCTTCCGGCTGCCTGAGTCAAAAGCTGAAAGGTTCGTTCTGCAGCACGGTAGTCATTCACATTCAGTGACAGATCCGCTGCCAGGATTCCCATCAGAGTCACATTTGCAAAATCATGTCCCTTTACAATCATCTGCGTTCCCACTAAAATGTCTGCCTCATGATTGGCATAGGCACTCAATATCTTTTCGTGTCCGTCCTTATGACGGGTCGTGTCCATGTCCATGCGCAGAACCCTCGCCTGAGGAAAGGTCTTGTGAATCTGCTGCTCAACCTGCTGTGTACCGGCCTTCATCCCTCCGATATATTTTGAGCCGCATTCCGGACACAGTGCTACATTGGCCTGCTCATATCCGCAGTAATGGCATACCAGCCGTCCATTCTCATGCGCCGACAGGGATACGTCACAGTGCGGACATTTCATAACATGTCCACACGCTCTGCAGGACACGAAGCCTGCATAACCGCGGCGGTTCAAAAACAGCATGATCTGCTCCTGCTTCATCAGCCGGTCTTCCATCAATTCCTGCAGCTGCTCGCTGAATATCGAGCGGTTTCCTCTGTGCAGCTCCTCACGCAGATCTACCGTATATACCTGTGGCAGTTCTGCATTGACGGCACGCTGTGGAAGTTCCAGCAGCTGATAGGTTCCGTTCCGCGCCCGGAAATAAGACTCTACTGAGGGAGTTGCGGAACCAAGTATCACAGAGGCTCCATGCAGTGCCGCCAGCTCAATCGCAGTCTCCCTCGCATGGTACTTGGGCATGGTATCACTTTTATAGGCTCCTTCATGTTCTTCGTCAATCACGATCAGACCAATTCTGGCAAACGGTGTAAACAGTGCCGACCGCGGCCCTATCATCACATCAAGCTGTCCCTTTTTCGCTCGTTCGAACTGATCATATTTTTCTCCATCTGACAGTCTGGAATGCAGTGTTGAAACTCTGTCTCCGAACCGCTTGTAAAAACGCATCACGGTCTGGTAGGTCAGCGCTATCTCAGGAATCAGCACAATTGCCTGCTTCCCTGCCCTGACCGTTTCTTCGATCAAGTCTATGTACACCTCTGTCTTTCCGCTTCCGGTCACACCGTACAGCAGATAAGTCTTATGGATTCCCGCCTGCAGATCCGCTCTGATTGCATCAGCCACCTTTCGCTGCATGGGATTCAGGCTGCAGACGGTTGTCTCTCGGCTGTTATGCTCAACAGGATTGCGATATACCTGCTCTGTTCCTATTCGCAGGATTCCCTGCTCCTCCATGGCTCTGATCGTAGCGGAAGATATGTTCAGCTTTGTCGTCAACAATTCATAATGCAGCACTTTTTCCCGCATCAATTCTGTCAGCAGCCTTGCTCTGGCCGTCTGCCTCTTCGTCTCATAAAATAACAGTTTTTCCGCAGCCTGCTGCTCATCCAAAGCGAGAAACAGGTACTTTTTTTCCTTCGGCTTCATCTGTTTCTTAATCGGCAGCACTGTCTTCAGCGCTGTGATCATGGTTGCCCCGTAATTCTGCTTCATCCACCACGCCAGTTGAATCAGCTTTGACTCTACAAGCGTATCGTCGGTAATGACCTTCTGCAGATATTTCATACGTTCCTCAGGAAATTCCGGACGGTCGGTCACCTCCAGCACATACCCGTTAATCAATCGGTTTCCGCCCCCAAACGGTACACAAACCAAAGCACCCGGCTGCAGGCTGCCTCGCAAATCATCCGGAATCAGATATTGAAATGTCTTATCCAGCTTCTCATGAGAAATATCAACAATTATATTGGCATACTTTCCATTCATGTGACAAGGATACCACAAAACGACATTGATTTCAAACCATATGCAACTACTTGTGGAATACTTTGGATTGTACTTTTTTTAATACAATATGTAGTATTTGAAACAAATTGGCATTCTGCATCGTTATTGGTATTAGGTATAAACAAATATATATGACAAAAGTAACTTCACATTCACATTTATATCTATTAGAATTGAGAAGATATTGTAATTGACTTTTGATTGTTTTTGTATTATTGTACTACTGTATTATTATTTTAATACAATAATATATAACCATGACAGCACCGATTAGGAGGAATTAAATTTGGATGCTCTGATTACCATTCGAGATATGTGTAAGATCTACAACCCTGGAGAAAACGAGGTGCGCGCACTTGATCATATTAATCTCACCATCAACAGAGGAGAATATGTGGCCATTATAGGCCAGTCCGGAAGTGGAAAATCTACGTTAATGAACATGCTGGGCTGTCTTGATGTTCCTACCAGCGGCGATTATTTTTTGAACGGCTCTGACGTTTCGTCTCTGGAAGATGATGAGCTGTCTGATATCCGTAACCACGAAATTATCTTTCAAGGCTTCAATCTGATTGCCAGCCTGACCGCCCTTGAAAATGTCGAGCTTCCGCTGATGTATCGTGGTGTCTCCAAAGCAAAACGTGAGAAGCTGTCTAAAGCGGCACTGGATAAGGTAGGACTCGGAAAACGAATGACACACAAGCCCTCCGAGATGTCCGGCGGCCAGCAGCAGCGTGTCGCCATAGCAAGGGCGATTGCACAGGCCCCTCCTATTATTCTGGCAGATGAACCGACCGGTAATCTGGACACTCATTCCACAAAAGAAATCATCTCCATTTTAAAGGAATTACATAAAGAAGGAAGAACTGTCATCCTGATTACACATGACAATGAAATCGCCGAACAGGCAAAACGCGTTGTAAAGATACGCGATGGGAAAATTGAAAAAGATTATATGAACGCAGACAAGGGAGAAGAAAAATGAAATTCGGAAAAAAGAAAGAACAGGCTGAGGACACAATGAACATGGAAGCACCTATTCAGACAACAATGGAAGGTACAGACGAGTCCGACATAGAGGTAGATTCCGAACTGGAAGTTGTGGAACTGATTTCTAAGAAAAAGGACCCTGCAAAAGCAAAGAAAAAGAAGAAAATCATACGTCGCTGCATTTTGGCTGCTGTACTGGTCATCCTGTTGGTACTGATCATTGTCGGAAATGTAACTGCTAAAAATGCTGTTCCGATGATCGGAGTTGCCGAACTGTCTATGGGAGATGTGGAGGAAACCATCTCTTCAAGCGGATTTGTAACAAGTGAGGTTTCCAAAACCTATTTTGCGCCCGCTGATGTTACTGTCGGTGATGTTGCCTTAAAGGCCGGTGACAAGGTAAATGCCAATGATAAACTGCTTTCCTTTGATACGACCGATTTGTCAGTCACAACTGAAAAAGCTGCTCTTTCTGCTGTTTCGGCAGATGAAAGCTATCAGCAGTCTATGTATACAAGCGCAAAAGCTGAACATGACTACGCCGTTGCTAAAGCCAATGTTGAGACTTATAAGCTGTTGATTGCATTACAGCGTAATTACATCAATGACATCAATGCTGCAATATCAGGAAAGACAAATACGCTTGCACAAAGCGCACAGTGTATCAAGGATGGAATTGCAAAGCAGATCAACTCAAAGAATGATGAGATCACGAATAAGACAAAGGAAATGAACACCATGCCTACAGATGCACAGGGAAAACCTTTGGATCCGACACGTTATGCCCAGCTCAAAAATGAAATCCTGGATATCCAGAATGAAACCGGCGATTTATCCTCCTCTGAAGCACATGTATTCTATACAGTTGACACAATTGCAGAAAACAGACAGCTTGCAACTGCTCAAAGCCTGCTCTCCGACATGCAGTCCTATCTCACCAAGGATGAAGCGAAAATGGAAGCAGCTGAAAAAGCAAAGCTGGATGCACATGCCAGAGAAAAACTGAAGGCTGACAATCAGATTCAGCAAATCTCTGCTGAACGGGCACAGGAAGTTCTGAATGAAGCCGTTGAAGGCGTCTATGCTGATTTCAATGGTGTTATCTCAGATCTGACTGCAATCAGCGGTGCTCCCATTATCAAGGGCGGACAGCTGCTGACACTGCAAAGCATTGATGATGTCATGGTCAGCGTACCGATTTCCAAATACAATCTTTCCAAGGTAAGCGTTGGGCAGAAAGCCGACATCACAATTGCCGGTAATGTCTACAGTGGAACCGTTACACGAATCAACGGTATCGCAACCAAAAACGAATCCGGTACCCCTGTCATTAATGCAGAAGTACATATAGATGATCCGGATCAGAAAATCTATCTCGGAATCGAAGCTAAGGTCATCATTCATACCGCTGCTTCCGAAAACGTTCTGCTCGCTCCGGTTGAAACAGTCAATACAGATAATGACGGACAATTCTGCTATGTCATTGAGAATAATATCCTGACCAGAAAAAATGTTGTTACCGGTGTATCCTCTGACACAATGATCGAAATCAAGGAAGGACTCAGGCTTGATGATCAGGTTGTCAATGATTATACTGCAACACTGACTGATGGTATGCCCGCTCAGGAAGGCAAGGACACTGACGGTTCTGAGGGAGATAATGCTTCCGAGGATACTGTGTCCGAAAATAACAACGAATCTGCCGGAGATGATACAGAAGCCGACAGTACCGAAAGTACAGAGGATACCGTTACACTCAGTGCCGGTGCCTCTACTGTAACGGAATAGAAATCAGGGAGCTTATCATGTCACAATTCATGGAATATTTAAAAATGGCACTTCAGAATCTGCGTTCCAACAAGGGACGCTCTCTTCTGACCATGCTTGGTATCATCATCGGTATTTCCTCAGTCATCATGATCATCTCTATCGGAAATGGTGTTAAGGGAAGTATCAGTGAAGATCTAAATAAGCTGTCCAGCGGTCAGATTGGCGTCAGCATTGATGAGACCAAGCAAAAAGAAAGTGCCCTCTACTTCAATCAAAGCGACATGGATGCAATTGAAACGAGCATTCCTCACGTCAAGGGTGTCTCTCAGGGCAGTAATTACCGTTTTTGGCCTATCGTAACTGCAGCCAAGGGCAAAGATAAAGAGGCAATGCTCTATACCGGAACCGAAGCATTCCAATATGCCTATCCCCAGCCCATCATCAAGGGCAGCTATTTCACAAAGGAGGATGTTGACAGTGGTGCCAACGTCTGCGTGATTACGGAAATGGGCGCAAGAACACTCTTTGGAACAACGGATAACATCATCGGAATGCCCATAGAGCTTAACCTCTGGGGTATGACTGCCGAAGTAACCGTCTGTGGTATCCAGCAGGACAGCGAATCAGCCACAATGAATATGATGACAGGTGCTTCCGAAAGGGTTTTTATTCAAATACCATATACAGCAATGGCTACCTTATTTGGCTGGGATATCAATGAGTTTGACAGCTTTTTTATTTTCTCGGAGGCTCCTGAATACTCAAAGAGCATCAGTACCTCCGTTGTCAAAATGCTGGAGGCCCGATATGATGTCCGCGGAGAAGGATACTTTGTCATCAATAATTCCGACGATTCCCTGGGACAAATTACAGATATTCTGTCCTATATTACGATTTTTATTGTTTTTGTTGCCTCCATTTCACTTCTGGTCGGCGGTATCGGGGTTATGAACATCATGCTCGTATCCGTTACGGAACGTACACAGGAAATCGGTATTCGTAAAGCACTGGGGGCCAAAACCAACGCCATCATGACACAGTTTCTGGCTGAAGCCGCCATGATCACACTGGTCGGCGGTATCATCGGCATTATCTTAGGGATTCTCGGTGCCTACGGAATCTGCTCCCTCCTGACAGCGCTGAAGATATTGGAATGCTCTGCTCAGGTAACCTTTACAACTGTTTTTCTTGCAAGCCTGTTCTCTTCTGCCGTTGGAATCTTCTTTGGAATCTATCCTGCCAAGAAAGCAGCTAAACTGAGTCCGATCGAAGCACTGAGGCATGAATGACCATTTCGCAGAACAGCTTTTTTCTGCATAATAATCTTAGAACCGAGGATAAAAAGTATGACCCAATTTTTTGAATATATTAAAATGGCGTTCCAAAACCTTCGGAATAATAAAGGACGTTCCCTTTTGACCATGCTTGGGATTATCATTGGTATTTCCTCCGTCATCATGATCATCTCTATTGGAAACGGCATCAAGGGAAGTATTGATGATACCCTGAACGATTTCATGGGCGGTCAGCTATATGTATATCTGGACGAGACCAAACAAAAGGACAATATGCTGGAGCTCGTGCCGGATGACTTCGATGCAATTGCAGAAAAGGTTCCGCATGTCAAAGCCGTCACACCGGAATACTGGTATAACGGAACCATCACAGGTGCCAAGGGCGTAGATCTGGATGCCACCATCAAAGGTGGTATGGCGGGTTATGAATTTATAACCAATGATCCCATCATAAAGGGAACCTATTATACAAGGGCTGATGTAGAAGCGGCCGAAAAGGTCTGTGTCATCAGCGAGGCCGGTGCACGTGCTCTGTTTGGCACGACTGACAACGTCATCGGAATGCCGGTTGATGTCACTCTTTTCGGACTCTCGACTGAACTGAGGGTCATTGGCATCCGCAAAGACTCCTCTTCTGCTATGCTGAATATGATGACAGGTGCAAATGCCCGCTACTCTATTGAAACTCCGTATACCGTATTCGGCTCCTCCTTTGGTTTTTGGGTTGAGTCCTTTGGCGGTGCATATATCATCGGTGAGGGAGCACAATACTCAAAGGAGATTTATACCGCTACCATCAATCTTCTGGAAGCCAGATATGATGTCCGCGGAGAGGGATATTTTGTTCTTCAGGACTTGAATGATAACATCTCCAGCATCACCACTGTCTTAGACGGAATTACGGTCTTTGTCGTATTTGTTGCTTCTATTGCACTTTTGGTCGGCGGCATTGGTGTGATGAACATTATGCTCGTATCCGTCACGGAGCGGACACGTGAAATCGGTATTCGTAAAGCACTCGGTGCCAAAACCAATGCCATCATGACACAGTTTCTGTCTGAAGCTGCCATCATCACACTGGTAGGCGGATTGATTGGCATCATCCTTGGAGTTTTTGGTGCCACTGGTATCTGTAACCTGTTGACCTCTCTGAATTTTATTGAGTGCTCTGCACGGGTTACCCCTTCTACTGTCATCATCGCCAGCCTGTTTTCCTCTGCTGTCGGAATCTTCTTCGGCATCTATCCCGCCAAGAAGGCGGCAAAGCTGAGTCCGATTGAAGCACTGCGGCATGAATAAAAAGTCATAAAGCAAAAAAGCTGACATCGAAAATCTTTAGATTTTCCTGTCAGCTTTTTTGTACGCGGTTTTTATGTTTCAAAGATCGGATGATAAGATGTCACGAATGATATCCCGCTCATCCATGGGATATTTTTTCCCTTTGATTTCCTGATAGTCCTCATGTCCCTTGCCGGCCAAAACAACGACATCTCCGGGCTGTCCGTTATGAATGACGTAAGCGATGGCCTCTCGCCTGTCGCATATTTCAATATATTTTCCGTCCGTTTTTTCTATTCCGGTACGAATATCCGCTATGATATTCTCCGGTTCCTCATTACGGGGATTATCAGAAGTGATGACAGTCAGATCTGCCAGTCTGCCGGATACCTCTCCCATCTCGTAGCGCCGTATTCTAGAGCGGTTTCCTCCGCAGCCGAACATACAGACAATGCGCTTCGGATGATACTCCTTTAAGGTCGTCAGCAGGCTTTCCAGTGCCATTGCATTGTGTGCATAATCTATCATCAAGGCAAAATCATCGGATACCTTGACCATTTCAATTCTTCCCTTCACCTTTGCTTCTCTGAGCGCACGCACGATATCAGACCGGTCTATATGGAAGTGTCTGCATACGGCAATGGCAGCCAGTGCATTATATACGCTGAACTTGCCCGGCGTATCTACCGTCACCTCCAGCTCGATCAGCCCCTCTGTCCGAAAGGACACGCCCAGATAACCCGGTGTAGAAACCAGTTCAATATCTTTTGCCAGAAGATCGGCTCCTTCATGCAGTCCATAACTCTCCACCTGGCAGGTATGCCCCTGCAGCACCTTACCTGTATGCTCATCATCTGCATTGACGATGCCGACTTTGCATTGTCTGAACAGCATACTCTTACAAGCCATATATTCCTCGAAGCTGCCATGCTCGTTTGGCCCGATGTGATCCGGCTCAATATTCGTAAATATGCCAAGTTCAAAATCAATCGCCTGAGTACGGTGCATCATCAAGCCCTGTGAGGATACCTCCATTACTACGATCTGTATGCCTGTCTCTGCCATCCGTTTGAAATATTCCTGCAGCACATATGACTCCGGTGTCGTATTGGCAGCCGGTATATGTTCTTCTCCGATGATGGCCTCAATCGTACCGATCAGTCCCACCCGATAGCCTGCATTTTCAAGAATCGACTTGATCAGATAGGTTGTCGTCGTCTTACCTTTGGTTCCCGTAATTCCGATGATTTTCATCTGTCGTGCCGGATAGCCGAAGTAAGCCGCACTGATATGTGCCATGGCATATCTGGTATCCTTCGTCTGAATGACCGTAACATCTGCCGGCACCTCTACCGGCTTCTCCACAATCAGTACGGCTGCACCGTTTGCCGCTGCTTCCGCTGCCTTACTGTGTCCGTCAAAATTCGCTCCGGCAATGCAGATAAACACACAATCCTTATCTACCTCCTGCGAATTATAAATCACTTTCCCAACCTCGCGTTCTATGCTTCCCTGCACGCATTCATATGCAAACCCCTGTAACAATTCACTGAGTGGTCTCATTCCGATATCCCCTTTTCTGCTGATTCACTGCTGTCCATAATATACGCTTCCAGCATTCTTGCTGCATCCCCGACCAAATTTACACAGGGACGCTTTTTATAATATTCTTTCGTACGCTCCTCCGGTACCGGAGAATCCTGCTTTTGCTGCAGTCCAAGCAATTCTCTGCATACAATGGAACCATTCTGTTCCTTAAAGTTCCCTGCAAGCTCCTGGATTCTTGCATAATGCTCTGTCTTTTCATCACGCGCCTTGGGATCACTGTAGCCATACTTCACCCCGGCTGCCATGAACATTCCGCTGACAGCACCACATACCTCACGCAGCCTGCCCATACCGCCGCCAAAAGAGGAAGACAGTCTCAGTGCCGTCTCCTGATCGACTCCTAACTCATCACTGAATGCACAGAATACAGCCTGTGCACAATTGTAGCCTTCTAAAAACAACTGCTTCGCTTTTTCTTCATGTGTACTCATCTTATACCCTCCTCTGTCTTTTATATGCTACATCAACGGTCCGAATATCTTTGATACACTGCCTATGATTCTCTGTATAATCGTCACCTTTTTATATTCCTCTTCCGTAATCAAGATGCTCTTTTGCACGGTCTCCCTGAAATCCTTCTCAATCGCCTCGATCACCCTGTTCTTATAAATATAGACTGCACATTCAAAATGATGATACAGACTTCTGTAATCAAGATTGATCGAGCCTACAACCGCCTTCTCCCCATCACAGACAAACGATTTTGCATGAATGAAGCCGGGTTCATATTCATATACCTTGACGCCTGCAAGTCGAAGTGTCTCATAATAGGTTTTGGCAATCAGAAATGGAATGGTCTTATCTGGCACATGCGGTAAAATCAGTTCCACATCTACACCTCTTTTGGCTGCAAAACAAATTGCCGACAGCATTTCGTGATCTAAAATCAGATATGGCGTCATGATATGAACATACTTCCGTGCCTTATTCAGAAGATCCCGATAAACGTCCTCAGCCACATCCTCATTGTTGGTCGGATCATCACCATAGGGTACCACGTATCCCTCTGCATTGGAAAGCTTCTCCTGACAAACATCAAAGTATTGGTCTTCCTGCTCCCGATGCGGCTCTGCAGCATCCCACATCTGCAAAAACATAGCCGTCATACTTTTAACGGCATCTCCCTCTACACGAATGGCCGTATCCTTCCAATGACCGTACAGATTCTTTTCATTGATATATTCATCTGCCAGATTTATGCCACCGGTGAATCCGATTCTGCCATCTATGTCTATGATCTTTCTGTGATCTCTGTTATTCTGATGGGTTGACAAAAAAGGCTTGATTGGTGCATACATTTTGGCCTTGAATCCCATTTTCCGCAGTCTGGACGGATAACTGTAGGGAAGACAGGCAACTGTACAGGTTCCGTCATACATCACCCGCACTTCGACACCCTCTGCAGCCTTTCGCTTCAATATTTCCAAGATTGTATTCCACATGATGCCCTCAGAAATAATAAAAAATTCAATAAAAATAAAATTCTTCGCCTGCTCCAGGGCCTCCTTAATTGCCACAAATGCATCCTCACCTGACGAATAATAGTCCAGTGCAGTATTTCGGTAAGTTGGAAATCCACCGGTATGCTCAAGATAGAACGACAAGTCTGAAAAATGAGGTTCATTGCTTTCCAGTTCATTACGTATGCTTGACTCAGTCACCATATATTTTGCCGTATCAGCACGTGTCCGGCGCATCTCCTTCTTCAGTCCGACGGCTCCCGGATTAATCCTGACAAATAAATAGAGCAGCACTCCAAACAACGGAAAGACACACAAAGGAATCATCCAGGCAAGCTTGAACTCCGGACGATTATTCAAATTGATCATATACACGATCAATACAGCACTCATGATACTAAAACCGGTAATAAAATATTCAAGATATGGATTCAGATAATAAAAGACACCAAACAGAACCAATATTTGAAATAGTAACAGAACAAAAGTAATCATCGTGCGGCTGAACAGAATCCGAAACAACATCCTGCGGCCTTTATGCCTTACCTTTTCTGATATGTGATCACTCATAACCTCACCTGCCGTTCGAATTGCCGTAGCATCAATCCTCAATATCAAATAAAGGAATAAAGCCAACCAATGTCATCGTATTTCGCACTGCTTCGCTCAGATGCCTCAACGTTACTACACAGCCAATCTCATTTCCAATCTTCTTTGCACGCAATATAACACCAAGTCCTGAGCTGCTGATATAAGGAACCTCCTTAAAGTCAAATATGATTCTGTGGGGACGGTCACTGCGACATTCTTCCACTGCATCCATAAAAGACTGAGCAACCGGCGTGTCAATTGCTCCTGATAGTTTGATAATTGTTTCATGCTCCTGCATCGTTTTTTGTACTTTCATCACAAGCCTCCCTCTTCCCCAAGCAAGCTTCCTCATTGTATCCCATGTCTAACGACATTATACCCTATAAAGCCTGTCTTGTTAAGGACTTTTTCCCACTTATGTGTAAACTGATACATAAACAAACACGTAAATCATAAAAAAGAGAAATCCCACGGTTATAGGACCGTGGGATTGATTCTCTTATGAGGGGGGAGATAGTGAGTGTTATTTGCATACGGTTTACTATGAAACCGATGCTGTCTTTATCAACTATCCAAGTACATCATACATAAGAATTGTGTTCAATCTGTGTATAAATTCTAAAAAAAGATTAAGGAAATTATTAAGAAAGCCTGTCTGATTTCTCAAAAAAACAATACTGTATGTGCAGTTGGATGTTCTTCTTCCCCATATAAACATTCACAGTCGGATAATACACTATGGATATACAAATATCCTCTACCTGACCGGCACGGATATCTGTTTCCGTCCTTCCGCATGCTTCCTGCAATTCCTTCATAAATGCCGTTCCGTCACCAAACCAGATTCCTTCTGCCTTTGTCCCCGTCGTATTTTCCAAGGACAGCTTAACAACATTTTGATTTTTCCCAAACACTCTTGCTGAACGAAGCATGACCTGTTTTTCTGCAAATAACGGCCGGGGATTACCGATTCCATACGGTTCCAGTACCTCCAGTTCATTGACAAGTGTTTCGGCTGCATAAGTAATCGGCATTGGGATGTCAATGCATACCTTTTCCTGCATGTCTTCTTCCGTCAACGACGTCTGCTCATTCAGACGCGTTCGCAGAAGGGCAATATCTTCTTCTCTCATAGACAAACCTGCCGCCATCCTGTGACCGCCGTACTTCGTAAATAATTCTCTGCATTTCGACATTTCCTCATACATATGATAGGCTTCTATGGAACGGCCTGAGCCTTTGACCCCTTCTGCTGTCTTTGTCAGAATAAATGTCGGTCTGTAATAGAGTTCCTTGATCCGGCCTGCAATGATACCTGCCAAACTCTCATGGCACTCCGGCAGATAAATGACCAGCACCTTATCCGGCTTTTCCATCGCCTCAACAATCGCCGCTGCTTCTTCCTGATAACGCCTGGTCAGTTCCTTGCGGCTGTCATTCAATGCTTTCAAATCTCCTGCAATTCTGACTGCCTCCTCCGTTTGTTCGGTCATAAAGAGCTTCAATGCCCTTTCCGCTGTATCCAAGCGCCCGGTTGCATTGATGCAGGGGCCTAAAACATATCCGATGTGAAACGGAGACAGCTTATCACGCTCAATCTGCGTTGCATCAAGCAGTGCCCGCAGCCCTGTATTTTTCGTTGTCTTAATCCGCTCCAGACCATATTTTACAAGAATACGATTTTCATCCAGCAGCTCCATGACATCCCCAACTGTTGCAATTGCCGCAAACTCCAAAAATCCATCTGCCTCATTCCAAGGCAGCCTGCGTGCTTCATATAATGCCTCTATGACCTTATACGCCACAACAGCACCACATATTCCTGCAAAGGGATATCCGCAGTCCTGCCGGTGCGGATCTATCACCGCATCCGCAGGCGGCAGCCGATATTGCTTCTCGCCATCCTCAGACATCTCATATGGCACCTCATGGTGGTCTGTTATCACAACCTCCATGCCGATTTCTTTTGCATATTTGACCTCATCGTATGCAGCAATGCCATTATCACAGGTCACGATCAACTGTATTCCGTCCTCCTGCGCCTGTCGGATCATTGCCTCATTCATACCATACCCATCCTTCATTCGGTCGGGCAGTTTGACATCTGCATCTGCACCGCACTGTCGAAGACCCGTCAGTAAAATATAAGAAGCACAGACCCCGTCAATATCATAATCTCCGATAATCCGTATCCTCTTGTTCTCAGTCAGGGCTTTCTCTATCAGAAGCAGCGCCCGGTCCATATCCTTCATGGCATGCGGGCTGTGCAGATCCGACAACGTTCCGTTCAGGAACATACCGATTTCCGCATCCGTAATCAGATCCCTGTTTCTCAGAATACGGGCAGCAATCGGAGAAATATGAAACCGCTTGGCAATTCCATTGAAATCTGCTTTTTTGGTAGTTACAAACCATTTTGCCATAAGAAGTTTTCTCCTAATAAACAGACTCAGGAAGGATATCCCTGAGTCTGCGTCAATATAATTCTATCCATTTATTTATGCTTTTTTCTTTACTGCTCCGGTCTTCAGCATAAACCAGATTGCTCCTGCCAGACATACGGAGGAATAAGCACCGCAGAGGATACCTACCATCAACGGCAAAGCAAATTCCTTAATCGAGGTAACACCCATAATATACAGAACCACTACCATGATAAAGGTAGTCAGGGATGTAAAGATACTTCTTGTCAATGTCTGATTGATGCTCTTATTGACTACATCGTCTAAGCTGTCCTTATTCTTCATCTCATGCAGACTCTCTCGTACTCTGTCAAAGATAACAATGGTCGCATTGATGGAATATCCGACAATCGTCAGCATACATGCAATGAATGTACTGCCTACCGACACTCTGGCAATTGCATAAAAAGCAAGCACCACCAATACATCATGGCACAAAGCAATCACGGCACTTGCGCCGAATCGCATATCCTTAAACCGGAACCAAATGTAAATCAGCATGCAGACTGTTGCAACCAGAACTGCAATGATTGCATTGCTCTTCATTTCAGAGCTTACGGTTGAACTGATCGTCTCTGCCGTAATCAGACTTTCATCAACCCCAAACTGCTCTGTCATAACCTGATTGAACTGCTCACGCTCGTCCACAGTCAGGGTTCTCGTCTTAAAGATTACCTCATTCTTGCCTGCAACCTTTTGTGTCTGTACGTTGCCGTCTCCGGTAATCGCCTCAATCTCCGGAACCACTTCTGCATCTAAACGCTCGATACTCATATCCTCATTGAAGGTAACATTGGTTGAAGTACCTCCTAAAAATTCCAGACTATAATTCAAAGCATTTCTGCCGCCTGCCTTGTTGACGCCCATTGCTACGAATCCGCTGACAATGACAACAAGGGAGATGGCGATAAAAATCATTCTCTTGGAAAGGAAATTCACTGCCTTCTTTTCTTTTGCTGTTCCATAGAACTTCTCATTCTTCAAACCGATTGCATAAAACGCATTCAGGATTAATTTTGTAATGAAGACTGCCGTAATCATCGACAAAATGATACCAAGTGCCAATGTCTGAGCAAATCCCTTGATTGCACCGGTTCCCATAATACCAAGTACCAATGCTGCGATCAAGGTTGTTACATTACCATCGATGATCGCTGACAATGCTTTCTGGAAACCAATCTTAATGGCAGAACTAATCGTCTTGCCCGCTGCAATCTCCTCACGGATTCTTGCAAAAATGATGACGTTGGCATCTACTGCCATACCAATCGACAGTATAATACCTGCAACACCCGGAAGCGTCAGTGTAATGTCAAAGAAATTCAGACACAGCATCATCAGTACAACATACAGACAAAGTGCAATTGATGAAGCAATACCCGGTAAAAAGTACACTGCAATCATAAAAATAATGACGATTGCAAAGCCAATGATGCCGGCCTTAATACTTGTCTGAATTGCTTCTGAACCCAGCTGTGCTCCTACCACGTTAGAACGCAGCTCGCTCAGTGTCAGCTTCAGTCCACCGATTCGAATTGTGGAAGCCAGATCTTCTGCTTCCTCATAGCCGCCAATGTTTGTGATATATGCCTGTCCGCCTGTAATGGCTTCGTTTACAGTCGGTGCACTGTAAATGGCACCATCATATACGATAAAGATGACTTCATGTGTAATTGCTGCAATGGTTGTTGCATCTGCAAATTTCTTTGCGCCGTCATCTGTCAGAGTTAATTCCACTATATATTCCGTATTACCCATGTCATTGGAAGAACCCTTTGCCTGTGCTGCCTTGACGTCCGTACCCATTAATACAACGGAGCCTTCTGCATCCAGTTCCTCAATGCTCTTTGCCAGTACATACCCGGTCGTTCCGTCCGGATTGGTTCCAAACGTATAGTTCGGCTCACCTGCCGGACTGTTCTGGCTTACAAAATACAGAGAACCCGGCTTACCCAGATCCTCAAGAATTGCATTGGCATCTGAAACACCCGGTATCTCAATATTGATTCGATCACTGCCCTCCTGATATACCTGTGCCTCTGTGCTGTAATTCTCGACACGCTTCTGAAGCTTATATATGGTATCGCTCATATCTTCTGAAGAGGGGTCGTCTCCTTCTACCTGATATGTAATGCTGACGCCGCCCGCCAGATCCAAACCAAGCTTGATGCCTTCTGCCGAGCCTGTTTTCTCAGTTCCGACACCGAACACAACCATATAACCCAAACCGGCTATCAATAGAATGGCTGCTATGAGTACAATCAATCCATTACTCTTTTTCATTTTAGTCTTCCGTCCTTTTCTTTCTATGATCAGCAATAACCCTGCTTCCGTCACTGCCCTTGCCAAAATTCATGCACATCATAGTATAGCACAAGTCTTTCTCAAATTAAAGCACTTTTTTATGCCAGCATCCCGCCGAAAGTTCCTCCGCACGCACACATGATCATGGTTGTGATCACATTGCCTGCTCCGTCTCCAAGTGTACGATTGATTGCAAGTGATACAAGCAGAAGCATGAGAAAATACAGTGTTCCTGCCGCAAGTCCCCATAAAAACTTTCTGTTCTGCATCTTTTTACCTATATATATGCCGCCCAAAAAAGTGGCCAGCACATAAGATACGAGTATTCCGATTGTTACTACTTCCTCACTCAAGTGTAAACGAAACAGCAGAAATGCCAACAACAAAAGCAAAGCCCCTGTCACCAGATACATGATAAAGAGGGCTTTGCCAATATACGCCGCCTTACTGTTCATCTTCCAAATTCGTTCCATCGTTCCACCCCTTCCATATATGTAACTATATTCAGGGGCAGCACTGTTTATTCCTTGTGCCTTCCGTATAACTGTCTGATTCCTTTGTATTATGCCCTGCTGCGGTGACATACAAAATAGATGATCTGATATTTCTCTCCAAGCTTCTGCAGCATCTGCAGCATTCCCTGCAGCTTGGCTTCATCAAAGCTGGCAAAAGGATCATCGAAAACTATGAAAGGCCTTTCCTCCGAAAACAACACATCTATCAATGCCAGTCGCGTACAAATGCCCATCATATCCTTATATCCTTCGCTGTAAAAATCCAGTTCCCTCTTTGCCCCTCCTTCTTCCACCTTGACCTGAAAGCGGATATCCATATTCGCTGCACCGGACAGAGAGGAACAAAGTAATCTGATATATTGATTGAAGCTGTCCTGAAGATCACCGAAATAGTGGGTAGAAAGTGCCTCCTTTGCCTTTTTTAGGTATTTCGCCGTGTCTCCCAGTATCTCATAGCGCTCACGATTCTGCTCCAGCTCCGCCGTAAGCCGTTCCTGTTCATTTTCCTGTTCTGAGCGTTCCTCCAGCATCGCTCCCATACGCTCTGTCTTTTCCGTCAGTTCTCTGATTTCCTTCTTGTCCATGTCAATTTTCTGCCCCACTTCTTCCTCCTGCCTCTGCAGTTCCTGAAGTGTTTCATGAACCGGTTCTTCGGAGCCCTCTCTCTCCTCTGTCTGTCCCAAAATATGGTTTTGCTGTTCAAATGCTGTCACAGCGTCACAAATACGTGTATACTCATCATCTGCATTCTTTAAAGCCCGTTTGCGATTTCTAAGTTCATCAATACAGTCTCTTGCTTCTGCCCGTCTCATATCACCGAAATAGAATCGCAGCAGTCCCGACACTTCCTCCTCATGCGCCTGTCTCAGTTCCTGCATATGCTTCATATTGTCTTTCACCATATGATATTGAGCAGACAAATCCTGTATTTTCCGATCTGCAGATTTTCTGATTGCAGACGATCTTCGGAGTAAAAAAACAAACAGCATAAATGCAATCATGCCGGCAGCGGCGGCGGAAATACCCAGTGCCACTGACATCAATCGAAAAACTGCCACGATTGCAGTCCCCCAGAATATCAGTGCTGCACCACCCATGACATAACCAATGAGCCGTGTATGATCCCTGACTGCCTCTCCTGCCTTTTGATACTCCTTCTCGTAGAAATCCTGCTTCTCTTTTTCTGCCGTAATTTGCGCACTTAATTCTCCCAGAGAATCCTGTGCTTTCATTTTCTCCAGCAGCTCCTCCTCTGTGGGTTCCTGTCCTCGAAAGAAATCGCGCAGTGCTCTCCTTGACTCTTCAATACGTTTTTTGTCCTCACACAGCTGAGCATAATGTTCTTGTTTTGCCTTCTGCGTATCATAATGGCTTGCAGAGACTACTTTGCGTTTCAATTCCTGCTGTCTGCTGTTCAAAGCGTCCAGTTCGGTTCTCTTTGCTTTAAGACGTGCCTCCAAAACCGGCAGTGTCTCCTCCAATCCCTCCGAACGTTCCAGTTCGCGGCTGATGCCGGCAAGCTGTATCTCAAGTTCCGCCAGCCTGCCCCTGTTTCCGGTCTTCTTATAGGCCTTCATTGCTTCCTCCAGTGATGCAAGTGCTGTCTCATAGTGGTTTATATCATTTCCGTCCTCTAACAGATGCGATAGTTTTGCATTGATGCTGTCATTCGCCGTAATATTCAGTCCAAGCTGTGGAATGCATGCACTGCGTTCATACCCCTCCATGTTAATTCCAAACAGCTCCTCACCCAGCATGGCTGTATAATCATCGCTGAGCAGTCCAGTCTTCTGATTATATAGAGCAAACGTATCCTCCTTATCCTTTTCTCCAAAGAAACGTTCGATCCGATACACCGCCTCGCCTTGTGCAAAGGTCAGATTTCCTCCGTAGCCGCCGCCCTGCCACGGCATATATTTCTTTCTTTCATTCTCCAGCACAGAACGCTTGGTTGAGGACGGCATACCGTAAAACATAGCCTTAATAAATGCCGCAAAGGTCGTCTTTCCCCATCCGTTTTCCTGATATATTACGTTGACTCCCGGCTGAAATGTATAATCCAAAGCTCTCAGTTTTCCAAAATTTTCAATATGGCATGCTACCAGTCTCATTTCATCCGCATCCTTTCTCTGTCACTTGTCCACCCGTGTCAGTCCACATCCTCCCCCGACAGCGCCCTGATTCCGCTCAGGATGATCTGCATCTTCCGCTCCTGCGGCAGTTTCTCAGAAAGCACCATGCGAACAAATTCTCCCTTCAGTGAAATATCATTCTGATAGTCTTCTATATGAATATCCAGCTTTGTCTGGTCGTATATTTTCAGAAAAAAGTAATCCGGTGCGAACCTGCTGCGCAGGTAATCGACATCCTTTGGGGTATCCACCTCCACATTTCCCTGCAGTATCACCTTCACAAGACTCTCCGGTGCGATTTCCCGCAGCCCGTTGGAAACAGCCGCCTCTATTTCCCCTGCCGAACCAAGTCCGGTCAGATCAACTGCGATTTCATATAGTGTCCGCCTCGCAAATGGAATCAACTGTGACTCAACATGTCCGTTTTCGATATCCAGCAAAACAAAACCCTTTTCTCCGCATTCATCAAAGCCCCTGCCCTCCGGGCAGCCGCTGTAGCAATAGACACCCCGCTGATCGAGCACCTCTTTTTTGTAGCTGTGTAAATGTCCGAGTGCCAAATAGTCAATATTTTTCCCCTGCAGTTCCCGCAGGTTAATGATTTCTGCACGATCCTTTCCATGATAATTGGACTCCTGCCCGTGCATCATGACAATATTGGTCATATCCGGCTCCAATACCAGCGTATTGCAGATTCGCAAATGATTATCAGAGTTCAATTCCACTCCACTGATCACAACCTGCGCGGTCTGATAGGTATAGCTCTCCCACGTTTCCCTGAAAAGATACAGATTATTTGGAAGCACCCCCTGCTCCTCTACTGTAGAAATCCATGCTGCATCGTGGTTTCCCCGTATATAATAAAAATCGATCTGAGGATGACCGCTCATCTGTTCCAATACCATATTACGCGTTCTGACAGCAACACGTCCTGTATCAAAAAGATCTCCTGCGATCAGAATGGCCTTCACGTCATGTGCTGCCGCATATTCCACCATATCACAAAAAGTCAGCAGCAGCTCATTTCTCCTGAGCTTTGCCTGTTCCTTTGTTAAATTTGCTTCCATTTTGGAGTCCAGATGGATATCTGCACAATGTATCAGTCTCATAGGAATCCCTCATTTTGATGTTTTCTGATAAGTTTCATCATAGCATAGATTGTTCCAAAAAGCAAACATATGTTTTCTTTCTTTTACTTGACAACTACTACCAATCTATAGTAACATTTCAACTATATACACAAACATAAGGAGTGATAAAGTTTGGATACCGATGGTGTCATGCAATTGTTTTTTTTAGTAATTCTTTTAGCTTTGTCCGCATTCTTTTCCTCTGCGGAAACCGCACTTACAACTGTCAATAAGCTTCGCATCCGTACCTTAACAGAGGAAGGCAGCAAGCGTGCCATGACAGTGACTTATCTTTTGGAGCATCGTTCCAAGATGTTAGGGGCTATCCTCGTTGCCAACAACGTTGTGAATATTTCAGCCTCCTCCATTGCAACCTCCCTTGCCATTCGGCTGTGGGGAAATACTTATGTCGGAATCGTAACCGGAGTCCTGACTCTGTTAATACTTGTCTTCGGAGAAATCACGCCGAAGAATCTGGCAACCCTCTATTCAGAGAAAATTTCACTGACCTATGCACCGATCATCCGATTGATTATGAAGCTGTTGACCCCTGTCATCTATATCGTAGATAAATTATCTGACGGTATTCTCTGGATACTGCGTATTGATGTCAATTCCATAGATACCTCCATGACAGAGACAGAGCTGCGTACCATTGTGGACGTCAGTCACGAGGACGGTGTCATCGAAAAGGAAGAACGTCAGATGATCTACAACGTATTTGATTTCGGTGATTCTCTTGCAAAGGATATCATGATTCCGCGTGTGGATATGTCCTGTGTCAATGTAGATGCTTCCTGGGAAGAGATCAAAGAGGTTTTCATGGAAGAAAAATATACCCGCCTTCCCGTGTATGAGGAATCGACCGATAATATCATCGGGCTTGTCAACGTCAAGGATATCCTCTTCTATGATGACTGGAATCATTTCAACATTCGAAACGTCATGCGTGAAGCAAGCTTCACCTTTGAATATAAAAAGACCTCGGAGCTTATGATTGAGATGCGTGAAAACTCAATCAACATGATTATGGTACTGGATGAATACGGTGCCACTGTCGGTCTGATAACATTGGAGGACCTGCTGGAAGAAATCGTTGGTGAAATTCGTGATGAGTTTGATGAAGACGAACGGAATCTGATTCAGGAAGTCGGAGAACGTGAATATTTGATTGAAGGCTCAATGAAACTGGATGATATCAATGATGCGCTCGAATTAACAGGTGACCTGCTTCTGGAATCCGAAGATTACGATTCCATTGGTGGTATCATCATTGAACAACTGGATCGTCTGCCGGAGGAAAATGAAACGGTAGAACTGGAGAATGGTATACACCTGAAGGTTGCAGAAATGGATAAAACACGTATTGATAAAGTCTATATGACACTGCCTCCCTCAGAGCCTGAAGAAACGGAAACCGCTGCGGATATTTAATCACGCAGCGATGCAATTCCGTCACAGATGCGTTTTGCCACATCCGGTTTATTCATAACATACAGGTGGATTCCATCCACATCATGTGCCAGCAAATCAACCATCTGGTTCATGGCATATACGATTCCTGCATCTGTCAGAGCCTTTGTATCATCCTCATATTTATCCAGAATGATTCTGAATTTTGGCGGCAGTGTCGCTCCGCAGAGATTCACCATACGCTCGATCTGTTTCTTGTTGGTCACCGGCATGATGCCCGCTTCTATCGGAACGGTAATTCCTGCAGCACGTACCTTTCTTTCAAATTCATAAAAATGTTCATTATCAAAAAAAAGCTGAGAGATCAGGTGGGTTGCACCCGCATCCACCTTTCTTTTAAGATTCTCAATATCTGTATCCATATACATACATTCCGGATGAACCTCCGGATAGCAGGCTCCGCTGATGCCAAAGTCTCCGTGTGCCGCAATGTATTCCACCAAATCACTTGCATATTCAAAATCATGCTTCGGCTCCATCTCAGGATTCCTGTCACCGCGCAGTGCCAGTATATTTTCTATGCCTGCCTCCTGAAAAGCCGCCAGCATACCGTCAATCTCCTGCTTAGAATAATTCAGACAGGACAAATGCACCACAGGGATCATTCCCAACGCCTTGATTTTTTTTGCAACCTCAATGGTCGGATTCTGTACCCTGCCATCTGCTCCAACTGTATTGGTGCCGCCAGCCCCGAAGGTCACGCTGATAAATTTAGGTCTTAATTCACTCAATCTCATAAGCAGACTGTCTATATCACAAAAATCGACCTCCTTCTTGGGAGGAAAAATTTCAAAAGAAATCGCGGCCTTATCACCGGTAAATAAATTGCTCAGCTTCATATTATCCTATCTCCTGTTTCTGTCAGATTGAGGAACCACCTGATTTGTCGCTCACTCGCATTAATCCGATTATACTATCTTTTTCCAAAAGAGACAAGATTTTATTCCACGCCCTTCAGTGCATCCACCATATCAATCGTCTTCACCTTCCCTGACAGGAAGAAATTCACGCCAACCGACACCAGAAAGGTACCGCAGATGGCATATATGCAGGAAAGCAAGGACAGCTTCGGTTCCATATCCATCGTATCCGGCATTGTAGAACATATTCCAAGCAGCAGCCCGTATCCTGCCGGCAGTCCGATCAAAATTCCGATGATTGTAACCCAGATGTTCTGTTTTTGCAGAATCCCCCGTATTTTTTGAGACTGGAATCCCAATACCTTGAGTGTTGCAATCTCACGCATTTTTTCCACAAAAGACAGCACGCCCAGATTATAAAGTACAACCACTCCCAATACCACAGCCCCGCCTACCATCATACCGATCATCAGATTCATGATCTCCATGCTTTCCATAAATGAGGCTTTCATGTCACCTATATTCATGACCGCCTGTACATCGTTTTGATCAGTCATATCTTTTGCAGGCGTCTGATTGGTCAGAATCGTTGTCGGTCTGAAATCATGTTCAAGCATCTCAAAGACCTCTCTGCACATGGTGATTCCCTGTGCAGACGGATCTCGATACAACTGTGAAATGCGTGTCGTCTCCCACTCATCCTCTCCCACAATATGCCATTTTACAGAATCTCCAACCTGAATCCCCAATGCATTCGCCATTTTACAGGACATTGCAATTCCTGTCTTGGATAAAGTAATTTCTTCAAGTCCAACTCCTTGATAATGCATATAATTTCCTGTATCCGTGACGGTCAGTGTCCCTGTTTTACATATGTCCCCATTGATAAACTCAACAGCCCCCTCCTGCAGCAGCTGCCCCTTATACTCTTTGCTATAATCAAGCGCAGCAGCATAATCAGCTTCCTCCGACAGCATGATCTTATTCTGTCCTGTCATCAATTCTCCATACATCCAGTCCAGCATGCCATATAATGCATCACTGCAGCCGAATGCACCCAGCATCAGCATGGTACAGCCACACACTCCGATGATACCCATCATGGTACGTGCCTTATTACGCAGGATATCACGCATATTCCACTGGGTTGAAAAATTCAGTTTCAGCCACAGCCTGCTCTTTTCCAACGCTGTGTGTGTGATTTTCTTTGGCGCCGCAGGTTTGAGTGTAATTGCCGGCAGGTCCTTCAATTCCTTGCGGCAGGCCAAAAAACTGACAAGCGTCGATACTGCAACCGATACCACAATGGCCGCCAGAGCCGCCGCTGAAAGTGCTGGTCGTAATGCCGGCACAATATAAGAACCCTCAAAGGCCATAAATACGATCGGCGGCACTGTATAGTAGCCAGTCACTGCTCCTGCCAGACTGCCTGCCAGACTGATTCAAAAGCCATAGGACATATAATGCTTGGTAATTGTCCTTTTAGAAAAGCCAAGTGCCTTCAGTGTTCCGATCTGCGTCCTTTGATTGGTCGTCAGCCTTGTCATTGTAGTCACAATGCCCAGCACTGCAATCAAGAGGAAAACAGCCGAAAACATGGCTCCCATTGTGGTGTGCTGCTCAATCTCTGAGTCGAACATCGCATAGCTTTCGTTCTGTTCCCGATCAGTAATGACGATGCCATCTCTGTCGATTGCTTTCTCCAGCCTGTTTTTTAACATCTGTTTTTGAGCTGTATCACTCACATCTACCGCGGCATCGCTCCTGACAAGCATCTGATTATAAACAATTCCATCGGTGCCCGGATATTCCGTCTCCGAAAGAACTGCATACCCGTAATTTGCATAGTTCGGCATGATGGTCTCTTCCTCTGACAAGTAATAGACATATTCCGGATGTCTGATCAGTCCGCGAATCTTGCCTTCCAGCTCCATGCTGCCAAGCTTCAGCTTCATCGTATCTCCCGGCTTCAGATCATGTGCCTTGGCAAACAGTTCCTCGATCCAAATACCATCCTTACCTTGTTTATAAGATTCTCCTGAGCGCAATACCATTTTTGAGATTTCCTGAGACTCCACGAACATGATCTGCATTGCATATTTATCCGCATCGGCCTCCTCATCACTGCGTGCAATGCCCCCCTCCGACAGCTCTGTCTCCCCGTTCAACAGCAGTCTCCGTTCAACAGCTGCTACACCGGGCACCTTTTCTATTTTCTTCTCTTCCTCAATTGAAAAAGAATTGCCCAAAAGCCAATAATCTGCCATATCCGTCATCGCATAATAGTCGCTGATGGTCTTTGCACCGCCTGTACTCTCGGAATTGAATCCGACAAAAATCCACATGCCGAGAAAAGCCATTAAAAAAATGGATATAAATTGAGTCTTGTTGATCAATAGATCACGCCATAATTTACGTTTTAACATTACCAGCTTACCTCATTTGCACTGATGGGATTTTTGTTTTCAATGACTTCTCTGATACCGCCGTTGCGCACCTTGATCACACGATCTGCAATATCTGCAAATACACTGTTATGCGTAACCATTACCACGGTACGTTTCTTTTCCTTGCTCATTTTCTGCAGTAACACCAGCACCTCTCTGCCGGTTTCTGTATCCAGTGCTCCTGTCGGTTCATCGCACAACAAAAGTTTCGGATTTTTGGCCAACGCCCTGGCAATAGAGGTTCTCTGTTGTTCGCCACCGGAAAGCTGCGAAGGAAACTGATGCAGATGATCGCCCAGCCCGACTGCCTCCAGGGCTTCTTTCGGGTCTAACATATCTGCTTCATTCTTAATATCTTTCATCAAGGCAACATTCTCATATGCGGTCAAGGTCGGAATCAGATTGTAGAACTGAAATACAACACCCACATTTCCAGCTCTGTACTCTGTCAGCTGCCGGTCTGTAAAGGTCGTCAGATCCCGGTCATCAAACAGGATATTTCCGGTGGAAGCGGAATCCATTCCTCCAAGCAAATTGAGCAGTGTACTTTTCCCCGCTCCGGACGGCCCCAGTATGACAACCATCTCGCCCTCGAAGATCGTCATATTGGCATCCTTTAGAGCATAAAAGGTTCTGTCGCCGCGTTTATATTCCTTTGATACATTCCTGAATTCTATTAACGGCTTCATTTTGCACTCACCGCCCTTTTTCCGATCTGTGCATCGGTTACGGCATCTGTAATGACCTCTTCGCCTTCGGTGATTCCATCCAATACCTCAACTGCGCTTTCTGTCTCCATCCCTGCCGTAATATATTTCTTTTCTATATGTCCGTCTGCAATGACATAGCAATAGTCTCCTTCATCATCGCTGTAATAGGCCTCGATTGGAATCAGAAGGACATGCTCCTTCTCCTGTGTATGAATGTCTGTATCTGCTTCGATTCCAAGCAGAATGCTGTCATCCGGCTCATCAAAGGTAACTTCAACAGTCACCTTAGCCTTATCCGATGCATCTGTTTGCGCAAGGCGCTTCAGCTTTGTCACACTGCCTGTATATGCTTTTCCGGCCACCTCAATCTCTGCCTTCTGGCCTTCGGCAATCTTTCCAATGTCGTACTTGGACAATTCCACATCCACCCTCAGACTTTCTGTGTCCTCAAGAGCAAACAGCGGCATTCCCTTTGTCACGACCGCTCCCTCTTCCGCAAGAACCTTTGTAACAATACCGTGGAATTCTGTTTTGACTCCCGCTTTTGCCTTCTCCAGATCTTCTGCCGCAGTCAGCACGCCAAGCTGTGTCAACTCATGACTTTTCCTAAGCTGCTCCTTCTGTGCCTCGTTCAAGATCTGATTCTCTGCCGTATTCGCATCTGTTGTAGCCTGCGTCCAGTTGCGCGTAATGTCCTCCATCAGATTCGCATCATAGACATAATGTGCATTTTCATCCGGGGTCATATCCGCATTGGGGAGATTGGCCTGTTCCTTCTGCATATTGGCTACACTGACATTCAGGTCTGCAATCTCTTTCGCCAGATTTTTATATTCCTCGGAGGTCTTACTCTCCATCTGTGCTAATGCACTTGTCTTCTCTGCAACCTGTTTGCTCTTGTCGGCAATGGATTTACTCAGCCTGTCACTTTCGCATTTCACATAATAAGCCTTTGTATACTGTTCCTGCGACAATCCGTCTGCATCTGCCCTGCTGAGCGCATACAGATATTGATAGATCTGTTCATCTGAGGATGCCTTTGCATACTTGGAAGCATTTTTATCACTTTCCGTAATTCTTGCATCGACACCGCTCTCACTGGATTCTGCGGTTAACAGTGCCTGCTCATATGCACGATTCAGATCCGTTAAATCATAGGTGACGATTTGCAGTCCTTCTGCTACGCTATCCCCCACTTCAAGATCCATCACTGCAACCGGTGCCGTCACCTCTGCATAATAGGTTTTTTCCTCTGCACCCCTGACCGTTCCTGTCGCTTCCACAATCTCTGCTGCGGCTCCGTAAGCGGCCTTTTTTGTCTGATGGGTCTGCGGCTTCCCCATAAAGCCGGCGTACACACCTACACACGCTGTCAACGCTGCCATCAATACAATTGCCCGTACCCATTTCTTGCTTTGAACCATTTCTTTCATCACTGCTTCCTCCTCATAGGCTTCATTTACAGTATAAAAAAAGAGACCCATGCATGGTAATTCCATGCATAAGTCTCGTTATTTACTGTAAGCCAGATCTTGCGATCAGGATGTTGACTCACAACGCAGCTACTATGTTCTGCGCTAACTACTCCCTTACTGCTTTCTTAAAAATAGCATATATTTTTCAGCCTGTCAAGCAGCTTTTTCAAAGAGTCCCCGACTGTAGCTTTTTCAAAGACTCCCCTACTGCGAATTTCTTGACCGCCGCTTCTCTTGTTGAAATCGCTCAATCTATGCTACTCATGAAATGCTTCATTCAGCGTCACATTTTCCTCATCTGGAAATTCAATGCCGTCATCAATGATCTGCAGCATCACATCTACAAGTGAACTGTCAAACTGCGTGTTCCGCCCCTTCTCAAGTTCTCCTCTGACAACCTCCATCGGCAGGCTCCTGCGATACGCTCTGTCCGAGGTCATGGCATCATATGCATCTGCAATACAGATAATCCGTGCAAACAACGGAATACTTTCTCCCTGCAGCCCCTGCATATAACCGTGACCATCGAATCGCTCATGATGATACAGTGCACCGCCTGCAACATTTTCAATCACCGTAATATCCTTTAGAATTTCCCCGCCGATGGTCGTATGTGTTTTCATGATTGCAAATTCATCATCTGTCAGCCTGCCGGGCTTATTCAGAATGGCATCCGGTATTCCAATCTTACCGATATCATGCAGTAAAGCCATGTTGTAAAGGTTCGACACCTCTTCATCCTGCCAGCCGATCCGTTTGGCAATTTCACGTGAATATTTTGCCACACGCATGGAATGCTGTCTGGTATATTCGTCCTTTGCATCTACTGTATTGGCAATCGCCATAATGGCCTGAATGCTGATTGCCTCTACTTCCTTCGTCTTCTTATAAACCATCTTCTCCAGATGATTCCTGTACTCAGACAATTCGATCTGCGTTGCGATTCTGGCCAACGTAATTTCCGGCACAAAAGGTTTTGTAATAAAGTCAACCGCTCCCAGCTTAAAACCGGCCAGCTCATTTTCCTTATCGGAATGAGCCGTCAAAAAGATGACCGGCACACCCGCCGTCTTCGGATTATCCTTGATTCTGCGAATCGTCTCGTATCCATCCAGCTCCGGCATTTCAACATCCAGCAGAATCAGATCCGGTATGATCTTCTCCAAAAGTTCCAATGCCTTCGTTCCTGATTTGGCCGGAATAACCTTATATTTGTCCTCCAGCACCTCACTGGCATATTTCAAATTGATGACCGTATCATCGACAACCAGAATGACCTTCTTAGGCTCCATAGCCTTCCTCCTCCGTACACTGCTCCTACTTTTGGAGCATCACCGCTCCACGCGGCACTACATAGTTAATGCCTCCCTCGGCGACCTCACACTGCATGCGATTTTTGATGAGCATTTCGCCATCAATGTTAAATAGCATATCCTTTTCGTCCTTACGCCGGATGTTGATTTTCTGTCCGCGCAGAATCACAAGTGAATCTGCCATCTTGTCCAGTGTTCCTCTCTGAAAATACTGCATGAACTTGATCAGCCTGATATTAGAAATTTTTTTCAGCAGCAAAATTTCCAGTCTGCCGTCCGTTGGATCCGCATCCTGAAACGGTGTATACAGGCCGCCCAATGTAATCCCATTTCCGACATAAATCAATCCATACTCTCCGCTGTAATCCACTCCGTCTATCTCCACTGCATACTCAACCGAAGGATTCCACAGAAATGTAAGAAAGAAAGCAAAATAATATGCAAAGCCGTAGTTCACTGAAAGCAGCAGCTTCTGTCGATGGGCAATGCGCTCTACCTGAGCTGTAATACCTGTTGATATGAAAATCATAGCCTTGGAATCTATACAGTTGATATAATCCATCTGCTTTACTTCACCGCGAATCAGATTGTCCATATTATAAAATAATTTGCGGCTTCTTCCGAACACCTTCAGAAAATCATTGGTCGTTCCACAAGGATAATGTGCCAGTTCCACCTTTTCCGGCTCTTTGATTTCGGAAAGACAATTAGAGAAGGTGCCTGAGCCTCCGCATATATAGAAACGGATGTCATCTCCTTCAAAAAGCTTCAACATCTTCTGCATGATTTCCCGTTCCTGTCCGGGACCTTCTGTATCAAACACAAGGTATTGAAACTTTTCCTTCCGCTCCAGAAACTTTCTGATATTCTCGGAACGGTCTCTGCCGCCCGCTGTCGGATTAATAATGAAGATATGTATTATCATTGTTGACTCACTCCATCCAATTTCTCAAGTGCCAGATCAAAATCATACATTTCCAAGTGTTCCATGACCTCCACTAGTGCCGTTTCCAGTTCACCGTCCAGAATATAGCCCTGTAGTTCCTCTATCACATCAGATGCCGCCTTAGCCTCCCACTCTCCGATGGCAGCTCTGATATCCAACAGTTTTGCGTCTAACAATTTCTTTGAAATCGGCTGTTTTTCCACTGCTTCCTTTTTCGGCTCCAGTGCTTCCAAGGACTCCTTCAGTTGTCTCAGCAGCAGCTTATATGCAATCAAAAATTCCTCATGATGTTCTTTGATATATTGTGCATTTTCTTCTTTTCCTGCCATCTCCAACTGGTATGCTGCTTCTGCCAGCATATTGGCTCCTATGCTCTTTGAAGAGCTCTTGATGCCATGCACTTCCGTCGCATAATTTTTATAATTATGATCCGCGATTGCCGTATCAATTCTCTCAAGTGTTGCGGTTGAAGAAGAAACATAGATTTTTATGACCTCATGCAGAATGGAAGCATCATCGTTGCAGCGCTCAAGTGCCTCCTTTATATTCAAATGCTCAACTCTTGAGAACATATGGGCAAATTGTTCTGCATCCGATTCTGCAGCAGCACCCTCTGGCTGTGTATCCGGTGCATCCGTATCCTCTTTTTTAAGCTGTTTATCCGCAGGTATCCATTTGCGCATGATCTGTCCCAAACGCTTAATTTCAATCGGCTTAGACAGAAAATCGTCAAAACCGTTCTGATAAAACATCTCCTGAACGCCCTTGATCGCATTCGCCGTCAGTGCAACCACCGGAACCGCTTTCATGTAATCATCCTCGGTTGCCCTGATCCTGTGTACCAGCTCGACACCATCCATTCCGGGCATCATATGATCTACAAACAAAATATCAAACTGCTTATCATGTTCTAATATACTCAGCGTCTCTTCGCCGCCGGTCGCCGTAACCACCTGCACGCGATATTGTCCGAGCAGCCCCTCTGCCACTTTAAGATTCGCCATATTATCATCAATGACCAGCACGCGTGCATCCGGCGCATAGAACCGGGAAATCACGCTGCGTCTTGCACGTGTTGCGCTGATATCCTCACCCAGCAGCAGCGGTATGGCCGAATACAGGGATATCGGCTTATGAATGTACTGGATTTTCACCTCCGGTACTTCCTCTATACGTTCATTGATGCCTGCCATTGCGACCCAGGATACATTGCTCTGGATTGCGGCCAGCTCTGCCGCCATATGTACAGCCTCCACATAATCAAAGAAGACATATTCCCCTTCCGTGTTCTGCAGTGCATCCTGCAGTTCCTGCATGCTGCCATATGCCTCTGCCTGAATCTGCAGACCATGGAACAAATTCAGCAAACCTTCTTGATAGTAGGGATTTCTCTCATAAATATATACATGCTTCTGCTCCCGTTCTGTTAACGCCTGCGAGCAAGGTGCAAAATCTCTCACGCCCTGTTCGATTTCCACTGTAAAGGTCGTACCTACACCATATTCACTGTCCAGCGTAATCGTACCATTCATTTTCTTGACTAACTGTGAGGTAATGGCAAGCCCAAGACCTGTCCCCTCAATATTTTTATTACGCTCCATATCCAACTGCGTAAATGCCGTAAAAAGCTTTTCCCTGTCTTCTTCCTTAATGCCCATACCGGTATCCGATACCTTCATCTGAAGCATGATCTCGTCATCACCGATGCTCCGGTAATCAAAGGACAGCAGAATCCTGCCGTGCTGTGTAAACTTCACCGCATTTGTAAGGAGATTCAGCAGCACCTGCTGTACACGTACATCATCACCGTAAAGCAGTACCGGCATTTCCGGATTCACCTCTACGATAAACGCTATGTTTTTATCCCCGATACGAGTCGTAACAACATTCTGGATATCGTTCATCTGTGATACAATGTTATATTCCTGCTCGATCAGTTCCATCTTGCCGGCCTCAATCTTGGAAAAATCCAAAATGTCATTGATGATATTCAGCAGATTATCCGATGCGCTTTTAATCGTATTTACATATTCCGAGCCAAGCGGTGATAAGGAGGTCTGCATCAGCAGCTCCGACATGCCACAGATTGCATTCATGGGTGTTCTGATCTCATGACTCATATTGGCAAGGAAATCAGCCTTTGCCTTAGACGCTGCCTCGGCATCCCTTTTCTTGATTTCAACGACGCGAAGCAAATCCTCATTGCTCTGCTCTTTTTGTCTTGTCATACGTTCAGTTGTCTTATTCCACTTAATCAACATGAGCAGAATGATCTGACCCATAAAAAGTGCAATGATCTGAAGCATAAACTCTTCGTTCATATTGAAGGAAGTTGCCGTCAGATAAATCATATAAACAATTGTGGAATAGATCAGCAGAAAACGGCTCACTGCAATCGACTGATAAAGTGATACCAGACAGGCCACCATCAGCATACCGATCTGCAGGAAATACCCTGTATCGGACATATAACTGTATATTGTCATAAATATGGTCAGAAAAATGGACAATACCATTCCCTGTGTTTTGGCCGTCACCTTTGGATGGTAGGTCAGGAAGATCAGCACGGCAACCGACAGCAGTATAAAGATCAACAGTACAATGGAAATATGCACCTGCTGCTGCATCACAAGAATATATGACATGACCAGTACATACACTGCCAGTATAAATTTTGCAATTGATTTTTTCTGCTTATCCTGCATCGTGTTATCCTCTGTCCCCGTTTTCTTCATTTCCGACCTGCGGTCTCATGATTTTATTCTTCTTTCAGATCCAGTTTGATTTCAAGCTCCTCTAATTGCTTTGCATCCACAACACCTGGTGCTTCTGTCATCAGGCAGGAAGCATCCTTGATCTTCGGAAATGCCATAACCTCACGAATACTGTCTGCCTGTACCATCAGCATCACCAGACGATCCAGACCGAACGCCATTCCTGCATGAGGCGGAACTCCGTACTTAAACGCATCTAACAGGAATCCAAACTGCTCGTATGCCTGTTCCTTTGTAAAGCCAAGCTTCTCAAGCATCTTCTCCTGTACTTCATTCTGGTGGATTCTGACACTTCCGCCACCCAGCTCTGTGCCGTTCAGCACGATATCATATGCCTTGGCGCGTGCCTTACCCATGTCTGTATCAATCAGTCCCAGATCTTCTTCCATCGGCATAGTAAACGGATGATGCATTGCCTTATAGCGATTTTCTTCATCACTCCACTCAAAGAGCGGAAATTCTGTTACCCACAAAAAGCGGAATTCATTCGGATTGATCAAACCAAGCTGTTTTGCTGTCTCAATTCTGAGTGCGCCCAGCACATCCCACACAATTTTATTTTTATCAGCCGCAAAAAACAGCAAATCACCCTGTTCTCCGTCCATTGCCGATACCAGTGCCTTTAATTCTTCCTCTGTCATGAACTTTGCAAAAGATGACTTATAAGTACCATCCGGCTGTATAGACAGATAGGCCAGTCCCTTTGCTCCATAGCCCTTGGCAAACTCCACAAGTGCATCAATCTTCTTTCTGGGCATCTCTGCCTGTCCCTTGACATTGATTCCTCTAACGGAGCCGCCATTCTCCAATGCTCCGGTAAATACTCCAAACCCACAGCTCTTTACGATATCTGAGACATCCCTCAGTTCCATACCAAACCGCAGATCAGGCTTGTCCGAGCCAAAGCGATCCATTGCCTCCTGCCATGTCATACGATCGATTGGCAGCTTAACATCAACATCCAGAATTTCCTTGAAAATCTTTTGTATCACACCCTCATTGACAGAAATGACATCGTCTACATCTACAAAGGACATCTCCAAATCCATCTGGGTAAATTCCGGCTGTCGGTCGGCGCGCAGATCTTCATCACGGAAGCACTTCGCCAACTGCATATATCTGTCAAAACCGGAGCACATCAACAGTTGCTTAAATAACTGCGGTGACTGCGGCAATGCATAAAATGTTCCCGGATGCACACGGCTTGGCACCAGATAATCTCTTGCCCCCTCCGGCGTGCTTTTACCCAATATCGGTGTCTCTATCTCTAAAAAGCCGTTGGCTGCATAATACTCACGCATCTTCATTGTGATTTCACTTCTGATGCGCAGGTTTTTCTGCAAATCAGGTCTGCGCAGATCCAGATATCTGTATTTCAGTCTTAATTCTTCTTTTGTCTTGCTGTCTGCTTCGATTGGGAAAGGCGGTGTTTCTGCCTCTGACAGGATACGAAGTTCGGTTGCCCGGATTTCAATATCGCCCGTCATCAGATTCTCATTCTGTGCGCCGCTGCGCTTTTCTACCTTGCCGACAACGGCAAGTACAAATTCGCTTCGTATCTTCTCTGCCTTTGCAAACCCTTCTTCACCGATATCGCCTGCCTCAAAAATAATCTGCAGGAGTCCCGAACGGTCACGAAGATCTGTAAAGATGATACCGCCCTTATTTCTGGATTTCTGTACCCATCCCATCACTGTTACGATCTCTCCGACATTGCTTGCGGATACCTCCGTACATCTGTGGGTTCTTTTAAGTCCCTTCATTGATTCTGCCATGCTTCTGATTCTCCTCATAATGACATGACGCACATCAATCAGAAATGTGTCATGCTTAGTATAATATGGTATATTCGTTTTTTTAAGTTACTTTTGTCATTAATTTATGTTAATTCTGTCATTAATTTTATTCGGACAATTTCTAATGTTCCAACTGTGTATTGTAAAAATCTTTAATATCCTCTGCTGCATAACCCTCCTGCAGCAATTGTTCCTTCTGGAATTTCTTATTCTTGTTCATCTGCGACACAAGAACCTGAATGCCCTTGGCACGTTCCGCCGTTGCTTCCTTCATGACCTCACAGACACGTTCTGCGCTTGCGCCCTTTTCAATCAGAAATGCTTTTTTATTAGCCGCCTGAGGCACCTTGAACTCCTTGTCCATCAAAATCGTGATGATTCGTTCAAAGCCTATGGAAAATCCACATGCCGGCGTCTGATTTCCTGTAAATTTACCAATCATTTCATCATATCTGCCGCCTCCGGCCACACTGCTTCCGAACTCCTCCATCTCAATCTCAAAAATAGTTCCGGTGTAATAAGACATGCCCCGCACAAGTGTCGGATCAAATACAAGCTTGAACTGACCGGACATCGTTTCCTTAACGCTCTTAATAATCATGATCAGATTCTCGGCCGCTTCTTTCGGCAGAAAATCACCCAATTTTTCCTGTAGCTGTAATACAGCCTGTTCATCTGCATCCTCCTGCAGAATGCGGAACAGCTCCATATATTTTTGTACTGCCTCATTCGGAAATCCGTTTTCCTTCAATTCCTCGGCAACACCCTCAATTCCTATCTTATCCATTTTATCGAGAATAATAAAGATCAGGTCATACTGCTCCTGCGGGAATCCGCTGTAAGAAGCCATAGCCTTCAAGATTCGTCTGTCATTGATGCGAACCTTAAAATCCTTGAAGGCAAGCTTGCCCAACAGGGTCGTTGTTGCCAAAATCAGCTCTATTTCTGCCAAGGCGCTTGCATCACCGAGAATGTCAATGTCACACTGGGTAAACTGGCGAAAACGTCCCTTCTGCGGTCTGTCTGCTCTCCATACACTGCCCATCTGCAATGCCTTAAACGGCGAAGGAAGTTCATTTGCATGGTTGGAATAATAACGTGCCAGTGGAACTGTCAGATCATAACGCAATCCACTGTCTACCAGATCTTCTTCTCCTTTGGCTGTTTCCAGATTCAGCTTCTCTCCACGCTTCAGAATCTTAAAAATCAGTTTTTCATTCTCTCCGCCCTGTTTGCTGCACAAATTCTCTATATGCTCAACACACGGAGTTTCAATGGAGGTAAATCCGAAGCCTCTATAGGTCTCCTTGATCATTCCCATAACATAATCTCTGATCTGCATTTCCTGTGGAAGGATATCCTTCATACCCGTAACCGGTTTCTTACTGAGTGCCATCTTTCTATCTCCTTGCTTCATTATTTGCTTCTGTTAGTATAGCATAAAACTTCTTCTTTTTGGTAATGATTTCATCTATTTTTTCAATGTATAATGTCACATCCTTCACATTGTCACAGCGCTCGATTTTTCCGTCCGGCAGCACTGCCTTAGATATGGTTCCCGCACCGACTGCAGCGATCGACTGCTGTTCTTCCATGATCAGTATATTATAGATACCGAATTTCCCAGGCTTTGCATAGCCAATGTTTTCAAAATTGCCTGCCATATTCTTCTGACGGTACAGATAATACGGAACCATTCCCGCATCAGCCGCCGCCTGTGCCGCAATTTCCATCATCTCCGGTGTATTGATGCTTTTGATATCCGGATGTTCTTCCAACCATCTGTGCATTCCCGCCGCACGTTTCAGCGCCATTGAATGGATGGTGATGCTGTCTGGTTCGAGCCGCTTCATTTCCTGCAGTGTATGCTCCAACCTGCTGTAATCCCCGACCTGCTGTACCTCTCCCGGAAGTCCCAAAATAAAATCCATATTGATATTATCAAATCCGATGCTGCGTGCCATATGAAATGCATGCAGCACATCTGCTATCGTATGATGTCTGCCAATCAGCTTCAGCGTTTCCTCGTTCATGCTCTGCGGATTGATGGAAATACGAGTGACACCATGCGCATATAGCACTTGCAGCTTTTCTTCCGTAATGCTGTCGGGTCTGCCCGCTTCTACTGTAAACTCCTGAACCGGCCCCTCAGAAAAATCGAAAGAAGTTTTAAGCTTTCTGATCAGCCTGTCCAACTGATCTGCCGACAAGGTTGTCGGTGTCCCTCCTCCGATGTACACCGTATCCAGCACTCTTCCATGGTAAACCTCAGCCGTATACTCAATCTCACGCATCAATGCAGACAAATAGGATTCCACCCGATCTGCCCATCCTGCAATCGGATAAGAGGTAAACGAACAATACAGACAGGTGGTCGGACAAAACGGGATTCCCACATACAGGCTGAACCCCTTAGTTCCATGCAGGTTTGCAAGAATGGTTTTTTCTCTCTCTGCAATTTCACAGCACAGACGGATTTTTTCCTCCGAGGTCAGATAAGTATTTCTCATATGGGCAGCGGCTTCATCCCTTGCCGCACCCTGTTTTAACATCGTCATGACGATCTTGGTCGGTCGTATTCCTGTCAGAGTTCCCCAGGGCAGCGTCTTGCCTGTAACCTGCGACAGCACATGATACAAGGCCTGCTTCAAATGATTTTTAGAGCCGCTCCTGTCATTTTCATCCATAAAAAAAACAGTCTGTTCCTGCTCAATACCTTTCTCGTAATATTGAACACAGGACGATTCGTTTCCGTTTCCGTAAAAAACTTTGAAACCGGAATAATTCTCTCCGGTTTCCTCGTTTTTCACATGCACCTCCTCCGGATAAAATGCCTTGACCAGAGAATGAATGTCATATTCGTAATTTGCTTCTGAAATCCTTACTTCCACTTAATAGCACCCGTACTTCAAATTAACCCCAAAACGGATTATATTTGCTTTCATATTCTATCGTCGTTGAGTCTCCATGTCCCGGATATACCTTGACCTCACCCGGCAATTCGGACAGCTTGTTCTTAATGGAACGAATCAGTGTCCCTTCGCTTCCGGTAGGCAGATCCGAGCGGCCGACCGAGCCGGCAAACAAAGTGTCACCGCTGATCAGGACTCCTGCCTCCTCAAAATAATAACAACAGCTTCCTTTCGTATGCCCCGGTGTATGCAGTAATCTGCATTTCATTCCCGCGGCTTCGATTTCACCGCCATCCGGCACATATTCATCTGCTACAACCGTATACAATCTTCCGGTCTGTTCAGAACAGTTGTTGTGCGTATTTTCACATACATCCCGTTCTTCACTGCATGCATAAATCTTCGCTCCTGATGCCTTGCGCAGTTCATTGCAGCCCATGATATGATCAAAATGTCCGTGCGTCAACAAAATCGCCGCAACCGAAATTCCATTCTCCTGCAGCTTCTGATACAGATATTCACCGGAATCTGCCGGATCAACGACAATCGCCTTCTTATCCTCTTCGTGGTAAATAAAATAGCAGTTTGTACTCACCATTCCGAGTACGATCCGTCCAACCTTCAATTCACTCATCGTTTAACCCATAGTCCTTTCAATATCAATGACACCCTCTATGGAACGCAGACGATCTATAATGCTGTTCAGCTCTTCCTTATTGCTGATTTCAAATGCAAGTGATATCGTAGCGGTTCCCTGTTTGCTCGTTCTGACATTCATAGAGGTAATGTTAATATTTTTTTCCGTTAATGCCTTCGTAATATCTGCCAGCAGACTGTTGCGGTTATTGCTGTACAGATTGATATCTGCCATATACCGTTCATCTGTCTTGGTTTCCGTCTTCTGCCACTCTGCCTCGATCAGCCTGTCTCTGTCGATATCTGACAGATTCAGAATATTGACACAATCCGTTCTGTGAATAGACACCCCTCTGCCTCTGGTGACAAATCCGACAATTTCATCTCCCGGTATGGGCGAACAGCACTTGGAGAATCTGACCGCAACATCATGAATTCCTTCTACGATAATACCGCCCTTGGATTTCACACTCGGAAGCCTGTCCTTGGCTGACTCTGCCAAGCTCTGCAGAACCTCTTCATTCGTCACGAGCTTTGCGTGATCCTTATCATAGAATTCCTGCATTTTATTGATAATCTGGCCTTCTTTGAGTCCGCCGTGTCCGACTGCGGCACAGACCGATTCCCAATCCTTAAAGCCATACTTCTCCATGATCGGCTTCATATACTCCGGTTTCATCAAAGCCTGCACATCATGAGACCGTGTCTTGCAATAGGACAGGAGCATCTCCTTGCCCTTCACGATATTTTCTTCCTTAAATTCATTTCTGAACCATTGACTGATCTTGCTCTTGGCCTGTGTACTTTTCACAATGTTCAGCCAGTCGCGGCTCGGCCCCTTAGAATTTTGTGAGGTCAGTATTTCAATCCGGTCACCGTTCTGTATGATATAATCTATCGTGACCAGCTTACCGTTCACCCTTGCACCGATCATACGGTTCCCGACTGCACTGTGTATGCTGTAAGCAAAGTCGATCGTATTTGAGCCTACCGGCAGATTCTTTACATCGCCTGTCGGTGTAAAGCAATACACGCTGTCTGAAAACAGATCCAGATCGCTCTTCAGGATATTCATGAATTCCTTGTTATCCGACATATCCCTCTGCCACTCCAGAATCTGACGCAGCCAGCTAAGCTTCTCTGCCTCCTGCTCCGATACCTGCTTACCGTCAGAGGCCTCCTTATACTTCCAGTGGGCTGCAATACCGTACTCTGCCGTTCTGTGCATTTCATAGGTACGGATCTGAATTTCAAACGGCTGTCCTGTCGGTCCGATCAACGTCGTGTGCAGTGACTGGTACATATTCGGCTTGGGCATTGCAATATAATCCTTAAATCTTCCCGGAATCGGCTTGTATATTTCATGAATAACACCAAGTGCCGCATAGCAGTCCTTTACGGAATCCACTATAATACGCACTGCAAACAGATCATAGATCTGCTCCAGCGTCTTATCCTGATTGATCATCTTTTTGTATATACTGAAGAAATGCTTCACTCTTCCGTCTATCTCTGCTTCTATCCCCGCAGCCTTAATATGTGCCGACACTTCATCTACAATATTCTGCACATATTTCTCACGTACGCTCTTCCGAACCGAAATCTTATCTACCAGATCATAATATACTTCGGGTTCCAAATACTTCAATGATAAATCATCCAATTCCACCTTTAACTTTGATATACCAAGTCGCTGTGCAATCGGTGCATAAATATCCAATGTCTCTCTTGCAATCTCAATCTGCTTTTCCGGCTTCATATGCTTTAATGTGCGCATATTATGCAGCCTGTCAGCCAGCTTCACCATGATGACACGGATATCCTTCGCCATTGCCAGAAACATCTTTCGCAGATTCTCTGCCTGGAATTCCAGTTTATCACCATTGTATGTCAATCGGCCCAATTTGGTCACACCATCTACCAGCAGTGCAACATCATCGCCGAATTCTTTCCGTATTTCTTCATCTGTCATGATCGTGTCTTCCACGACATCATGCAGCAGGCCTGCCACAATCGTCTCCTTGTCCAGCTCCAGATCCGCCAGGATGATTGCAACGCAAAGAGGATGAATGATATAAGGCTCACCGGATTTTCTAACCTGTCCCTTATGTGCATCGTGTGCTACATGGTATGCTTTTTCAATCAGAGATATGTCATCTGACGGATGGTATTTCCGCACACGCAGAATAAGATCCTGATACAGTTCTTCAGGACTCAGGAATTCTTCCATTGCTTCGATATGTCCATCATCGAAAATCAATTCTACTCTGGGCGCTTCCTCCGTCGGCTGTTGTTTCTCTCCCATAAAACGATGCTTCCTCTCAAGTTTATCGTACAATTATAACGTTATTTTCGCTGTAAGTCAATCATGCTGCTGTTTCTGATGACCTTTCTGATTTCTCCCTGTTTCCTCAACAAAAGAAAACGCTAAAAAGTACAATGCAGCTTTGCGGCATTCAACCTTTTAGCGTTCTGTTTCTATCTAATTAGTCGGATAAGCCCTCAGGGTTCTGGGATTGAAATCTCCAGGCATCCTCACACATCTTTGCAATGCCGCGCTTTGCCGTCCAGCCAAGTTCAGTCTTAGCCTTGGATGCATCTGCATAGCAGGTTGCAATGTCTCCCGCTCTGCGCGGTTTGATTTCATAAGGAATTTCTTTTCCGCATGCTTTTTCAAAATTGTGTACGATATCAAGCACACTGTAGCCGATACCGGTTCCAAGATTGTATATTCTGGTTCCTGATTCACCGGCCTTATGCATGGCTTCTACCTTTTCAATGGCCTTGACATGTCCCTCTGCTAGATCCACAACATGAATGTAATCCCGCACTCCGGTTCCGTCAGGTGTATCATAATCATTGCCGAATACTCCGAGGCGCTCCAGCTTGCCAACTGCCACCTGTGTAATATAAGGAAGCAGGTTGTTCGGAATACCCTTCGGATTTTCGCCAATCAAGCCGGACTCATGTGCCCCGATCGGATTAAAGTAGCGAAGCAGAATCACATTCCATTCCGGGTCCGGTACACATAGATCCTGCAGGATATCCTCCAGCATACTCTTTGTTTTTCCGTACGGATTTGTAATCTTGCCCTTTGGACATTCCTCTGTAATCGGAACAAAAGCCGGATCTCCGTATACAGTTGCCGAGGAACTGAATACGATGTCCTTACAGCCGTGCGTTCTCATGACATCACACAGATTCAGAGTTCCCGTCAAATTATTATAATAGTATTCCAAAGGCTTTGCGACAGACTCTCCTACCGCCTTCAGTCCGGCGAAATGAATCACTGCATCAATTTTTTCCTTGTCAAATACTTCGTTCAGTTTTTCCTTGTCCAGCAGATCGACCTG
>CAZABT010000003.1:0-16068 GCA_964483395.1 uncultured Lachnospiraceae bacterium
TGGATTTGACATTGATTATTCTAACATTATCTTTGTGGGTGGAGGAGCTACCATTGCAGACTTTGACGAAGAAGGCAAGACAATAAATAAAAAGCTGTTTGTTAAATCTGATGGTTCAAATTAAAAAGAGGTTAGTGACGTAGAGGCTGCCTTAGTGTTAGCAAATAATGAAAGAGGAAATGTAGCTGGTGTCATAAAGAATACAATTATTAAAATGATAAAAGCAGATATCAGATTGAACATTATTATGAAACTGACAGATACAGGCTGGAAAACGATAAGGATTGTATTGATATAGTACCGGAACTAATATGCTGCCGCTCGGATATCTTATAGTAAAACCGTTTTGGAGTTTATTATGTGGTGGTATATTAAGCTTGTGGAACATGCTGGAACAGCACTTTTGATCTTTTTATGCATTTTGATCGTAGCGGCAATGATCTGGAGAATCATTGGATATAGAAAAGTCAAAGCGCTGAGTGAAATGCAGAAGGATGAACTTCTGAATCATTTATGCAATCCCTTGGGATATGATTATATACAAAATCAGGATCTTTTTGTGACGCGTCTGGACGCGTGGCAGCGCCGGTTCGGATATGAGGCGGCATTTGATGAGCTGGCGGTAACGACAGGAATGGTTTTTGACTGTTTTCCCGTGTACTTTGATTATCGGGGGCGAACCTGGCTGTTAGAGTTTTGGAAGGGGCAGTATGGAATCGCAGCAGGAGGGGAAATCGGAATCTATCATACAGATCATATTGTGAAGCCGGAAGAATATAATAAGACACATTTTGATGCAGCTTCTTTAAGAGAAATGCTGGGCTTCGGCCTGCATTTAAGCGTAGGGGAGAGAGATTTTGTGGGCTATCGAAAGCTGCATTGGTGGCTTGGAATCTTTCGAGTAGGAACGGTTATCAGACCTGGAAATCTCCGTGCAGTCTACAGAATACGTTTCTTTGATCAGGAGATGAAGGATGCTTTTGTAAAAGGCCTGAAGCTTTCCGGTTATCCGATGAAAAAGGTACAGGATAAGGGAAGCTGTGTAGTCAGGATCATACAGACGACAGAAACTTATTTGAAACAGACCTGGTTCAGGCGACTGCGGATGGCATTTGCAATGGCTCGGAATCGTATTGCAAATATCTTATATCATCTATACACGATCCCTTTTTGCAGTAACGAAGATCGACTATTGTTCCTTTATTTTCAGCTTCCTTTTATCGTAAGGAGACTGTTCCGCATCCGCAAGTATAAAAAATGCAGAAGAAATCATGGCAGACGGGGCAGAGACCATGGAAAAGGGGGCTGCAGAAATGACTGCGGAGGAGACGGTCATGGGCTATCGTAGGCGTTTGGACAGAGCATTTCAATGTGCAGCCCTTTTGCCCCTAACCGAAAACACGCGTTACGTTCTGCTGAGTGACTGCCATCGCGGGACGGGCACATCCTATGATAATTTTTTGAAAAACCAGCATCTTTATATTGCGGCGTTGCAATATTATATGCAGAGAGGATATCATTATCTTGAACTTGGTGATGGGGAGGAATTATGGGAAAACCGATGCAGAAGTCAAATCATGAATAGCCATTGTGAGGTATATAGATTATTTTCTGTTATGGAACAGCAGAAGAAAATCACCAGATTGTTTGGAAATCATGATCATATACTGGAACAGGAATTACCTGAGGCTGTATTATTGCAAACCTGTGATGGCAGAGTTACAATCGGCTTGACGCATGGACATCAGGTTGATTTCAAAAATAGTGTGATGTGTTGTCTGACTCGATTTCTGGTACGCTATTTGTGGAGGCCGCTGGAGCAGTATGGAGTAAATGATCCGACCAGTGCCGCTAAGAATCATAGGAAAGCAGATGCTACAGAACGTAAACTTGAACAGTGGGCCAAAAAGAAGCAAATGATTCTGATTACCGGGCATACACATCGTCCGAGAATGAATGAAACAGAATTTATCGGCAACGGACAGGAGGGCATTTATCTGAATACCGGCAGTTGCGTTCACCCATATGGAATTACAGGTATAGAACTAAACGGAATGCAGGCGTATCTGGTGAGGTGGAGAATGACAGCACGCAGCGACAGGGTATTATCGGTAGCACGAGAGGTCATCGGCGGGCCATTGACCATGCAGGGATGATCATTTGAATAAAATAAGTAATTGCATATATAGAATTTGTTCAAAAATAAAAGCTGCGCTACAACCTTTCTGGTTGCGCGCAGCTTTTGCCTAAACGGAACATTTTCGGAGGATTCCACAGCCGATTTTGCTTCCGGAATTACCGGCAGGCTGGGTCGTAAAATCATCTTGATCACTATGGATGATGAGAGATCTGTTCATTATTTCATCGGCATGAAAGCGGGTCGTATAAAATAAAGAATAGGCATAGCCGTGACTGCTTAAAAGGGGCGGCAGGTCTCCGGCATGGTTTGGGTGCGCTGCATTGGCCGGATTGTAGTGACTGCCGGTTTTGTCGAAGGGGATGGAACAGTTTCCAATTTCATGGATGTGCATACCATAAAAGCTGCTGCGGTTCGGTGTGTTTTGATCAGGCAGTCCGCGGACCTTTACTTCAATCCATATTCCTTTAGAGGGATCTTCGTAAAAGTGAGCTTCTCCATATAGATTGGGAAATGCACTGTTTCCAAGTATTTTTGCACATGCAAAGGGTTTCATGATCGTTGCCTCATAATATGGCGTTTTTATATCATATGGAAGATACATGGGATAGGTGTATTTTGGAAGAGCAAGTATTGATCCAGAAAAAAGTTACATTTGGCACTTGGAAACGTTTGGTGGAAATGCTAGTATAATATTGTTTCTGCTCAGAAGAGCATTCTGGAAAACAGAGGAGAAGGACAGATGAAAACAGTAGTGATCAGAGAATGTGGAAACAGGGAGATAGAATGCGATTTCCTGTTGGATTTGGAACAAACGGATATTAAGGATTGTATTGGGTGCTGGACCTGCTGGCTGAGAAAGCCGGGAAGGTGTGCATATAAGGATTTGGATGAGTTCTATCCGGCATTTCTCTGTGCGGATAAGGTGATTTTGTTTTCTAAGGTGACACAGGGATTTGTCAGCGGAAGGCTGAAAACCCTGTTTGACAGGATGATACCGCTTTATCTTCCGTATATTACATATAAGAGTGGTGAATCTATGCATTATCCGCGTTATGAGCGGTATCCGGAAATAGAGGTATACTATGAGGGTGTGTTTGAAACAGAGGAAGAAAGAGAAATCTATGTAGCATATATGCATCGTCTGTTCTATCAATTTTTGTGCAAATGTGATGTTGTGAAGCCTATATCAGAGTATCAGGATTCTACAACAGACAGTCAGACGAAGGAGGACAGATGATATGAAAACAATGATTATGAATGGATCTCCAAAGGCAGAGCGCGGAAATACGGAAATTTTCATGAGGAAATTGATGGAGGGAATGCAGGAGGCAGCGCCAATACAGGAAAATGGACAGACGACAGCGATATGTGATGTCTGCTATACAGCGAAGGAGGACTACGAGCAGCTAGCACAAAAATTACAGGCATATGATGAAATCATCATTGTTTTTCCACTGTATGTGCATGCAATGCCGGGCAGTGTCCGAAAGGTTATGGAGTATATGAAGTCAGCGGAGGGCAGCAGTAAGAGACTTGGTTTTGTAATACAGTATGGGTTTGTAGAGGGTGCACAGTCTAAGTATGTGACTCGTTACTTAGAATCGTTCACTCGTAAACTGCATTATGAGTCGATAGGAATTGCTGTACATGGAGGTTCTGCCGGTGTTTGTGAGATGCCGGAGAAGATGAATCGAAAGCTGTTTGAACAATTGAAGATTTTAGGAAAGAGTTTTGTTGAAACGGGTAAATTCTCCAAGGAAGCCATTGCCACACTGAGCATTCCATATGAGTTGTCAGGGAAGCAGGCAAAAAGGTATGAACTGATGGCTAAGCTGGGCGTTTCAGACAGCATGTGGTGGAATATGCAGCTGAAAAGAAATGGGGCAATGAAACATCGTTATGACAGACCGTTTGCATAGAACCGCTGCTGTAAGGAAGACCTTGACCGCTGAATGAGAAGAGAGAGGGAGACAGATATGGAGCAGAAACTAATTATTACGGATGAAGTGAATCAGAAAGCAGTGAAATTATTTTTATTGATTGTACTTGTGCTAAGTGCTGTTTTGGAAGGAATTTTGATTGCGACAGGAGCCAAGGGATTGGTATTTGTTGTAATGGGCCTGCCGGCAGTGGCCGCTTTGATTGCCAAAAGGAAATTTTTTCGTGAAGAAAAAGGTGCTTTATTAGTCAGCAAGTGCAAGATCAAGTATATAGGACTTGCACTCTTATATCCGCTGGTGTATATTGGAATTCCATATGTGATCTATTGGATTACCAATCCGGGTTCCATGAAGCTTGAGGTTACCCCCATGCTGATTGGGTCATTGCTTGTAGGCCTGGTGGTCAATCTGCTTCCTTCCTTTGGAGAGGAAGTTGGGTGGAGAGGCTTTTTAGTGCCAAGACTCATTCAGTGGATTGGTTTGGAGAAAACATTGCTTCTCACAGGACTGATCTGGTGTGTGTGGCATCTTCCGCTTTTGATCTCCGGTCTTTATATGCCGGGGACTCCTATGTGGTTCAAGCTGCCAATGTTTCTCATTATGATAGGTGCGGCCAGTGTTATTTTTGCCATATTGACGCTGCGTGCAGGAAGTGTCTGGCCCGCGGTTGTTATGCATTCGGCACACAATGTTTATGATCAGGCGATATTTGCAACGGCAACGACAGGTGACAATCGGATGTATTTTGTAAGCGAAACGGGAATCCTTACGGTAGTGGTTGTGGTTGTGATGGCAGTGATAGTCTGGACGGGTTATCAGAGGAGTCGTTGAATGAAATATGATGGGTATAAACTGAATACAATTGGATATGGTCAGTATATGCTCCTTTTTGGCATCATAATGCTGGCTTTGGGTCTGTTGTGCAGGCTCATCGGACTTGAAGCAATTTCCTGTATCTGTTTTGCTTCCGGCGGCATGTCTATTGTAATTATATTTTTGCTGGTGGCGATTGAACTGCATCAGGACAAGGTGTTAAATGCGGAGGCCATCGCTGCAGATGAAAAGCTGGATGCAGCAATCAAGAAGAAATCCTTTGCATTGCCTTATGGTGGTGGTATGATATGGGCAGAGCATTTGGATGGTCTGTATACCTATAAGGAAATTCTGCTTAAAAAATTCGAGCAGGATCATGCGGAGATGATGAAGCCGTCTGCTCCATCGGCAATGGCTGTGTCGTTGGCAGAGACGAAGGTCGATGAGGAAATATTGCGCACAATCATGAAAACATATACAGATACGGATAAGATCATTCGTAAGGTGGCCTTTATCGGACTGGATCGAAGAAGCCGTGCAATTTTGCGAAAAATGCTGCAGAGCGAGTATCAGAAAATAAGGTTTGCCGTGCATTGTACCGGGGATTTTGAGAAAGCAAAGGAATGGCTGATATAAAAAAGTCAGTGCTATGAAAGTGTTATGGAAAAGGGAAAGGCGGATTATAAATATGAAACAGTTAATTGCATATTATAAACCATACAAAAGGTTGTTTTTTGCAGACCTTTTTTTCGCGGTTGCAGGAGCCGCCGTGACGCTGATCATTCCACTGATTGTACGATATGTGACAGGAACGGTGGTATACTTTGTACCGGATGAGGCGTTGAAGGCAGTTTTGCAGTTGGGCATGGTGCTGTTGGCTCTGGTTGCGGCAGAGTGCTTTTGCAATATCTTCATAGCTTATTATGGACATATTATGGGAGCCTATATTGAAGCCGATATGCGAGAGGAAATTTTTGAGCACTATCAAAAGCTTTCTTTTGCATTTTTTGATAATCAGAAGGTAGGGTATCTGCTGTCGCGTGTGACTTCGGATCTGTTTGATATCAGCGAACTGCTGCATCACGGGCCGGAGGATCTGCTGATTTCATTGATCAAGCTGCTGGGCGGTGTTTCTATTTTGATTGTCATCAATCCAAAGCTGGCCTGGATTACCGTTGCATTCATTCCGCTGATTGTTGTGTATGCCATTTATTTCAATATGAAAATGAAGCGGGCCTTTAAGAAAAATCGTGAGAGGATCGGACAACTGAACAGCCAGATCGAGGATAATCTGGCCGGAATCAAGGTGGTCAAATCCTTTGCCAATGAAGACATCGAAATGAAGAAATTCAATCAGGGAAATAGCAAGTTCGTTGACAGCAAGCGTGAGAGCTATAAGTATATGGGAGCATATCATTCAGGACTGAATGCAATGACCACACTGGTCACTGTCAGCGTAATCGTGGCGGGTGGCATGTTTATGGTTGAGGGAACAATCAATGTGACAGATTTGATCACTTTCATGCTGTATATCAATAACTTTGTAGAACCGATCAAGAAACTGATCAGCTTTACCGAACAATTTCAGAGCGGTTATTCCGGATTTGAGCGGTTTCGTGAAATCATGGAGATTGAACCGGACATTCGGGATCGGGAAGATGCCATTATAGTGGACAAGATTCGTGGAGAAGTAGAGTTTCGGGATGTTTCCTTTCAGTATGGGGTGAATGCAGTCAGAGACCTGATGCAGCATTCTTCAGAAGGGGAGGAGAAAGCTGACCGTAATCAGAGAATGACTGATTCAGTCAACGCAGAAGGAGTGCTCAATCACATCAATCTCCATGTGGCAGCAGGAGATTATGTTGCAATCGTAGGAACTTCCGGAGTCGGCAAGACAACCTTATGCAGTCTGATTCCCAGATTTTATGATGTGACCGGTGGAAGTATTACGATTGACGGTATCGATATTCGAGATATGAAGCTTGCAAGTCTTCGCAATCATATCGGAATCGTGCAGCAGGATGTGTATCTGTTTGCCGGAAATATCATGGATAATATTCGTTACGGAAGACCTGCGGCGAATGATGAGGAGGTCATTGCAGCGGCAAGAAAGGCCAATGCACATGAGTTTATTCAGGCATTTCCAGATGGCTATGATACAGATATCGGGCAGCGAGGGCTGAAGCTGTCAGGTGGCCAAAAGCAGAGACTGGCCATTGCGCGTGTATTTCTCAAGAATCCATCGATTCTGATTTTTGATGAGGCAACCTCAGCACTGGATAATGAAAGTGAGCGGGTTGTACAGGAGTCGATGGAACAGTTGGCGACAAATCGAACCACCTTTGTCATAGCCCATCGATTGTCTACAATCCGGAATGCAAAGCGGATACTTGTATTAACGGATCATGGCGTGGCAGAGCAGGGAACGCATCAGGAGCTGCTGGGCAGAGAAGGTATCTATAAGCATTTATATGAGATGCAGTTTTGATTAGAAGGAATTGTTTTTGTGTAGAAAAATGGAGTTGTTATGTGGGAGATAGGGAGGCACACAGATGATCAAAATCGGAGAATTTTCTGTTTTGACGGGAATCAGCATTCATATGCTTCGAAATTATGATAAGATTGGGCTGCTAAAGCCGGCATTGATTGATGAGGAATCCGGATATCGCTATTATAAGGAAGAACAGATACCGATTGCAAATCAGATTGTGGTGTTGAAGAATCTGGGCTTTGGACTCAAAGAGATAGCCGACATTCAGCTTGAATATGATGCTCCTGTGCGGATACAGGAGTTTCTGCAGGGGAAGATGAAAGAAAAACAGGAAGAAATTGCGGCAGCAAATGAGCAAATGCGCAAAATGGAGCAGACGATACAGGAACTGGAACATGAAGATAAGCGTTCACTGTCTGTCACTGTTAAGACCGTACCAAAACGCAATGTTGCAAGCCTGCGTGGCAGACTCAGCAGGTTTGAAGAGGAAGGCCTGCTTTGGACGGAGCTGGGGCAGATCTGCGAGTGGCTGCGGCTCAGAGATGTTCGTGCAGAGGGCAGCCAGTATTCCTATGCACTGACACATCATATTGAGTTTGAGGGGGAGCCTTCTCAAAAAGGCGCATCTGATTGCGTCAAGGAAATTGACGTAGAGGTGCAGCGTCCGATAGAAAAGCTTCCGTCACAACAGGAGACAGCGGAGGCAAAACAGTTCTGTGCAGAACAATATGGCACTGACCGCTGTCTGCAGTTTATGACGATAGCGGAATGTGAAGCTGCTACTCTGGCCTTTCAGGGCAGATACAGTCAAATCGGAGAAATCAATGCTTATATGGCAAAGTGGGTTAAGAAAAATGGATATAGAATGGTCGGAATGTCCTTTGTGACCTACTACTTATCGCCCGGCAATGAACCGAATCCGGACAATTTTATTACGGAGGTATGCTTTCCAATAGAAAGAACTCAAAAATAAAAAACTCTCTTGACTCTCGTATCGTGCGAGGGTTTACACTTTATTTGTAGACAAGAAACCGGTTCAAAGATATCAATCGTGAAAGATTGGTGTACTGGGAAAATCGTAGATGCGCGCTCTGACGAGTTTTCAGGAGAGGAGGAGAGATGACAAAGAAGATTGTAGAAATCAAACATCATTTTGATGATTATGAATGTATGTGGAACGGGATTGAGGATTTGTATATGAACCAGACAGGGGAGCAGCTTCCCCCCAATCTGTTCTTCTGCCTGGCAGGGTTTGGCTCCTTTTGCTATATGAAAACGGACAAGGATGAGTTCAAACGTATGGTGGCGCTTGGAGATGGACGCACAAAGAAGATGTATGAGTTTCTGGCACCGATTGTCGGGTTTGATTACAGGCATTATGAGCATAAAAGCTTTGAAAAGGCATTGCAGAGAGCAAAGAAGGAGATTGATCAGGGATATCCATGCATTCTGGGAGCACTGGATATGTATTACCTTCCGTATCTTCCGAAGCTGTATCATGGAGCTCATATTCCGTTTCATTATATTATGATGGTCGGATATGATGAGGAGGAACAGTGTATTATGCTGTATGACTGCGGACGTCAGGATATGCAGAAGCTGTCCTATGAGGAACTGCGGCATGCATGGGATTGCAGTTATCCGGGGCTGTCCAAGCCCAATACGGTATGTGTTATCAGAATGCACAGTGAAAAAAACCAGTATCAGATTGCGAAGGAAGCATTTGCAAAGACAAGCAATGGATTTCTTCATCCGCCGGTAGGATTTGTCGGGTATCGCGGCTTTGAGAAGTTTATTATGGATTTGCCGAACTGGAAAAAGGATCTGTCCAAAGAAGATTATGACAGACAGCTTGCGCATATGGTTGAGTTCTACGGAACTGTGCCGACTGTTCCAAATGCACTCTGTGGAATACAGGAGCCGGATGCTTTGCCCTTTTATGGCAGCTTTGATAAGATGGAGTGTGTGCTGAACATGCTGGGCGAGGAATATGGTGATCAGAAGATGACGGAAGCAGCACATATTTTTGGCAAGGGTGCTGCATGCATTTCTGAGATTAAGGATATAATTGTGGATTATCTGACAGGAGTGAATGACCGGACAGATGAATTTCCGAGGCTGTATACGGAAATCAAGAACATCCTGACAGACGGATTTTCCTGTCTGGAATACAGAAAAATAGAAAAACAGAAAAACAGAAAAACAGATAAATAGGAAAGGATTGAGCAGCTATGGATAAAATGGATTACAAAAAGGAGTATAAGGATCTGTACATGCCAAAAACAACACCGATGCTGATACAGGTGCCTGCAATCAAATTTATTATGATAGATGGAGCGGGTAATCCGAATACCTGTGAAGCATATAAGAATGCAATGAACATTATGTATGGTCTGTGCTATGGCATCAAGATGAGCAAAATGAGCGGAAATCAGCCGGCAGGCTATTTCGAGTATGTGGTTCCGCCGTTGGAAGGTTTGTGGTGGGGAGATAATGTGGATTTTACCACGATGGAGGTCAAGGATAAGAATGATTTCTTATGGACGTCTATGATCCGTCAGCCGGAGTTTGTGACAGAAGAAGTATTTGAGCAGGCCAAAGAGGGGCTGCATAAGAAAAGACCAGAATTAGACTTGTCGGTAGCACGTTTGGTTGAATGGGAGGAAGGGCTGTGCGCGCAGGTCATGCATCATGGAATTTTTGATGATGAGGGGCCGACGGTCAGAAAGCTGGAGGAGTTTATTCAGGCATCAGGATATCACACAGAGATTACCGATACCAGAAAGCATCATGAAATCTACTTGAGTGATCCGCGTAAGACGACACCGGATAAGCTGCGAACTGTCATTCGGCATCCAATTACAAAATAAGGTGTATCTCTGTCGATGCCGGCATATCGTGACAGAAGAAAATAACTGCCGCACCTGATTTGCTTTTCAGCAGTTGGTGCGGCAGTTGCTTTTGACAATTTAGAAGCTGTTTTGCAGTGATTATTCTGCTCTTGCCATTGCCTCCTCAAAATCCTTTGTATCCGAGAAGATTTCTTTTTTCCATGGATTGGTATTTTGTGCCTTGGCACGCTTCAGAATGAATGCAAATGCAACGATATTCACCGCAATAGACAGCATGGAAATGATACCCTGCATTTTGGGATCTGCCGTAACAGGCATTGTTGCTGCAGTTGCTGCTGCGATTCCACCCTCACCGTACAACACCGGAACAGTTGTAAAACGGCTTGCGTCCTGAAACAGCGGGAATACCTGTGCAAACATACACCATAATGCGAGCGTATTTGCACGATTTTGAATCCAGCCGCCCTTGTTCCAGAGTGCATTTGCAAAGGTGGGTGCAAGCAATAATGCGAGTCCGCAATACCAGGCATGTGTTGGCAGGTTTAAATAGGTATACTGGAAGTTCCATACATCGTATGCAAGGATATAGACCCATATCATGTCCGGCCAGAGCATATCCTTTTTGTCCTTTGAGGAATAGATGGACCACCAGCCGGTCATGCAGACAATATTGATCAGACCCGCAAGACCATTGAGCAGATTCCACCAGCCGCCATAGAGCCAGACACCCTCAGAGGATTTCCACCAGCCGCCTGCAAGAGAACCGGCTTTGGCAACGGACTCAAAATCCGATGCGACCGCAATCAGAATATTGATTGCCACGATCACGAACGGAAATGCTTTGAACCATTCTACCTTACCGAGCTTTCCCCAATGATATTTCAGTACCATAAATCCGATACAGCCAATGGTTGCCGCATAGAGCTTTGCATAGTGAAACCAACTGTTCATGTGCACATAGGTGTCATTGTTCAGTGCCCACGGGGCACCTGCCGCGGCACCGATATAGATTGCCACAAAATAGATTGTAAGCGCCGCAGGTAAAGCCAAAAAACAGGCAATGCCGCCAATCTTTGTCCTTCTGGCGATTTCATTCATGACGACCAGACCGACAAAGACCATCACCCAGCCTAAGAGCTGCCATCCTGCTGTTTCTCCATAAACTTGAAAAATCATTTTTTCTACCCCCTTTGGATTTTAATATACCTCTATTTCCTTAATGTTGAACTCATTTCCCTGCAGCAGATAGGTATCAGGACTTGAACAATACGGGCAGATTTTCCCGTGTTCTACCGTGGAATAGGTCTCCCGGCAGTTCTGACAGTAGGTGATTGCAGGAAGCTTTTCAACAACAAGTTCTGCATGACAGAACAAAGGTCTTTTTTGGGCAGCCCATTTCCAGCAATTTGTCAGGTAAGAATCAATCACTGTTGAGACTTCGCCCAATTCCAGCGTGACCTTTTTGATTTCGGTTACATTGTTTTGGGCAGCAATCTCTTCGAGACTGTCCATGATATGAAAGGTGACTCCTAATTCGTGCATGATTTTCTCCGTATTTTGATATGTTTTGAAAGCATGCGCTGTTACGTTGTTTTCTTGCCGAATTTGATTTTTAATGGCTGCTTGATCATATTCGGAAGGATGTATTTTAGTTTATCCTCTGATGTATGCATTGTGGAACAGCCCGGAAGGTCGCGGTGCAGATGGATGGCATCAAAGGCACATCTGGTGGTGCAGACACCACAGCCGATACATTTGTTTTCGTCAACAAAGGAAACACCACAGCTTAAACAGCGGTTGGCTTCTGCTTTGACCTGTTCTTCTGTAAATGTATGAGACAGGTCACGGAAGGTCTTTGCCTGCTGCTCGGCATCTTCTCTGTCCGGGATATGTCTTCCGGCAGTATCATAATCCTTGAGGCTGATATCATTTTTGTCCAGTGCAACGAAATCCCGTCTGTTTCGCCCGATGGTAAGTGTACAGTGTTCATGTACAAATCTGTGGAGGGAGACAGCACCTTCCCGTCCTGCGGCAATGGCATCAATCGCAAATTTTGGTCCGGTATAGACATCACCGCCTACAAAAACATCAGGCTGTGCGGTCTGATAGGTAAGCTGGCTGGCCATCGCACTGCCGTTTGGACGGAGCTCAACCTTGGAACCAGTCAAGAGACTGCCCCACGCAATGCCCTGTCCAACTGAGAAAATGATATTGCTGCAGGAAACGGTCAGGGTATCATTTTCATCATAAACCGGTGAAAACCTGCCGTTCGTATCAAAAACGCTTACACATTTCTTGAGTATGAGACCAACGATCTGATCATCCTTGGTAAGAACTTCTTTCGGACCCCAGCTATTATGGACGGTGATTCCTTCTGCAGCGGCTTCCGTTATTTCTTCTGTACTGGCAGGCATTTCCCCGGCATTTTCAAGGCAATACATGGATACCTTGCCGGTTCCGCATCTTGTACTGATTCTCGCAGCATCGACTGCTACATTGCCGCCACCGATCACCACAACGTCACCGTTCAGTGCAAAGCTTTCCTGTTTTCCGGCTTTTTTTAAGAAGTCCACTGCGGTGTATGCTCCCTGCGCATCCTGCCCCGGGATTCCGGGCTTTCTGCCTGCCTGACAGCCGATGGACAGATAGAAGCCTTTATAGCCCCGGCTGCGCAGTTCATCGAGCGTTATGTCCTTTCCGACTTCGACATTGCATTGGATTTCCACACCCATTGCCTTGATGACATTTATTTCAGCGTCAATCACATCTTTTTCCAGTTTATAGGAAGGAATGCCATATCTCAGCATTCCGCCGGGTTTCTCACTTTTTTCAAAAATAGTAGGACGGTAGCCCTTCATTGCCAGAAAAAAGGCACAGGACAAGCCAGCAGGGCCACTGCCGATGATTGCAATTTTCTCGTCAAATTTACCACGCAGTGAAGGTACGACAGCTTCCGGTATGTAGCGTGTTTCTGCATTCAGGTCAAGCTCCGCAATGAATCGCTTTACCTCATCAATGGCAACAGCTTCATCAATGGTTCCGCGTGTACAGGCATCCTCACATCGACGATTACAGATTCGTCCGCAAATTGCAGGTAAGGGATTATCCTTTTTAATGAGGGCAAGAGCTTCTGTATAACGGCCTTCCTTTGCCAACTGCAGATATCCCTGGATTGCGATATGTGCCGGACAGGCTGTCTTGCAGGGAGATGTACCGGTATCGTAGCAATTAATGCGATTTACATCACGATAATTATGTGACCACATTTCCTCACCCCATGTTTGCTCTGACGGGAGCGGGATTTTGGGATAGGCTACCTCGCAGCCTTCCTTGGTACACAGCTTCTGCCCGAGTTTCACAGCTCCGGCCGGACAGGATTCTACACATTTGCCGCAGGCAACACATTTAGCCTTTTCAACCTTTGCCACATAGGCGGAACGGGACATGTTCGGGGTGTTGAATAATTGTGAGGTACGCAGCGCATAGCATACTTTGACGTTACAGTTGCAGATTGCAAATATTTTATTTTTACCGTCAATATTGGTGATCTGATGGACAAATCCATTGTCCTCAGCCTTTTTAAATATCTCCAGTGCTTCTTCTTTTGTAATATAGCGGCCGTCCTTCTGAGAGTCCACAACATATTCTGCCATGTCGCCAACTGCAATGCACCAGCCTTCAGGGTCATCTGCACAGCCTTCTTCATGTGTCAGTCTGGAACGACGACAGGAGCAGGGACTGGCAGCGTACTTTCCGTCATATTTATCCAGCCAGTAGGAGATGTGCTCCAAATCGATAGATTCGTTTTCCATTTCAATGGCTTTTTCCACAGGAATGACATGCATGCCGATGCCGGCACCGCCCTCCGGTACAAATTTTGTGATTTTCTCCAGTGGAAGACGTGACATTCTTTCAAAGAAGGTTCCGATTTCCGGGCTTTCATTTAATATATGTGAATTCATATTGAAGAACTCTGCGGCACCGGGTACAAACATTGGAAGTATGTATTGCTTTTCGTGCTGTGGGTTTTCATAATTATATTCCAGCAGACCTTTTCTTGACATTTCTGTCAGCAGCGCCTGCAGCTGATCCGCAGGAAGTCCTGTTAACTGCAGCATATCGGAAAGTGTCTTTGGTTTACGGACACCCATTTTCAAGGCGACTTCTGCCTCTTCGTCCGTCACCACGCAGGCAAGCCCCCAATACTCAGGGTCATCCGGTGTGATTTTTGCCAGTCCAAGCTTCTGCGGTATTCTGTCAGTGATCATTTTGCCAAGCTTTGCGATTGGCTCTCTAAAGGGTTCATTTGTCTTTGCCGGTTCCGGCGGGTACACATAATCGGGATATAACTCGTGATCCAATTCCTTTTTCATAAGCGGTTCTCCTATGATTGGTTGACTGTTTTCAGTATCCTTGAAGCTGTTCTATAAGCCAGCTGATCCATGTGTCCATTCCTTCGCCTGTTTTGGCACAAATCGGAATGACCTTTGCCTTTGGATTTCGCATTGCAATATATTCTCTGCATTTGTCCATATCAAAATCGAAATAAGGACAGACATCTATTTTATTGATTAATACAACATCACATATGGAAAACATGAGCGGATATTTCAATGGTTTATCATGTCCTTCCGGAACGGAAAGAATCATGGCGTTCTTAGCGGCGCCAGTATCAAATTCTGCAGGACATACCAGATTACCGACATTCTCCAGGATTGCAAGCTCCACATCCTCTATGCCCAGCCCTTCAATTCCCTGTCTGGTCATCTCAGCATCCAGATGACACATGCCTCCTGTATGCAGCTGGATCACCTTTGCACCGGTTGCGGCAATGATATGTGCATCTACATCTGAATCAATATCTGCTTCCATAACACCGATCTTGACCTTGTCCTTTAACGCTTCGATGGTTCGCGTCAGTGTGGTGGTTTTTCCGGCACCGGGAGAGGACATCAGATTCAGCAGAAACACACCCTTTTCCTTCAATTCTTCGCGTAATCGGTCTGCCTGTCTGTCGTTATCTGCAAATACACTTTGCTTGATTTCCAATATTCTGACATCTTTCATTTGCAACACAAGCCTCCACAATTCTTTCTGTTTATATTATGATATTGTTGTAGCGAGAATTCTTCCCTAATTGTATTAAGGGCTTCTCACTGTATTACAGCGAGAACTCTCCCTTAATTGTAACATAGACAATGGGGTTTTTACATCTTTTCTTTTTGTGATATTGCTGTGATATTGCTGTATTGATTGTTAAAAAATAGTGGCTCAGATGTCACCTTTTGGACAGTCCGAGTGTGTATAGATTAAAGGAGTTGGGAATTCCCTATGAGACTGAGCAGGAAACGAAGTATCCGCTGCCGGAGGTTATGACAGCTTCACACAGGATTAAGATCTATGACGAAAAAGGAAATTTGGTAAAAACACTTATTTTTTGGATGACCAATGATCATGAGGATCGATATGTAGAACTTCTAGACAAGGAAGAATTAAGAAATTCATTGTACGAAGATGTGATGTATATAAAAAAATTATGATTTTTTGTCCCGTTTTTTGATCAAAAAGGGGATGAAAATATCAATTTTTTTCAAATACATCACATTTTTCCATTTTATGGATTGAAAATCATGCTTTTTGAATCAAATTTGGATGTAAACATGAACAAATAAGAACATACATCCCAAACATGTAACTGAAAATCCAAATCATATGTACAATCGGAAATGCAGAGCCTGTATCAACCGGAAATGCAAGGCCTGTGTACAACCGGAAATGCAGGGTCTGTGTACAATCGGAAATGCAGGGCCTGTGTACAATCGAAAATGCAAG
>CAZABT010000003.1:16168-21233 GCA_964483395.1 uncultured Lachnospiraceae bacterium
GGCCTGTGTACAATCGAAAATGCAAGTCATATGCACAATCGAAACTCCAAGGCCTATGTACAACCGGAAATTCCGGAAATGCCGCAAATGTCTGTCTCTTGTAAATTAGTGTGATTCACGATAAAATATAAAGAATATAGGAGTTTGATTTGCTCAGGAGGATGAGACGATGCGGAAAAAAGTGATTGCGGCAGGACACATTTGTTTGGACATTACTCCAGTATTTCCTGAAAAGAAGGTCAGTCAACTGACGGACATCCTGTCACCGGGCAGGCTGCTCCAGATGGGTGATGCAGATGTGCATACGGGTGGTTCGGTAGCAAATACTGGGCTTGCGATGAAGCTTCTTGGAGCGGATGTCACTCTGATGGGCAAGGTTGGAGCGGATGCATTTGGAGAAATGATCTGCAATATTTTAAAGAAATATGATGCTGCGGATGGAATGCTCATAGCAGAAGAGGAATCAACCTCTTATTCCGTGGTGCTGGCTATTCCGGGGATTGACAGGATATTTCTGCATAATCCGGGAGCAAATAATACATTTCGGGCATCTGATGTTCCACAGAACGTACTTGAAGAAGCGGCATTGTTTCATTTTGGATATCCGACCATCATGAAATCTATGTATGAAAATCAAGGCGAGGAACTTCTGAAAATCATGCAGCGTGCCAAGACAGCGGGAGCCGCTACTTCATTGGATTTGTCAGCCGTGGATGCGGATTCAGAGGCAGGAAGGGCTGATTGGGACGGAATACTGAAAAAGGTATTGCCCTATGTGGATTTTTTCGTGCCGAGTGTGGAAGAACTTTGCTTTATGTTGGACAGAGAGCGCTTTGAAGCATGGCAGGAGAGGGCAGCAGGCAGAGACATTACGGAAGTGCTGGAGTTGGAAGAGGACATTAAACCATTGGCTGACCGGTGTATGGATTATGGTGCCAAGGTGCTGCTGATCAAGTGCGGCGTTCCAGGCATGTATTATCGTACGGCGGGCAGAGAGAGATTAGCAGGAGAAGTGCAATCAGAAAAGCAGCCAGAAAAGCAGCCAGCAGGAGAAATGCAATTGGGAAAGCAGTTAGCAGGAGAAAGGCGATTAGAAAAGCAATATGCAGAAGAGAATTGCGAAGTTTGCGGCAGCTTGGGAATCGGCAGCAGGATTGGACTTGATTTTGATGCGTGGGCAGATAAGGAGGGCTTTGAAAAGAGCTATCGGCCAGACAGAGTATTATCGGGAACAGGGGCAGGGGATACGAGTATTGCGGCGTTTTTAACAGCTATGCTGCAGGGCTGTACGCTTGAACGGGCAGTACAGTTAGCAGCAGCAACGGGAGCGTCCTGTGTGACGGCTTACGATGCGCTGAGCGGTCTGAAGTCATTTTCTGAGCTGGAGGCACAGATCGTATCAGGCTGGGACAAGATAGGCTGAGTGAAAATTAAGCAGGCTATCTGCAATGTCAGAGCAGACTATGCGCCAATTTTATAGAACTTTTCCAAACCGCTACACACGGTGCAGCCAACTGAGACTAGACGAATTTGTGAAATCAGATGATGATAAAATGAGATGAAGTAGCAGCAGAAGCAGAAGTAAAAGCAACAGAAGCAGAAGTAAAAGAAGCAAAAGCAACAGAAGCAGAAGTAAAAGAAGTAGCAGCATGGAGGGTTGTAGTATGTTAGTGAATTTAAACGAGGTATTACCACAGGCAAGAACCGGCCGGTACAGTGTTGGCCTGTTCAATACTGTAAATCTGGAGATGGCACGGGGCGTCTTAAAGGCAGCAGAGGAGACTAAATCACCAGTCATCATCGGAACGGCAGAAATATTGTTGCCCTTCGGACCGTTAGAGGTGCTTTCTTACTTTTTGATTCCGATGGCAAAAAAGGCAAGTGTTCCGGTTGTTGTGCATTATGATCACGGGCTGACCTTTGACAAATGCATGGAAGCGCTCAAGTGTGGCTTCACCTCAATCATGTATGACTGTTCTACGGATACTTATGAGGAAAATGTCAGAAAGGTAAAGGAACTAACGAAGATTGCACATGCCTTTGGCGCTACGGTAGAGGGAGAACTTGGCCATGTGGCGAATAATGAAGGTGCCGGAAGCGATGAGGTTGCATGTGCAGAAGATATGTCTGCCTACTATACAGACCCGTTACAGGCAAAGGACTTTGTGGAGAAAACGCAGGTAGATGCGCTTGCAATAGCAGTCGGTACGGCACACGGAGCTTATAAGTTCAAGCCGCAGCTGGATTTCGAGAGGATACAGACCATTCGCAATCTGATCGATGTACCGCTTGTACTGCATGGCGGTTCGGGACTTTCCAAGGAGGACTTTCAACAGGCGATTGCCTGCGGTATCAGCAAGGTGAATATCTTTACAGACATCAATGCGGCGGCATCGGAGGCAATTAAAAAGGGCTATGCGGACGGAAAAGGATGTATGACGGATTTGATTCCTTATCAGGTAGAGAAAATTGCAGAGGCGACAAGGAAGAAGATGGAATTGTTTGGCTGTCCGAGGTCTATCATTTGATTTGGCGCAGATGAAAAACTCCACAAGCGGGCATCTTTTTGTTGGTAATAACACGAAAAGTAATAACACGAAAAGTAATAACACGAAAAGTAATAACATGAAAAGTAATAACATGAAAAGCAATAACACGAAAAGCAATAACACGAAAAACGATGATATTTGGCACTTGCTGAAACAGTTCAGCAGGTGCTATCGTTTTATAGATAGTTCTATGAGTTGGAAAGCTCTATGAGCTGAATCGTTTTATGCATCGAGAGTTGAAAAATTGATTGAATTGGAGGATTTGATTTGAAGAAGAAAGCGATAAGTCTGGCGGCGACATTTTGCATGGTAATGCTGTTGCCTTTGTCGGCATATGCAGCACCTGCAGAGACAGAGAATCTGCCGCTTCCGTCCGGCTTGAGTATTTCGGAGCTGGAGGAGCAGATTGACGCTCTTGTGGAGGGAAATCAGGAAACAACGGCAGCAATGTCGGTGGCAGTCTTTCAGCATGACAAGCTTTTGCTGGAAAAGGCCTATGGGTATACAAATGTAGAAAACAATCTGAAGACAACAGAGGAATCCGTATTTGAATGGGGCTCCTGTACGAAGCTGATTACATGGACCTGTGTCATGCAGCTTGTGGAGCAGGGAAAGCTTGATCTGAATGCAGATATCAGAACCTATCTTCCGGAAGGATTTTTCAAAAAATTAAGCTATGACACACCAATCACACTCTTAAACCTGATGAATCACAGTGCCGGGTGGCAGGAATCCTTTACAGATCTGTTTATAGAGAATGCGGAGGACGTGAAGAGCCTTGAGGAGGCCCTTCAATATATGGAGCCTGAGCAGATCTATGAGCCGGGTACACATGTGGCTTATTCCAATTGGGGAACAGGGCTGGCCGGTTATATTGTGGAACGTGTCAGCGGGCAGGAATACAGCAACTATGTACAGGAGCACATTTTTACCCCGCTGGGCATGGAGCATACCGCAATCAGTGTAGACTTGTCCGACAATCCGTGGGTTCAGGAGCAGCGGATGGCAGAAAACTGCTATGAGTCAGACGGAACTACATTAGGAACCTGTTTTTACCATATCCCGTTGTATCCTGCTGGAATGGCGACAGGCACAATAGAGGATTTTGCAAAATTCGGGCAGGCATTTGTTCCGACAGAAGGTGTCGCTTCTCCTTTATTTGAAAAGCAGGAGACATTGGATGAGATGCTGTCCCCGTCACTGTACTTTTCGGATGATATGACAGCCCGAAATTGCCACGGATTTTGGACAGATGAATACAGCGTGCCATTATTATGGCATAATGGCGGAACGGCAGGCAGTACCTCATGGTTTGCCTACAATGTTGATACAGGGGTCGGAGTGGTCATCCTGACGAACCAGTCTGCAGAATCCATTTACACAACAGGCATTCTGCCGATGGTATTTGGAACGTATGAATATACTCCAAGCCAGACACCGGAGGATATTTCCGGAATGTATTTGTCACTGAGGACTTGCATGAAGGGAGTGGCCAAGCCTTATACCCTGTTCTGCTATATGGGAATCGAATCACCAAAGGATGGTCAGTATGGTGCGAACGGTATGAACATGGTAAATGTTGGAGAACATCACTTTCTGATGGATATGGGCGAAAAACTTTTTTCCTTTTTTGTGGAGGAGGACAGTGACGGCAATCGTGTCCTGCAGATGCCGGGAGCAGATTATGTAGAGGTCAGTGCGGCAGGCGTTGTGGCACAGGTCGTGCTGCTGCTGTTATTTGTCTTAGCGACAGGGTATGCATTTGTGATGCTGATTGTCGGAATCATCAGGCTGATACGTCGCAGAAGGAAAGCGTTCAATGGCATTAGAATAATAAATAACATTGCTATTTTAATGAGCTTTAGTATTGTGCTTTATATTTCAGTTACGTTGTTGGGGGATGGAGCGATGTTTGCCTCTATCCGATGGAGCGTCATTGTAAATGCACTTTGTATGCTGATACCGATCGCCAACAGTATTTATACAGCTGTCAAATGGAAACAGACCAATATGACCAGAGCTGAAAAGGCAGGTGTGCTCATTAATGCAGTGGCAGGGCTGATCATGACTGGCAATGTTCTGTTCTGGAACAGCTATCGGTTCTGGTAAAACTGCTTGTTACGTTTGGCGGTAAATGTTATGATAAGCTATAGATTTTATAAAACTGCTTATAGGGAGACTAACTGAATGAGTCAATATGATGTGATCTTATTTGATCTGGACGGAACGCTTACAGAATCGGCACCCGGTATTACCAACTCGGTCGTATATGCACTAAAGAAGTTCGGAATCGAGGAAACGGATCAGGAGAAATTGAATAAATTCGTTGGACCGCCTCTGACAGAGACATATTCCCAGTATTATGGATTTACAGAGGAACAGTGCCAGCAGGGCGGCCAGGAAGGGCCAGAACTCCTTCCACCATCCGGCATGTTTGCTGGACTTGAACGTCCACCACCGGTTCAGCTGGAAGTTGTAGAAGTTGGCGACGAAGAACGCGACCACCCACACGGCGA
>CAZABT010000003.1:21243-28794 GCA_964483395.1 uncultured Lachnospiraceae bacterium
GCCTCTGTCGGAGACATACTCCCAGTATTATGGATTTACCGAGAAACAGTGCCAGCAGGGGGTTGTCTGGTTTCGTGAATATTATGAGGCAAAGGGCATCTTTGAGAACAGTGTCTATGACGGTGTAGAAGAGATGCTGAAAAGACTGCACGATGCGGGAAAGAGGATCATCATGGCGACCTCAAAACCGGAGCCGATGGCAGTGCGTATTGTAGAGCATTTCGGACTGGCAGACTATTTTGAACGGATTGCCGGAAGTACGATGGATGAGACAAGAACTGCTAAGGCAGATGTGATCGCGTATGCTTTGGAGGAGTGCAGAATTACTGATAAAGCAAAGGTACTGATGGTCGGTGACCGCCGGCATGATATTGCGGGCGCACAGAAGAATGGGCTGGATTCCATGGGTGTTTTATATGGCTATGGCGGACGAGCGGAACTGGAGAGCGCGGGGGCAACATTGCTTGCGAAAACACCCGGGGAGGTAGCGGATATGCTGCTGACAGAGGTATAGTTTGGAAAAGCCCATTGCTTGAGGAATTACGGCTATTAGATGATTGAGGGGATGTCAAACACATGAAAATCACTTGCTTAATGGAAAATATCAGCCATCGGAAGGAACTGCAGTGTCAGCACGGATTGAGCCTGTATATAGAAACAAAAAAACATAAGATTCTGCTGGACAGCGGTGCGAATGCCCTGTTTGCAGAAAATGCACGGGTGCTGGGAGTTGATCTGTCAAAGGTGGATGTCGCCTTTCTGTCTCATGGGCATTATGATCACGCAGGCGGACTGAGCAGATTCCTTGAACTGAACCATACTGCCAGATTGTATATCAAGCAGGAAGCGTTTTTAGAGTATTGTCACTGTGCCAGAAAAATCGCAGAGGAAAGTGAATCAGCACTGCCGTATGAGTATATCGGAGTGGATAATGTGAAGCTGCAAACCGGAGCATTGACAGCGGAAGCGTTAAAAAACCATCCACAGGTGGTGCTTGTGTCCGGTGACCTGAAGATTGACGAGGAACTTTCGCTCATGACCGGTGTTACGGAAAAGTGCTGCTGGCCGTCTACGAACCGTTCCCTGTTAATCTGGGACGGAAGCGGATATGAGCAGGATTATTTTGCACATGAACAGAGTCTGATCATTACTGAGGAGGGCAGACATGTCCTGATTTCGGGCTGTGCGCACTGCGGAATCGTCAATATACTGAATCATTATCAAAAGCTGTATGGTAGTGCGCCGGAGGCGGCTGTCAGCGGCTTTCATCTGGAAAGAAGCAGACCTTATACACAAGAACAGCGGGCTGATGTTGAACAGCTCGCCGTAGAATTGCAGAAATATAAAACAAAATATTATACCTGTCACTGCACAGGTACAGAAGCGTATGACATTCTAAAGAGGACGCTGCAGGAACAGATGGACTATCTCAGCGTAGGGGATGAGATTCATCTTTTGTAAGGCGGCAATGCTCATCTGTATATTTGCTGCAATGTAATTAAAAGTACATCTTCATCCGCGGCCTTCGCCTTTAGCACATCTGTAAAGCCGCTGCGGCTGATCAGGCAGTAGTATTTTTCGGAAATCATTTTGACACATTCACTCTTGCTTTTCAAATCATGCAGATCACTGATGTCCATCGGACGGCTGCTGCTGTAGCGGAGCATGCCGAAAAGTCCGCACTCCATATCCAAGTCCGTGGCTACAAGGTCGATTTCAGTCGGCTGTTTTGTCTTGGGATTCAGTCCCCACCATTTTCCGATGCTGTGGATTTCAAAGGGAATCAAAGAGCAGTATTTCGTCAGGTATTCTTTGACGATTTCATAAAACATATCTTCCATATAAGCAGGAAGATGGTCTTCTACCGCAGTCAGATAGGAGAGGAAAATTCTCCCCGAGGCAATGTGTGACATATTTTCCGGTACAAAACGATACCAGAAACGAAACAGGTAATCCGATATTTTATAATAGCTTTTTTTTCGGTCTCTGGAGGCAACAGGCGTCTCCTTGGCAATGAGATCCATGGATGCGAGTGCCTTCAGATATTTAACGCACAGACCGGTTTCCAGTTCTGCCTGCTCTGAGATTTCATTCAACCGGTTGTGACCGGCTGCAATGGCTGTCAGAATCGCATTATAGGTTGTCAGTTCACGAAATTCCTGTTTCATGATATGAGCAGGTTCTTCTAAAAAGAGTCCGTTTTTCAAGAAAAAAGCAGACATAATATTATTTTTGATTTCTGTATTGGGGTCCAGCTTGCTCAGATAAAAGGGATTACCGCCTGTAATACCATATACCAGAGCCTTATCCTCCGGGGAATAGGCAGGGAAAAGAGAAGCTGTTTCTCTATAATCCAGTGGTGCCAGCTTGATGGCGGTTGTGTAAATGCCATACAGGGGACTGCTGGATGCCATCACCGTGTTTTCCATGAAGTCAGAGGAGGAGTCAGCCAAAAGGATCACCATGCCGGTATCTGTAAAGGACTGTTCCAATAATCTTTGCAGAGTAAACAGGATTCCGGGATAGGCATGGTACAGGTTGGAAAAATCATCTATGACCAGCACAATTCGTTCTTTATGTGCATATGTATTCATCTCTTCAAATAGTGCATCCCAATCCTGCAGCAGGGGAATCTCATGCATGGCAGGAGAAATGCAGGAAAAAAGTGCTTTGGAAAAGGAGCTCAGATTAGAACGTCCGGTAGAAGGCAGAGCTGAAAAGAAGACAGTTTTTTTTCCCTTCACGAATTCTGAAATCAAGGAAGTTTTTCCGACATACTTCTTGCCATACAGCAGTGCGCAGCCTAAAGAATTTTGATTCCATAAGGAATTGAGGATATCCAATTCGTTTTTCCGACCGATATACATAATACGACCCCTTTCATGAGCGGAATTTACTATACTATAATATAGTAAGTATACGCGTGAAAACAATGGTTTGTCAATATCGGTTCTACTTGACGGGGTTTACATAAAGCAGTATCATTGAATGTAGATATTTGCCATCTATGTAATACCGTTAACATACATTTGGTAAAGGCACTTCTTGAGCAGTACCTTCACGAAGGAAGGCAAGGCGGTGAGTATTACCTGCAGCATCGGCATTGCCTATTACGGTGCGGAGGCAAGGGATTATAATGAGCTGCTTACCCGGGCAGATCAGGCATTATACAGTACAAAGGAAGCAGGGAAGAACTGTTTTCGAGTCTATGGAGATAGAATATGAAAAAGCAGATATTGATTTATGGAGCGGCAATCGGAATCTTGGATGTGGTCATTTTTCTGGCATTTTTATATGGAACGGCAACGGATTTTTCAAATGTATCATTTGCGGTAGCACTGTTCATTCCATTTGTGGCTTATATCTATTTGGAGACTTATCTATGCGACAGATTTGAAATGAAGCAGATTGTTTTCGCAGTATGCGTAATGGGAGTTTCCTTTATCTCCCTGCTCTGTATTCTGTTCCTGACGGCTTTAACAGCACGAAATCTGCTGCTGTTGGAGGGAGTAGGCCGGGTCGGTATGTTTGTGCTATATGCATATGCAGGTATGGTTGGACTTCGTCTGCTTTGGCAGCTGTTTAGGCAGCTTCGCCAGAAATTCTGATGCATCTTTGAACTTCTTGGATTTCTTCCGGATTACTTGAATGTCAGACGGAAAATTGGTATAATTAAACAGAACGATACGAATGAATGAAAAAGAAATCAAGTGAGGACCTTATATGGTTACATACAATATCTGTTATGATATAGTGGCACTTGTTTTACTATTACTCATTATCTTATTATACTTTATGAAACGGGGCATTCCGAGTTATCAGAACCGTGTTTTTTTGCTGCTGCTGCTCACTGCATTGACAGCGTCAATCTTTGATATTGCAGATGTATTGTTTATCAATGCCGGCAGCCTTATTCCCAATTGGATGAAATATATTTCCTCTGGTGGCTGCTTTGTACTGCAGGTGTTGATTGCGCTGCAGGTTTTTTATTATGTACTTGGGATTACGACTACTTGGAAAGAGACAAAGCTATTTGTAAAATTAGCGACATGCATTCCATATTTTATTATGTTGGGACTGACTTTCACGACATATTATACGCATCTGATCTTTTATTATGACCAGCAAGGCAATTATATCCGGGGAAACGGACGGATGATTGCCATATTGCTTGGAATATTCTATTTATTCTTGGCGGCAGGGCGCATTTGGCGTCTGAAAAGCTCCTTTTCCAGAGAAACAAGAATTACATTATGGATCGTAACAGCCATCGGCACGATCGGAGTGGTGGCACAGACACTGGTGCCCGGATTGATTACGCAAATGTTTGGAGTGGCATTGTGTTTGCTGATTACTTTTTTTACTTTGCAGAATCCTTTTATGGCAATGGACAGCTATCTGCGGGTTTACAACAGAAGCACCTTCGTTACGATGACTTCCTTTGATTTTGCTGCCCGAAAACATTTTTCTGTTGTCGTAGTGATGCTGGAGGACATTTCTTTTCTGCAAAGAAATCTGGGCATGGAGCATGTGCGGGTATTGCAGCGCTCTGTTGTAGAGAAGCTGCGGGAAACAGATAAAGAGGTGTTGATTTATCATATCAATGATTCCTGCTTCTGCTTAGTATTCAATTCCCTATATGGCCGGAAACTAGATGGCATAATGGAGCATATGTCGGAACAGTTTGAAAAACCATGGATGATTAACGGAATCTCTACGCTGTTGTCAGCACATCTGTGCAGGATTGAGTGTCCTGAGGACGTAACAGAGGTGAACGGAATACTGGATGTCATCTCTTATCTTGGGGAGGAAGCACTGGGAGACAGAATTGTATCCTTACATGATTTGAACATCCATGAGAGAAATCGGACGAAAGAACGTGAACAATTTATTCGTGACGCTGTAGAGTATTCTAAATTTGATGTATGCTGCCGAAAACTATATTCTTTGTCAAAAAATCAGGTGGTCGGAGCGGAAATTGCACTGTGTGTCATCGGAGAAGATGGTTTGATCTATTCAGATGACTGTAAGGAACTGTTGGAAAGAACAGGATTGAGCTTCAGGGTAAGCATATATCTGTTTCGGGCGGCCTGTGATTATCTGGTTTCCAAGAGAAATGCAGGGGAGCAGGTGGAGAGCGTAGAGGTGGGGATTTCTATCTTTATGTGTATGCATCAGAAGTTTTTGGATGAGATTAAATGGCTTATGAAGGAATATAAGATCAGTCCTGGTGCGATAAGGCTGAAGATTACTGAGAGTGAGGCACAGGATTCTTCACGGCAGCTGCAGGAAATGATGAAGAAGTTTTCTGAGGCAGGTGTTTGGTTCTCACTTGACGGTTATGGCGCGGGGTATACCAACATAGCTTATATCTATGAGCTGCCGGTATCTCATGTGGAGATGAGCCGTGAGGTATATGCAGCAGCAATGTCGGATGAGCAGGCTATGAGCATCCTGAAGAATACGATTCATATGCTGCATGAACTGGACATGCAGGTTATTATCTGCGGGACGCGTACGGGAATGAACGAAAAAGTTCTCAGAGACATACAATGTGATTTTGTCATTGGAACATATCAGCCGTTGTAGACGGTACAGGGAAAGGAGGAGACGAGATGGTTTATGAAATCAGCTATGATGTAGCGGCAATCTTGATTTTTATAATCTTGATCATTCTTTTTTATGGAAAGAAAAAGTCTCCTTATCGATATAATATTGTATTTGGCGTGCTGCTGTTGGTCAGTCTGGCTACGGCTGTTTTCGATCTGATTGGGGCGTTTATGATTTCCTATCCGGAGCGGATACCGCAATGGTTGTCTTATGTTGTGAACGGCATTTATCTGATTGCACAGAATACAGCAACTCCAATCTATGCCTACTATGCCATTCTATTAACTGCATCAGGCAGAAAAACGGGTTGGAAGAAAAGCTTGCTGCTATTATTGCCTTATGCGACAGAAATGCTTTTGATTTTGACGACGCCCATAACAGGATGGATGTTTTATTATGATGCTGCCGGAGCATACAGGCATGGCTTCCTGTTTCCGGTGCTCTACGTTTTGGTACTTTACTATTTTGTCTTAGGCGCTTTTTTCCTAATGAAATACAGCCGGGGTCTGACCTTTGACAAGCAGCTTGCATTATTCTCTTTCCTTCCGGTCAACGGAATCGGAATGGTCATACAGATCTTTTTCCCGAGTTACCTGATCAATCCATTCTGTATGACGATCAGTATGCTTTTGCTGCTGTTCAGTGTGCAGAATGCAGAGGAACTGCTGGATAGCGCTTTAGGGGCATTTCAGGAAAGAAGCTTTGGAACCACGCTTGAAAATGATCTGCTTATGGAACAGAAATTTTGGTTCCTGGGCGTTAACATCATGAATTATGAATTGGTGGAAAAGAGTATCGGGGTGGAGTATATCGGAAATATCCTAAAGAAGATGGTCAAATATCTGAATCAGATCAATCGCAAGGCAATTGTCGGCAGAATGGGAGATTCTCTCTACGGGGTGAAGCTGCCGGACATGCCATATTATGAAATGGAGCAGTTGACAGAAACGGTTTTGGAACGCTTTGGGAGACCTTTTGATGATATACAGCGAGATGCGTGTTTTCAGGTCAGATTGATTTGCATTTCCTGTCCGCACGAGGCGAAAACACTTGAGCAGATGGCGGATATCATCAGTCATATAGAAGAAAAGAGCGAGGCAAATTCAACTTTTTTTGCGGCAGACATCGATCAGGAAGAACGAAACAGAAATTTTGAGATTCGGAGAGCCATTCGTACGGCAATTGAAGAGCATGGCTTTGAAGTGTATTATCAGCCGATTTATTCGGCAGAGGAACAGCGTATTGTATCCGCGGAAGCATTGATCCGATTGTATGATCAGAAGCTGGGCTTTATCTCACCGGAAATATTTATCCCGATTGCAGAGAAGGGCGGATACATACTGGAGATTGGAAAATTTGTGTTTGAATCGGTATGCCGGTTCTTTCAGGAAAATAAGCTGGATGCGTATGGAATCCATTATATTGAAGTCAATCTGTCGGTTGTGGAATGTATGCAGCATGACCTGTCTAAGAGACTGTTTGATATTACACGCAAATATGGACTGTCTCCGGAGTATTTGAATCTGGAAATTACGGAAACGGCGACCGCAGGCTCTCTTGAACGGCTACGTAATACAATGCAGCGTCTGGTGGAGGATGGCTTTGTATTTTCCATGGATGATTATGGAACGGGATATTCCAATATTAAATCCGTATATGATCTTCCATTTGAATATATTAAGATTGATAAGAGTATTCTGTGGACGTCCATGAAAAATGAAAAGGCCTATACGGTATTGAAAAATACATTTCTGCTAGCAAAGGAGCTTGGTAAGAAAATTGTGATGGAGGGTGTCGAGACGGAAGAGCATATCCGCAGACTCACTGAGCTGGGCTGTGACTATTATCAGGGCTACTATTTTTCCAAGCCAATACCGGGACCTCAGTTTTTACAGTATTTGAAGGAGCATTCTGCATAGAGGAAAATAGAAGCCGAGAAAA
>CAZABT010000003.1:28894-56603 GCA_964483395.1 uncultured Lachnospiraceae bacterium
CAACTGAGAAAAATGCAGTAGAGAAAAGTGCAGTCGAGAAAAATGCAATAGAGGAAAATGCAGTCGAGGAAGATGACAATAGAGAAAAAATAGGTTGACAAAGAAATACTTCGGTGATAGAATCAAATTACTTCGAGAGAAGAAGTAATTTGATGATGGACAGAATTCACAGGGAAGAAATCAATGAGGAATCGCCATGGATTTAAAAAAAAGCGGATTTGAACAGGAAATATACCAATATATTGATCAAATCAAGGATTTACTTTCGCCGGAAATATGGCAGAATATCCTGTTGGACTGTTCTAAAAATGAGATATTGATTCTATGGCTGCTGTTTCGCCGGGAAGAAGTCAATATGACGCAGATTGCCGAATACATTCATGTACCTTTGAACACGGCAACCGGCATCATCACCAGAATGGAGAAGAAGGAACTGGTGCTTCGCAACAGAAGTGCGGAAGACAAGCGAATCGTGACCCTGCAGCTGGGTGCACGGGGAAAGAGTCAGATGCAGGCAGTGATTGGAGAGCTGATGTATTACGGACAGCAGGTGCTGCAGGAATTTGACCAAGAGGAGCTTGAACTGCTGATGAAGTTTATGGAGACAGTGAAACGGGTACTGTCACAGAAACGTAAAAAAGAGAAGTCGGGAAAGAAAATCAGAAAGATTTTGATTGAGTAGGCTGTGGGATGAATGCGGAATGCGATTCCAAGAGGCTCAAAGAAATGGCAGAAATCATAATACGGTATGCGAGTGCATACCGATTCTTTCACAGAAATACTTCGAACTGCGAAATATTCGAAACAGGAACAAAATGAAGCGAAAGATAAAGGAAGCGAAATATAAAGGAAGCGAAAGATAAAGGAAGCGAAATATAAAGGAAGAAAGATAAAGGAAGCGAAAGATAAGGGAAGAAAGAAATACAGGAAGAAAGAAATACAGGAAGAAAGAAATACAGGACAAAAGAAAACAAAAGGAGTGGTTCAGATGGCAGGAAGAATTATTATATTTACGGGAAAAGGCAGTGTCGGCAAGACGAGTGTAGCGGCATCCCATGCATTGAAATCAGCGGAGGAAGGCAGTGACACACTTTTAGTCTCTACAGATATGGCACATAATTTAAGTGATCTGTTTGGACAGAAGCTCGGAAATACGCCAGTTAAGGTCAAGGAACATCTGGATGTCTATGAAATTGATCCGGCTTATGTGATGGAGCACGATTTCGCCCATATCATGTCGAGTATTACAAAAATGGTGCCTGAAGCCATGAATTCATCGGAAGCGGAGGAATACAACATGTTTCCGGGAATGGAGGAGCTTTTCTCACTATTATACATTTCTAAAATGTATGAGACGGGACGGTATGACAGGATCATCGTGGATTGTGCGCCAACAGGGGAAACCTTGTCTTTGTTAAAATTTCCGGAGCTGCTGTCCTGGTATATGGAGAAGCTGTTTCCGATTGGGAAGGTTGCGGTCAGGGTACTTGCACCTGTGGCAAAGCATATGTATCAAATGGAATTGCCGGACAGGACAGCCATGAATGATATTGAGAAGCTGTATATGCAGCTGACCGGCTTGCAGGAGCTGCTCAAGAATCGGGAGATTACGAGTGTCCGTCTTGTGACTGTACCCGAGAAGATGATCGTGGAGGAGACGAAGCGCAACTACATGTATATGAATCTTTACAATTTTAATGTAGACGGTCTCTATATCAACAGAGTTCTTCCAAATGAGGCAGACAATCCTTTCTTTGATGAGTGGAAGCAGATTCAGAAGAAATATATACAGGAGCTGGAGGAGAATTTTTCAATGCTGCCGATTTGCCGTATTCCCTGGTACGATGAGGAGGTACAGGGAGTCGGAGCGGTAGAGAAAATTTCCAACGAGTGTCTGACCGCGGCGGATTTGTTTTGTCCGAAGGTCATCACTGAAAGAGAAACCTATGAGAAAAATGCAAACGGATATCTGTTGAGTGTCAGCATTCCGGGTGCGGATAAAGAAGAAGTAGATCTCTATCAGTCCGGCACCGATGCCGTCATCAAGCTTGGCAATTTCAAACGAAATATTCCACTGCCGAATGTACTGCGTACTTACGAAATTACAGGTGCGAAAATGCAGGACGGCAGGCTGGAAATACAGTTTGAGCAAAGTGAAACAGGTATTGACGGAACACAGCAGATGTGAGAGGAGTGTGTATTATGAATGCAGAAGTAATCGGAAGAATGATGGAAGCAAGAAAATATCAGAAGATGGCAATTAAGGCTCTTTTTCCGGAGGAGAAGCAGGAACATATCGACAACATTGAGAAGGAACTGAAAGCACTGCTCACAGAGAGTATGATGGAGAATATGATGAAATTCATGAGTGCGGCAAGTACAATGAATACAACAGAAAACCAAAATGGTGCGAAAGAACAGCCGGAGGATGAGACTGGAGAAGAGAAGAAAACGGCTCAGAGGCGGGAAGGTAAGGAAAAGACCGGAACGCGCAGTGCAGGCGTGAAAAAAGAACGGGTACATAAGGTAACAATAGACTGAAGGGAGAAATAACCATGAGAGTAATCTTATATACGGGAAAAGGCGGCGTAGGCAAGACAAGTATAGCAGCGGCCAGTGCATGCAGGATGGCAAAGGACGGCAGGAAGGTGCTGATCATGAGCACAGACGCCGCCCACAGCTTGGGAGACTCCTTTGATGTAAAGCTGTCAAGAGAACCAAAGACTATTTGGGAGGGTCAGGGTAGTATAGATGCGCTTGAAATCGATACGGTCTATGAGAGTGAGCAGACTTGGAAAAATATGCAGGATTATATGAAACGGATGCTGACAGCAAGAGGAGAGGGAGGCATCGAAGCGGAGGAGCTGCTTGTATTTCCGGGTATGGAAGAATTGTTTTCCTTGTTCAAAATATTGGATTTCTATCAGGCGGGACATTATGATGTCATCATCGTAGACTGTGCACCGACCGGGGAAACACTTTCTTTGTTGAAATACCCTGAAATGCTTTCAGATTTTATTGAAAAGGTACTTCCGGTCAAACGCAAGGGTATTAAGGTTGCAGGGCCGGCGGTAGAGAAGCTGATGAAGATTCCGATGCCGGGTGAGAGCTTCTTTGATGATTTTGAACTTGTGATGAAGAAAATGGAGGAGCTTCAGAAGCTGCTGCTGGATCGGGAAGCGGTCAGCCTTCGTATTGTGACCACACCGGAAAGGATAGTTATGCAGGAAGCCAAACGGAATTTTACCTGTCTGCACTTGTATAATTATAACGTTGATGCAATCTTAGTCAACCGTATCTATCCTAAGAAGGCCATGGAGGGCTACTTCAGCAAATGGAGACAGATGCAGGAGGAAGGACTGAAAGAAATCGAGGAGAGCTTTTCCGAGGTGCCCAAATTCTATCTGGAGCTGCAGGGCAGAGAAATACGTACACTGCCTGTTCTTGAAAGGATTGCAGACACACTGTATGGAGAGACAGATCCGTATGCGGTATTATTTGATCATGAAATATTCACGCTGACAGAGGAAGGAGAGACTAGTATTCTTAGAATTTATCTTCCTTTTGCCGAGAAGGAGGAGCTGGATCTTCGCCAGACAGAGGAGGAACTGCTGATCGGTATCAAGAATGAGAGACGTACGTATCCTTTGGCAAAGCATCTGCAGGGCAAGGAAATCAAGGCGGCCGCACTTGAGGAAGGATATCTGAACATTACCTTTCAGGCATGCTGAGAAAGAAGGAAAGAGAATGTTTTAAATCGGTACTGAATCAGACATTTTTGCATATGATGAAATATGAAAATGTAATTGTCGGGAGAGTGCTTGGCGAGATGGGATTTCTTCTGACAAGACTGGTGAAGGGAACAGAATATGGCAGATTTTAATCAGGAAATGTTAGGCGAAGGCGATTTTTGCAGTGTGCATTTGGATGGAAAGAGACCGGATAATAAGTGTATGAAGACCGGCAGCAGATTTGTAGATGTCAAAGTACCGGTTTCATTAAAGAGCAAACCCAGTATCGGAAGAGTTGAGGTCGAATGCTGCGGTGAGCCTACAGTACAGTGTGTAGACGAGGAATGCTGTGAGGCAAGCGAGGTTCTGATCACACAGAAAATCTGTGTGAAGATTCCTATCGTATACGAGGTGACAGCAACAATGGGCGAAAGCTGCATTACGTGTGAGGATCACTGTGGAAGCTGCGGATAATGCAGAATGACCTTCAGGGTAAAGACATGATTACATGATTGGCTAATGCAAAGGAGTAGACAAGAGCCAAGGTTCAGATTGACCGCGGTATTCTTATGATAGCGTATTCTTACGATAGTTTTAATGGTATGCGCTTCAATGGCTGTCTCCAGCGCCTGGGTACATTCCAGAATCTTCTCAGTGTTTCCCTCCTTTGCATAGCCGGTAATCAGATTGTTATACTGGCGCATTCATGCCGTAGAATACGTGTTTCTTCATTAGCATTCTTAATTGCATACGTAGCTGCGGCAAATAACCATTGTGCCGCTGTCGCAGTTTCTTCATTAGCATTCTTAATTGCATACATTTGTGATCTAAGGGCACTGGTCGCGCTGTCAATGAGCTGGGTACGAATCCCCAGCTCTTTTTCTTGTCAAAGGTTACAAAATAAAGACGTATCAAGTATAACAGCATGGCACTCCGTGCCGGATAAAGTAAAGGCTGATCATCTCACTTAGGGAAGCATCGGTTTCGCAGTCATCATCACAGATACAGGTTGAAATCATTGGCCTATCGCTTCTTTTATCATCAGTCAGGGCAAAAGCACCTTTGACAGCCATATGTAATAAAACGTAATTTCAACCACTTTAATTTTTCCATATAGAAGCAGGACTGGCTTGCTGTTGGAAAGCATCCATAAAATGTAATTACCGACTTGCAAGTTTTTCAATATAGAGATTCAGCGGATGTCCTATCGAAAAAATTACCCAGATATAGGGGAAACAAGACTATTCAAAGGCTCGTTTTTCAATAGAGAGTAAGCTAAAAGCGTATATCGAAAGGAAATCGTGAAAAATGTTCGATACAGAGTACCTAACAAGTCTCCCATCGAAAAACTTCCAGCATATGTAACGAAAAACAGGCAAAATGTTCGATATAGAGACAAGGCAAGCTCCCTATCGAAAAATAAATTGTTTCGCCTGGATAAAGTCACAGAAAAAAACTTTATAGTAGGAGAACGAACTGCATAATAGGACAATACATGTCGGCAAAATGTACAAGAATTATTACAAAGCGGACATTGACAATCTGCAAATATATGATGCAGTTATGAAAAAATTTTCAATTAAAACAATCGAACATGTCAAAAAGTTGTATGTAACATTGGGAACAGATGAGGTCTTTGGAAGGACAGATGTACAGGATATTACGAAGCTAGGTCATACCAGGGCTTCGGAGCTGTTAAGAGAATTGGTAGAAGAACAAATCATTATAACTGTTTTCGGGTATGGTAAGGGTAAGTATAGATTTTGCAAGAAATACAGTTGATACTGATCTGGCACAGGAAACGCCGGTGCAGTGACCAAATCAAATAGGTCAGATCAAATAGTTTAGATCAAATAGGTCAGATCAAATAGTTTAGATCAAATAGTTTAGATTAAATAGTTTCAGTAAAATAGTCATGAAAATTGATGTAAGCCTTCCAATACAATCTTGGGAGGCTTATTTCCTACATTTCTTTATCATACTTGCAACGGTAATAAATTGAAATGCCAACAACAAGAAAGTAGGCAAAGGCAAGCATTAAAACCTTATATACCTCAAAACCCATAAGGGCGAACGATACAAGTAATGCGCCAAAAATATAAATCATGGCATCGTAGGCTTTGCCCTTAGCACGATTAGCAATCTCTATATTTCGCTCGTCATGCTTCTCAATTTCAATCTGTTTTGCGATATCTGGTATATTTTTTGTTGCCCTTTTGTTTATCAGCTCTCCTATACCGTGGCCGAATGCACCACAGCCGATGCCGATGCAAATATAAGGAAAAGCAATCATTATCCCCTCTGGGGTAGATGATGACTTCAAATAGCACAGGCCTGCAACTATCAGTACAAAGCCGATGACAGTCAATGTAAACATGAACTCTTTTTTCATTTTGTATCCTCCTCGTAAATAAAGATTTCTTCAATGCTCATTCCAAAGTAGCGTGAGATCTTGAAAGCCAACTGGATAGACGGATTATAGCGACCATTCTCCAACGAACCAATCGTTTGACGCGACACTTCCAGCGCCGCAGCAAGATCTTCTTGTCGAATATCATGTTGTTTTCGTATTTCTTCCAGCCGATTTTTCATATCATCACATCCTCATAAGATGGAAAGCAAACTTGACATTCATAGAATATCACCTACAGAGAAAAATGTCAAGCACACTTTCCGTTAAATATAGATTTTTTTGAAGAGAACAGAAAATGTCATGATTTTTTCCCAGACGAAACCTAAAATTACAACGATTCACCAGTCAATACAGGAGATGGCAGAGGCAGTGGTAGTCATGCTGATACAGGAGATGGCAGAGGCAGTGGCGGTCATGTTAATACAGGAGATGGCAGAGGCAGTGACGGTCATGCTGATACAGGAGATGGCAGAGACAGTGGTGGTCATGTTAATACAGGAGATGGCAGAGGCAGAGGTAGTCATGTTGATACAGGCATGCGATGGCAGGATGGTTCCGAGCATTACAAGATCGTCTGCTGTTTCTATAGGAGCAATAAAGAAATTCTATATAGATAATATATGTAATATTATGGGGATTTGAAACCCTTTTTTTGACAGATTCTCTATAAAGGACCTTTCACATCTCTATATAGAAACAAAAGAGGGATATTGTTTCTATACAGTGGAAGTCATACTTGCATATCGAGAAACTGTAATAAAATGTATGAAAAAGTGTGCTAATTCAGCTATTATTTTCGATATAGCATATATCAGTAGTCTATATAGAAAGTAAAATACTGGTTCAGTAAAAAACTGTAATAATCCAGCGCGGTTTGATGAATGAAACATTGGAAATTAGTGAGCAAATTTAAGTGAATAAATTTAAGTGACAAACTTAAGTGAACAAACTTGTGGTGAGCAAATTTAAGAAGATGCATGATTGAAAGCAGGTCATGTTTCTGCTATAATAAAGCGCAAATGCTAGGATGAATCATGGTAAGGTGACAGTTAAATGAATGTGATTAGGATTGCAACAGAAAATGATGCAGAGAGTTTATTGAGGATTTATGCTTATTATGTGACTAATACGGCAATATCTTTTGAATATGAGATACCGTCCGTAGACGAATTCAAAGAGCGCATTCGCCGGACGCTCCGTAAGTACCCCTATTTGATATTGGAGTGTGACGGGGGAGTGACCGGCTATGCATACGCCGGAGCATTTAAGCAGCGCAGCGCTTATGATTGGGTCGTAGAAACAACCATTTATATTGCCCGGGAGGAAAGAGGAAAGGGGCATGGAAGGGTACTTTATACGGCGTTGGAACAAGCATTGGCTAAGCAAGGCATCCTCAATTTGAATGCATGTATTGCTTTTCCTGTTGCAGAGGACGAATATCTCACCGGAAACAGCGTTCATTTTCATGAGAAAATGGGTTATCGTATGGTGGGTGAATTCCACAAATGTGGCTATAAGTTTGACAAATGGTATGACATGGTATGGATGGAAAAGTGTATTTCCAAGCATCCTGAGCATCCAGCAAAGATTAAGCCCTTTGAGGAAGTATTGAAATTTATGTAAATGTTTCTTGCTTCTATCTAATAATAGGTTTCGTTTATCATATCTGTAATCAAATCTTTTTTTGCAACAATCCTAAAATAACAATCCTCAATAATAACCCTAAAATAATAACCCAAAATAATGACCCTAAAATAATAACTCTAAAATAATAACTCTAAAGAATAATTCCGAAATAATAACCCTAAACAATAACCCTAAAACAATAACTCTAAAATAATAACTCTAAAAGAATAATTCCGAAAGAACACTCCTAAAAGAACGCTCCTAAAAGAACACTCCCAAAAGAACACTTCCGGACATGTTTCTGTGGATATTCCATTTTCTGCAAATTCGGAATGGCTTGTTGACTCTGCGATTTTAATAATCTCAAAAGTGCAAAAATAGTCGAGAAGCGATTCCCTGATTTACGTTATGATACGTCACGTAACAAAAACAGAGAAGCAAAACAGAGAAGCAAAAAACAGAGAAGCGAAAACAGAGAAGCGAAAACAGAGAAGCAAAAACAGAGAAGCAAAAAACAGAGAAATAAAGAGGAGGACAAATTGATGCAGGAAGTCATCAAGGTAGAAAAGCTTTCAAAATCCTACCACGGAAAACAAGTATTGAAGGATTTGAGTCTGACAATCGGTGCGGGTACGGTGTTTGGTTTGTTAGGCGCAAACGGAGCGGGAAAGAGTACAAGCATCGAGTGTATGCTTGGAACGAAAAAAGCGGATTCCGGGACAGCGACCATACTCGGAATGAATCCGGTGGTAAAAAGAAAGCAGTTATTTGAGCGTGTAGGTGTCCAATTTCAAGAGGCAAATTATCAGAATGAGATCAAAGTAAATGAATTATGTGAGGAAACAGCATCACTTTACCACACTCCGGCGGACTGGAAACGGCTGCTTTCGGAATTCGGAATCGGAGACAAAGAGAAAAATGCAGTCAAGGAACTGTCAGGTGGAGAACGTCAGCGTCTGTTTATAGTTCTGGCGTTAATTCCAAGTCCGCAGCTTGTTTTTCTGGATGAGCTGACAACAGGTCTGGATGCGCGGGCAAGAAGAGACGTGTGGAAGATTCTTGAACATCTGAAGGAAAAGGGCCTGACGATTTTCCTGACGTCGCACTTTATGGATGAGGTAGAAGCGCTATGTGATGAAATCTGTATTTTGAAGCATGGTGAAACAATCTTTTACGGAACGGTGGCGGAAGCGATTGCAGCAAGTCCGTGTGAGAAGTTTGAGGATGCGTACCTGTGGTTTACAGACGAAGAGGAGGATGAAAATAGATGAAAACTTTTAGAAAAATGTTAAAAATAGAAGGAAGACTTTCCCTGCGTGATATGAATATGCCGATTTTTGCGTTGGCAATGCCCTTGATTGTTTTGGTGATTTTAGGTATGATATATGGTAAGAAACCCGCTTTTGACGGGGCAGAATATACTTTTCTGGAACAGTCCTTTGGTGCCCTCAGTTCTATTGCCATCTGTGCAGGCGGATTGATGGGATTACCAATTCTGATTTCAGATTATCGTGAACGCCGGATTTTAAAGCGTCTGTTTGTAACACCGGTAAGTCCTACGATGATATTAGTAGTCCATTTAGCAATCTATTCACTGTATTCAGCAGCTTCCGTCGTAACATTATGGTTGGTCGGCAAATTGTTTTTCGGAATACAGATGCGAGGCTCCGTGCTCGTTTTCCTCGGTGGCTGGCTGTTGGTACTGATCTCGATCCTCAGTATCGGAATGCTGGTTGGAGGACTTGCTAAAAACAGCAAAAGAGCATCTATATACGCATCTGTACTTTATTTTCCGATGCTCGTATTCTCAGGAGCAACACTTCCCTATGAAGTGATGCCTGTACCGATGCAGAAGATTGTTGATATTATGCCGCTGACACAGGGAATCAAGATTTTAAAAGCAGCAACGCTCGGGGAGAGTCTGCATGCGGTGACCGCACCGGTCATTATTATGCTGGCATTGGCGGCAATTTGCATTGGCTGTTCAATTCGATTCTTTCGCTGGGAGTAGGAAAAACAGACGGCTGCTTCATTTGAATCGGTGCAGGAGGGCACATTCATGCAGGAACAGCTGTTGGCAGTACAGAGGATGCAGGATTATATCGAAAAACACATTTATGAGAACATTTCATTGGCTGATCTATCACGTGTGTCTCTTTTTTCACCGTGGTATTCCTACCGATTGTTTAAGGAATATACGGAATTGACTCCGGGAGATTATATTCGCAGATTAAAGCTGTCAAGATCAGCGCTGCGCCTGCGGGATGAGAACTGTAAAATCATCGATATCGCATTTGATATGGGATTTCAGAGTGTGGACGGATACCAGAGGGCATTTGCCAGAGAATTCGGCTGCAATCCGAGTGACTACATCAAAAATCCGATTCCGCTGCCATTATTTATTTCCTATGGAGTCATCTATAATGAGATCAGAAAGGAATATTATAGTATGGAACATACAATCAAGCCTAAAAATATATTGATACAAAGAGTCACCAGGCCGGCACGCAAGGTGCTGATCAAGCGTGCAGACACCGCAGATAATTATTTTACCTATTGTGAGGAAATCGGCTGTGATATCTGGGGGTATTTTTCAAGCATTAAAACGATTACCGGAGAGCCGGTGGGGATGTGGCTTCCGAAGAAATATGTCAAGGAAAATACATCGGTCTACGTGCAGGGGGCAGAACTTCCGCTTGATTACAATGAGGAGCCTCAGGAGGACTTTGACCTGATTGAACTTCCCGCAGCAGAATATCTGATGTTTCAGGGAGAACCCTTTGAGGAGAAAGACTATTGTGCTGCCATCGATGAGATACAGGCCGCAATCGCACGGTATCAGCCGAGCGTGATGGGGATGCAGTGGGATGAGGAAAATCCTCATCTCCAGCTGGAACCAATCGGTAAGCGTGGCTATATTGAGATGAAGGCGGTGAAGCCTCTGGTCTTGCATGGACTTTTGAGCGGCGCATCAAAGATATGAAGCGGAATACTTTAAAATATAATGTGAAAATACAAGAGAGAATATTGAGTGCAGAAAAGGAAATAATCATTACTGAATGAGGACAAAGAGAATTATGAAACGATATCAAGTAACCGGAATGAGCTGTGCTGCCTGCAGCACACATATAGAGAATGCAGTAGCTAAGGTGGAGGGCGTTGAGACCGTATCGGTCAATTTGCTGATGAATTCCATGAATGTAGAAGGGACTGCAACCGATGATGAAATCATAAGGGCAGTTCAGGCAGCAGGATATGGAGCGCAATCACAGTTGAAAGACAATGCAGATGTTTCACATGGTCAACAGGATTCCAGAACTGATCATGCGTCTGATGATACAGAACCTTTACAGGACACAGAATCGCAACATATCAGAAAGCGATTACTGTATTCCATCCTATTACTGCTTCCGCTTATGTACATTTCCATGGGACATCATATGTGGGGGTGGCCGCTTCCTGCTTTTTTGGATGGAAATATGGCAGCTATGGGTATGGCAGAACTATTGTTCACAACATTGACTATGGTGGTCAATAAGGACTTCTTTATAAGCGGATTCAAGAGTGTGCGAAATCATGCTCCCAATATGGACACGCTGGTTGCACTTGGGGCAGGAGCGGCTTATGTGTATAGTATCTGTACTTTATTTACCCAGACCTATGAGTTCTATTTTGAATCTGCTGCCATGATTTTGACCTTGATTACAGTAGGAAAGCTGCTTGAGGCAAAGGCAAAGGGCAGAACGACAAATGCATTAAAGGGTCTGATGAAGCTGGCTCCGAAGACAGCGGTATTATTATCCGAGGATGGACGAGAGATTGTAACTGCAATCACAGAGGTGCATCCCGGAGATCTTTTTGTAGTGCGTCCCGGAGACAGCATTCCTGTAGACGGAATCATTGTAGAGGGAAGCGCTGCGGTCAATGAGGCGGCACTGACAGGAGAAAGTATCCCGGTAGATAAGGAAGCCGGAGATCAGGTATCTGCTGCAACCATCAATCAGACAGGATATCTGAAATGCAGGGCAGAGCGTGTGGGTGAAGATACGACCCTGTCCCAGATCATCCGGATGGTCAGTGATGCAGCAGCAACCAAGGCACCGATTGCCAAGGTTGCAGACAAGGTATCGGGAGTATTTGTTCCGATTGTCATTTCCATTGCTGTGTTAACGATTCTCATATGGCTGATTGCAGGACAGACGATAGGCTTTGCTTTAGCCAGAGGTATTTCTGTACTGGTTATCAGTTGTCCGTGTGCATTGGGTCTGGCAACACCTGTCGCCATTATGGTTGGAAACGGTGTCGGTGCAAAACAGGGAATTCTGTTTAAAACGGCCGTATCGCTTGAATTGACCGGAAAGGTCAAAACAGTTGCGTTGGACAAGACAGGAACGATTACGACAGGTGAACCACATGTGACAGATATATTACCAGAGAAAAATGTGACAGAAATAAAGTTATTAATAGTGGCATATGCGTTGGAATCCAAAAGCGAGCATCCGCTTGCCGGGGCAATTACGAGATATGCTAACGAACATCAGATAGAATATATGGAGACTACAGATTTTCAGGTGGTTCCGGGGAACGGACTGACCGCGGTCTGTGAAGGAAAGAAATTGTGTGCAGGAAACCGGAAGTTCATATTGCAGCATATACAGCATATGGATAGCGAACCTGATGTGGTTGCACGCTTGGCCGAGGAGGGGAAGACACCGTTGTACTTTGCAGCGGATGGAAGGCTGCTCGGTGTGATTGCGGTTGCAGATGAAATGAAACGGGACAGCCGGCAGGCGATTATAAAGCTGCGGGACATGGGACTGAAGGTCGTTATGCTGACAGGAGACAATGAACGTACCGCAAAGGCAATCGGAAAACTGGCAGGTGTTTCAAAAGTTTATGCAGGGATACTTCCGACAGAAAAAGAAAGCATCATTGGAAAGCTGGGAAAAGAGGGCAGCACAGCCATGGTTGGTGACGGAATCAATGATGCGCCCGCACTGACACGTGCAGATGTGGGCATTGCCATCGGAGCAGGAACGGATGTGGCAATTGATGCAGCGGATGTAGTTTTGATGAAGGGCAGTATTCTGGATGTGGCGGCAGCAATCAGACTGAGTCGTGCCGTGCTGCGTAATATTCATGAAAATCTGTTTTGGGCATTTATTTATAATATTATAGGAATACCGCTTGCGGCAGGAATATGGTATCCTGTATTTGGGTGGAAGCTGAATCCGATGTTCGGAGCTGCAGCGATGAGCTTATCCAGCTTTTGTGTGGTTATGAATGCGTTACGATTGAATTTTGTGGATGTATATCAGTCCGGTACACGGAAGAATCAGGAACAATACCAGAAAGGTGTGGATCGGCAGGCAGATACGAAACAGCAAAACAAACAGAAAGAGGTGGAAAATAGAATGGAGAAAACGATACAGATTGAAGGTATGATGTGTGAGCATTGCGAGGGCAGAGTGAAAAAGTGCCTTGAAGCAGTGTCTGGTGTAGAGCAGGCAGTTGTAAGCCATGAGAAGGGTACAGCGGTTGTGACGCTTAATGGTGAGGTAGAGGATATGATTTTGAAAAATGCTGTTGAAGCGCAGGATTATCAGGTGACAGAGATTTCGTGAGAATAGATGACTGCAAGGAAAGGAGAAGGATAACTTCTCTTTACAAGTTGCGTGACCTACGATATAATTCTATTATTCAGAAGCGTTCATGAAGTCGGCCCTCTGCACCGGTTGGATGCAGGGGGACTTTTTTTCATGAAGGAAGAGCTATGCTTTATTTGAGCAGCAGAAAAAGGGTTAGAGGAGAAAGCAAAATGAAGATTTATGACGAGTTAGTGGCTAGAGGACTGGTGGCACAGGTCACGGATGAAGATGAAATCAAGACATTGATCAATGAAGGAAAGGCCACCTTTTATATCGGCTTCGATCCGACAGCGGATTCTTTACATGTAGGGCATTTTATGGCACTGTGCCTGATGAAACGTTTGCAGATGGCCGGTAATAGACCGGTTGTATTGTTGGGCGGCGGAACAGGATATATCGGAGATCCGTCAGGACGTACGGATATGCGCTCCATGATGACTCCTGAGACGATACAGCACAATTGTGAATGCTTCAAAAAACAGATGGAACGGTTTATTGATTTCGGTGAAGGCGGAGCAATTGCGGTTAATAATGCTGACTGGCTGCTGAAACTGAATTATATCGAGTTGCTGCGTGATGTGGGAGCATGCTTTTCGGTCAATAATATGCTGCGTGCAGAGTGCTATAAGCAGCGTATGGAGAAAGGCTTATCCTTTTTGGAATTTAACTATATGATCATGCAGTCCTATGACTTTTATCACTTATATCAGAATTATGGCTGTAACATGCAGTTCGGCGGTGACGACCAGTGGTCCAACATGCTCTTTGGTACGGAACTGATTCGTAAGAAGCTTGGTAAGGATGCTTATGCCATGACGATTACGCTTTTGATGAATTCAGAAGGTAAGAAGATGGGCAAGACGGCAAACGGAGCAGTATGGCTCGATCCGAATAAAACCACACCGTTTGAATTCTATCAGTATTGGAGAAATGTCGGAGACGCGGACGTACTGAAATGTATTAAGATGTTAACCTTCCTGCCGCTGGAGGAGATTCAGGCAATGGAGAACTGGGAGGGGGCACAGCTCAATCAGGCAAAGGACATTCTGGCCTATGAACTGACGGCACTTGTACATGGTAAGGAGGAGGCACAGAAGGCAAAAGAAGCTTCTCTTGCACTTTTTGCCGGAGGCGCCGATGATTCTAATATGCCGACAACAGAACTGGGTACAGAACAACTAACAGATGGCGTAATCGGTATTTTAGATGTGCTGACGGTCTGCGGTCTGGCTCCGTCCAAGAGTGAGGCAAGAAGACTCGTACAGCAGGGCGGGGTATTTGTAGAGGATGAGAAGGTGGAGGATATCGGCTTCAGTTTATCTGCAAATCAGTTACAGGATGGTATAAAACTTCGCAAGGGAAAGAAGACGTTCCATAAGGTACTGCTGAAATAGTATTGTCGATCAGATTCAAAAGCTCGTGGCAAAAGGTCGGTGATGGACATGTATTATGCGATAGTGGTCATACAGGTTATGGCAGTTTTGGTATGCCTGGTCAGCATTGTTCTGCTGCTCTTTCAACGAAATACGCAGCAGTCTAAAATGATGCTGTTAACGATTGTGTGTGCATTTATTCAGAATTTCGGCTATTTGCTGGAACTGCGTTCTCATAATCTCGGAGAGGTTATGATGGCGATTCAGGTGGAATATATCGGGACGGCATACATAGCTTATTTTCTTACTGTCTTTATGTTTCGCTATAGCAATGTTCGCTTTCCGAGGAAGGTCAGTTGGTTGTGGTTTTCATTGTCAACGCTGGTGATTTTATCAGTGCTGACGTTCAGATACAACACCTTGTATTATACAAGCACGGAATTTGTACAGACAGGTCTGTTTCCGCATGTGGAACTGGGAAAAGGCCCTCTGTATATTATGAATGCCTTCACTATATACGGTGGGCTGATTGCAAGCTGTATCGTGTCTTTTCGATCTTATTCCAAGATGGAAGATAAGAGGATGAAGACCAATTATCTGCTGCTGACGGTGGCATCCTTTATCCCATTGTTATGTCATATGGCAGGTCTTTTTGGTGTGGTAAAGGGTGGTTATGATATGGCGCCGCTCGGAGTTGCTTTGGCCGTTTCGGTATTCAGCTATGCAATTGTCAAGCGACGTATTTTTGATGTGATTGAGGTGGCACATGAAAGTATCCTGACTAATATGGGGGACGCCATCGTAATCGTTGATGCGGCGTATTGCTATATGGAGGCAAATGATAAAGCGTTGCTTCTGTTTCCTTCATTGTCCAAGTGTTATCGAGGCAGTAAAATAGAAGATGAGATTTTACTGCATTCCCTGAAGGAAAGCCGGGATAAACAGATCATTATAGAAGACAGCTACTATAATGTACATGTGAATAAGGTTTTGAACAATCATGACTTAGGCGGTTATGTGGCATTGTTCTTGGATGTGACCGACTCCATCAATCAGTTGGAGCGTATGCGGGAACTCAAGGAGCAGGCCGATCGTGCCAATATGGCAAAAAGTCTTTTTTTGGCCAATATGTCGCATGAGATCAGAACACCGATTAATGCGATCTTGGGTATGAATGAGGTCATTCTACGGGATTATGATGAACCGGAGCTAATGGAATATTCAAGAAACATTCAAAATTCAACCCAGACATTGCTTTCACTGGTCAATGACATTTTGGATTTTTCAAGAATAGAAGCAGGAAAAATTGAAATCAGACCTGAAATCTATCAGGTCAAAACCCTTACACAGAACCTGAAGGATATGTTTGAGAAGAAGGCGGTAGAGAAGCAGCTGGATTTTCGTACGGAATTCGGAAGGGATCTGCCGGAAGAACTGTTTGGCGACGTGACCAGAGTCAGGCAGATTGCAATCAATCTGTTATCCAATGCTATTAAGTATACAAAAGAGGGCTTTGTAAAGCTGCATATTTTAAGCCAGCAGATGAATCCGGAGCACATAAATCTGGTAATTTCCGTTGAGGACAGTGGGATTGGCATCAAAGAAGAAGATCTCCCAAAGCTTTTTGAGAGTTTTGAGCGATTAGATGAGAATCAGAACAGAACAATAGAAGGAATTGGACTTGGTTTGAACATCACGATGAAAATCGTCAAAATGATGGGCGGAGATCTAAAGGTCTATAGTGTATATGGCAGAGGCTCGGTGTTTACTGCCATCGTACCACAGAGACTCCTTGGAAAGGCTGAGATCAAGGAGACAGTATCCAGAACGGCCTTTACGGCACCGGAAGCAAGGGTATTACTGGTAGATGACAGCAGAACGAATTTAATGGTAGAACAGGCACTGCTGCAAAAGACAAAGGTGCAGATCACGGCGGTGCTTAGTGGCAGAGAGTGCTTGGAACAGATACAAAAAGAACATTTTGATTTGATCTTTCTAGATCATCGTATGCCGGATATGGATGGAATTGAGACATTACAGCATATCAGATCCATGCCAAGTATTTGTAAGGAGACACCGGTTGTCATGCTGACAGCCAATGCGGTCAATGATGCACGCAATGATTATTTGCAGCTGGGCTTTGACGAGTTCCTTTCCAAACCGGTTGACAGCAAAATGATGGAGGATATGGTATTAAAATTTCTGCCGGAAGAGCTGGTGATCCGGACTTAAATTCAGTAAGAAAAGAAATCTGACGAAGATTGGAGGTACAATCTTTGTCAGATTTCTTTTTGGGTGCAAGTCCGGAATCTGATTTTACAGCTCGAGCTTCATGTCTCCGTTTTTGATCCATCCCTTTTTGCGCATCAGGGTCGAGGTGGCAAGTGCAATTGCTGCAGGCAGTATAAAGTGCAGCAGCAGAATCTTTACGAGAACCATTGTACCGGACTCAGTCTCAGTCATAACCTGCCATGTCATAATCTGGCCGACAAGACCCGCAGTCCCCATACCGGAGCCGGTTGCATTGCTTGTCATGTGGAACAGCAGTGTGGATACTGGGCCGAGAATGGCACTGGCCACGATTGCAGGAAGCCAGATAATGGGTTTTCGCATAATGTTGGGAACCTGCAGCATTGAGGTTCCGATACCCTGTGCAAGCAGTCCGCCGGTTTTGTTTTCCTTGAAGCTTGCAACGGCGAAGCCGATCATATTGCAGCAGCAGCCGACTGTAGCAGCACCGGCTGCAAGACCGCTCAGGTTCAGGACAATGCCAAGTGCTGCGGAGCTGATCGGCAGTGTTAAGACCATACCCATGACAACGGATACGACAATTCCCATAAGGAAGGGCTGTTGTTCAGTACCCCAATTGATGATGGCTCCCAATCCGGTCATAAAGGCACTGATGGGAGGACCTACGAGTAATCCGACTGCAGAACCGGATACGATGCCGACAAATGGTGTTACGATGATATCTACCTTAGTTTTACCGGATACAAGATGTCCAAGTTCGATTGCAACCATTGCAGCGACAAAAGCGCCCAGCGGTTCGCCCGGCCCGGCGAGTGTCACAACACCGTCTACAAATACTGTGCCGGCCATAATCTTTCCAGCAAAACCACCAACCATACCGGCGGTGGCAGCAGATAATGTTACAAGTGCACTTTCCTTGAATTTGCATGCAACACCGACACCGATGCCGGCACTGGTCATGGCAGAAGCCATAGAGCCAAACATGCATATGTAGTTACCAATGTCGCCGCCGATAAAGTTGCCGACCTGTTTGATAATGGTTCCGATGATCAGAGTGGCAAACAATCCGAAAGCCATGCCTGATAATCCATCGATAAAAATGTGATTCAGAAATTTTTTGATCATTGATTTCTCCCCTGTGTATTTTATAGTTGAGTTGATGTTGGGTTGATTATACACGAAACAAAATGACATTACAAGTGTCTTGTCACCTAAATTGACAAATAGGATTTGATAAGCGCTGTAAAAAATGATACACTAGGTGAAGATTTAATCGTGTTGATCTATGGAGCAATCATATGGTATCCATAAGGAATGAATCAGGGCAGAGAGGTATGGATTTATGAATGGACAGGAACGAAGAAATGAGATCATCAGGATATTGAGCAGTAGTACCTGTGCGGTTTCGGGCACAGAACTGGCCAAAAGACTGGGTGTCAGCCGTCAGGTCATTGTACAGGATGTTGCACTGCTGCGCCATGGCAAGGATCAAATCATTTCAACGACACAAGGGTATCTGCTGGTACAGGACAAGACAGGCAGACCGAACCGCAGATTCCGGGTAAAGCATACCAGGGCTGAAATAGAAGCGGAATTGAATATCATTGTAGATTATGGCGGGAAGGTGCTGAATGTGATTGTAGAACATCCGGTATACGGGGAGATTTCAGCAGAACTGGTTGTGGCAAATCGTAATGATGTACAGACGTTTTTAAATAAAATTGAGTCAAGCAAGGGCACACCGCTGCTGGCAATTGCGGATGGGGTACACATTCATCTCATAGAGGCGGATAATGAGGCTGTGCTTGATACCATTGAAAAGAAGCTGAGAGAGGCCGGTTTTTTGGCAGACTGATGCAATGCGGAGTATTATATGAAGAGTATATACAGGGAAGCAATAGAGGATTGTCCTGTGATTGCGGCAATTAAGGATCAGGATGGATTGGAAAAGTGTCTGGGGACAGAAAGCAAAATTATTTTTGTATTGTATGGAGATGTGCTCAATATTGCGAGTATTGTGGACAGAATCAAGCAAAGCGGCAGAATTGCAGTTGTGCACATAGATTTGATCGGTGGGCTTGCACCAAAGGAAATCAGTGTTGATTTTATTCATACCCAGACGAAAGCGGATGGTATCATATCGACGAAGCCTGCATTGATCAAGCATGCCAGAGAGCTGGGAATGCTGACGATTCTTCGCTTTTTTGTAATTGATTCCATGGCCTATGAAAACATCAGAAAACAGTGTATGCAGGCGAAGCCCGACTGCATTGAGCTTCTTCCGGGCATTCTGCCGAAGGTCATCCGGCGGATTTGTGAAGCCGAACATGTGCCGGTCATTGCAGGCGGTCTGATTGAGGATCGGGAGGATATCATGAATGCACTGCAGGCGGGTGCGGTATCCATTTCCACAACCAATCATGAGGTATGGTTTATGTAGCCGGGATGGGAGGAAAACAGACAATGGGTGAGTATCATCATTTGGAGCATCTGTTCGGACCGGTTTATGATGCACATTCAAAGAAATTGATTTTGGGAAGCTTTCCGTCGGTGAAGTCCAGAGAACAGGGCTTTTATTATGGTCATCCCCAAAATCGTTTTTGGAAAGTGCTGTCTGCGGTTCTTGCATGCGACGAGCCGCGGACAACGGAGGAAAAGAGGCAGATGCTTTTGCAGCATCATATTGCAGTATGGGATGTGATTGATAGCTGCGACATTATAGGCTCCAGCGACAGCAGCATCCGCAACGCCATGCCGACAGACATTCCATGGCTGCTGACACAGACGCGGATTGACCGGATTTATACAAATGGAAAGACTGCCGGAAATTTGTATCAGAAATTATTACAGGGGAGAACCGGTATGGAAGCTGTTGTACTGCCGTCTACCAGTCCGGCCAATGCAGCCTGGAAGCTGGAACGGCTGATTGAAGCATATCGAAACATACTGTTGTGAGAATAGGCTCTGAACATTTCCTATGAATCGCTCAGCACGATTGACAGGATTTCATCAAATGGGATTTTTGTGTGTACAACCTGCAGTATACGGCTGTCTACATCGATTCGCGCTACGATTCCGGTTATTTTTATACATTCCTCCCGATGATAATATACGATTGTGGCAATGTTACCGGGATGCAGCCGATGCAGCCTGCGATCTAACTCCACCTCCATATCCTCAGAAAGAAGCGGCTTGGGTACGGTGACATGTTCCTTTTGAGCGAGAGCTTCTGTCAAACCTCTGACGGCGGCAAAGGGCATGAATTGCTTGGCACGATTGCTGATATCCATTTTGACACGGTTTCTATTCGCCACTTTTATGTCCTCCAATCTGATGATTTCGTTCTCTGGTCATAGCACCATCTTCAAAATTCATTCCTTTTAAAATGGAATTTTTTCCGAATTTATTCTTAATTTCAAGCACTGCCTTTTGAATTTTGCGATTTTTTTCAAGCTCTGCCGTATCGGAAAAGAAGCTGTATTGATGATATTCTTCCGGTATGACATTGTTGCAGGAGATGTTAACCCGTCTGATGGGACAAGCCGGATCAATGATTCTGTCATACAATGCAGCGATTGCAGGAAGGATGATGATATCCGCGTTGGTTTCGTCCTCCAGACTGACAGTGCCATGTGCGGATTTCATGTTTAGCTGGTTTGAATAGCCGATGTGGAGCGTAATTGATTTGGTCACCAGATTTTTATCTACCATGTCGAGACAGAGCAGATCCATCATTTCTTTGACGATCAGCTTTCCTTCTGCAAATTTATAATCGCGCATCAAGACCTGTCCGCTGGTCATACTGGATGTCTGCGTGGAGTAGCCCTTGATGTCGGCGAGTGTGACCGGTTCCCGCCCCCATGCATGATCGATTAGAAGTTCTGCATCAACGCCAAACAGCCGGTAAAGCAGATCTTCATCTGCATGGGCAATGTCACTCATTGTATAGAGTCCATAGGTAGCCAGTCGTTTGGAATTTCCGGGGCCGATGCGCCAAAAATCTGTCAGTGGCTTATGATTCCATAGTGTATTCCGGTAGGTTTCCTCATTCAGTTCCCCGATAAATTCAGGATTACGCTTTGCAGTGATGTCCAAAGCGATTTTTGCAAGGTACAGATTCGAGCCGATCCCGCATGTTGCACGCACTCCAAGCGTATCATCAATGTCGGACATGATACGCTGTCCGAGTTCTCTCGCAGTCATCTGATAGAGCGCCAGATAATCCGTCACATCCATAAAGGCCTCATCGATGGAATAGACGTAGATATCTTCTTTTGCAATGTATTTCATATAAACAGAATAGATTTCTGCAGCATAATCAATGTATTTTTGCATACGGGGCGTTGCGATGATATACTGCACACCCTCCGGAATTTCAAAGATACGGCAGCGGTTCTTGATTCCCAGCGCCTTCATGGCAGGCGTGATTGCAAGACAGATGGTCTTTTGGGAACGCTCGGGATCGGCCACGACAAGATTCGTGGTCATTGGATCCAGACCACGCTCTACACATTCCACAGAAGCATAAAAGGATTTTAAATCAATACACAGGTACATTCGTTGGCTCATCGTAACAACTCCAAATTTAGTTTTCGTCTATATATCTATTTTACCAAATCATCAAAAATATTCTATATCAAAATGGCATATAAAAATGTAATTTGATTTGAGGTAAAATTTGGTTTATGGTAAGATAAAATAAAACATAGGATACCTACAAAAAAGTGGGTAATATACAGATGTTCTTCAGAATGTTACATTGATCGCAGGAAGATGCTTCAATCAAAACATCAGGAGGACGAGAAAATGAAAAGAGCTTTGATACTTGTAGATATTCAAAAGGATTATTTTGAGGGCGGCAAAGGTGTCCTGCATGAACCGGAGCAGGCCGCAGCAAATGCAGGAAAGCTGATTGACCGCTTTCGCAGGAATCAGGAGCCGGTAATCTATATCCGGCATATCAGTACGGAGGAGGGAGCGGTATTGTTTCTTCAGGATACGGCAGGAACTGAAATACATCCATCCGTACAGCCGGAGGAGAAGGACCCCATTTTTGTGAAGCATGTTCCTGACAGTTTTATGGCAGAAGGGCTGACAGAATATCTGGAGCAAAATGAAATCAGGCAGTTGGTCATTTGTGGTATGATGAGTCATATGTGCGTTGATACTACTGTGCGTTCGGCAAAGGCAAGAGGGTACGATGTGATTTTGCCGGAGGATGCATGCACAACCATGGATTTAGAGTGGCAGGGAAAATGTTATCCGGCAGAGACGGTACACAATATTTATATGGCTTCGCTGATCGGTACATTTGCAGCAATCTGTAAGACGGATGAGTATTTGAAGCAGCCGGTCTGAGCCTCGACCGATTGATGAAGTCTGCCGTATTTGTGAGATAACCGAAGAACCGAAAGGAAAGCAGGATGAAAATACGGGAAGACTATACATGTCCGTTGGAAATCGTACATGATATTGTGAAAGGAAAATGGAAAACGATTATCTTGTTTCAGTTGGGAAACGGCGAACGTTCGTTGTCTGAACTGGAACATACGATAGATGGTATTACACAGAAGATGCTGCTGGAGCAGCTTAAGGAACTGCAGGAGTTCGGACTCGTGGAGAAGATTAGGTATGAGGGCTATCCGCTGCATGTTGGCTATGTACTGACCGAGGACCGCGGACAAAGAATGCTTCAGGCGGTGCTGATTATGCAGGGCATTGGTGTAGACTATCTTGTGGAGCATGGAAAGACGGATATTTTGGAACAGAAGGGGATTGCATATCCAAGCAGGACATGCTAGAATAAATATAAATAAAGAATGATTGCTAGAGACTGGGAGTTCAGCAAATAATATACTGCATAAGCAGTGTGTTTTTGTTGGACTTTATTTTTTCCATAGGAGGCAAATGGTATGTATGATGTTGTAATCATTGGTGGAGGAGTCATTGGCTGTGCAGTGGCAAGAGAGCTGTCCCGTTATCAGGGCAGGATGGTGCTGCTGGAGAAGGCGAGTGATCTCTGTGAGGGAACCTCAAAGGCAAACAGCGGAATTGTCCACGCGGGGCATGACGCAAGGCCGGGCAGCCTGAAGGCGCATTTCAATGTGCTTGGAAATCAGAAGATGGAAGCGCTGTCAAAGGAACTGGATTTTTCATTTAAGCGAAACGGTTCTATGGTATTGTGTTTTCATGAGGAGGAAAGAGGCAAGCTGGAACAGCTGATGCAGCAGGGGATTCAGAATGGAGTCAAGGATCTGGAGATTTTAGATGCGGCTGCAGCCAAGGCATTGGAGCCTAATCTGTCCGAGGAGGTTGTTGCGGTTCTGAATGTTCCGAATGGAGGAATTGTATGTCCCTTCGGACTGACCATTGCACTTGCGGAAAATGCGGCAGAGAATGGTGTGGAATTTCATCTGGGCACAGAGGTAACAGCAATTGAAAGGCAGACAGAGGGATATCTTGTGCATACAAACCAAGGAGATTTTGGCGGCAGGATTATCGTAAATGCGGCAGGTGTCTATGCAGATGCCATTCATAATATGATTGCGGCAGATACAGTGGGCGGTACGGCAGATACAATAAAAAATGTGACAAATACAATGAGGATCACCGCACGCAGAGGGGAATATTGCCTGCTGGATAAAAAGGTTGGAAATGATGTGTCCCACACATTATTCCAGCTGCCGAATGAAGCGGGAAAGGGTGTGCTTGTGACACCGACAGTACATGGGAATCTGCTGGTGGGGCCGACGTCAGACTTCATTGATGATAAGGAGAATGTCAGTACGACAGCAGGCGGACTTGCAGATGTGGCTGACCGAGGAGGTCAAAGTGTGAAAAATCTGCCGATGAGACAGGTGATCACGTCCTTTTCAGGACTCCGTGCAAGATGTACAGTGCGCCCCGTGTTAAGTGAAACTGCCTGGAACTCATCTGAAGAGGGAGATTTCGTGATTGGTGAGGTAGCCGGAGCAAGAGGCTTTATTGATGTGGCAGGTATTGAATCACCGGGGTTGACGGCAGCACCGGCAATCGGAGAATATGTTGCAAAGCTGGTACAGGAAATACTGCATATGGAAAAAAATCCGGCATTTGAACCTGTACGCAAAGGAATTCCTTGTATGGCGACAGCATCTGTGGAGGAGCAAAGAGCATTGATTCAGGAGAATGCGGCATATGCCAATGTAATCTGTCGTTGTGAAACGGTGACGGAGGGTGAGATACTGGATGCGATACACAGACCGTTAGGTGCAACGACACTTGACGGTGTCAAGCGAAGGACAAGAGCAGGCATGGGCAGGTGTCAGGCAGGATTTTGTTCACCAAAGGTCGTAGAGATTCTGGCGAGAGAATTGAAGATGACGCCGGAGGCAGTGACAAAAGCGGGAGGAGCCTCTCAGTTTCTGACCGGTTCAGATAAGGACGGATTGCAGGCTCAAAACAGGGAGGTGCAGGCATGAAAGCAGAAATCGTAATCATCGGTGGTGGTCCAGCAGGACTTGCAGCAGCTGTAGCTGCAAGAAAAGCAGGAGTGACCGATATAGTCATTTTAGAGCGAGATCAGGAGCTGGGCGGAATTCTGAACCAGTGTATCCATAATGGTTTTGGACTGCATACCTTCCAGGAGGAGCTGACCGGCCCTGAATACGCAGCACGCTTTGCAGCACAGGTGAAGGAGTTGAAAATTCCCTATATGCTGCATACAATGGTGGTGGATATTCGACAGGAGAAATCCAAAGGAGCAGAAGGCATACGGACTAAAATCGTAACAGCCATGAATCAGGAGCAGGGTATTTTTTCGATAGAGACGGCTGCGGTTATTTTGGCGATGGGATGCAGAGAGCGCCCGCGAGGTGCATTGAATATACCGGGCTATCGTCCTGCAGGCATTTATTCAGCCGGAACGGCACAGCATTATGTGAACATTGAAGGTAAAATGCCGGGCAAGGAAGTTGTAATTCTTGGTTCAGGAGATATCGGGCTGATCATGGCACGCAGGATGACACTGGAGGGGGCAAAGGTGAAGGTAGTAGCTGAACTGATGCCATATTCCGGGGGGCTAAAACGTAATATTGCACAGTGCCTGCATGATTTTGATATTCCGTTAAAGCTCAGTCATACAGTCATTCATATTCATGGAAAGGAACGCGTTGAGGGTGTGACGCTGGCAGAAGTAGATGAGCATTTGAAGCCAATCCCGGGAACAGAGGAGTACATCCCATGTGATACGCTGCTTTTGTCGGTGGGATTGATTCCTGAGAATGAATTATCGGGTGCTTTGGGTGTGGAAATGAATCCGGTCACATCAGGGCCGCTTGTAAATGAGAGCCTCGAAACGGATATCGAAGGTGTATTTGCCTGCGGCAATGTTTTGCATGTACATGACCTGGTAGACTATGTGTCAGAGGAGGCAACGCTGGCAGGAGAGAACGCGGCCGGATATGTATTGGGTACATTGTCTGAATCGGTCAATGAAATCCCGTTAAAGGCCACAGAAGGTGTCCGTTATACAGTTCCGGGCAGGATTGATCCGACAAGGATGGCGGAGGAACAGATTGTACGTTTTAGAGTCGGTAATGTATATCAGAATGTGTATGTGGCACTTTACTATAATGACCAGCTGATACTGCGCAGGAAAAAACGTGTTGTGGCACCGGGCGAGATGGAAAGCTTGAAATTAAAGAGACAGGAGCTGCTTGCATTTGATGGGCTGAAGGAAATTACGATTAAACTGGAGCAGGAATAGAGGGGGACTGAGCATGAAATATCGAGAATTAACATGCATCGGGTGTCCGATGGGATGTAATTTAAGTGTAACAATTGAAGAGAGTGGAAGCGTTTCTGTAACGGGAAATACTTGTCCCAAGGGTGCGGAGTATGCGAAAAACGAGGTGACTGATCCGCGCAGAACCGTCACCTCGACTGTGCGGGTCAACAATGGGAAAACATTATCTGTTAAAACACAGCAGGAGATTCCGAAGGACAAGATTATGGACTGTGTTTTTGCACTAAAGGATATAACGGCAGAAACTCCTGTTCATATCGGAGATGTCATTGTAAGGAATATTGCAAATACAGGTGTTGATATTGTGGCAACGAAAGAAATATGAGACAATATGAAGGAAAAGGAGCGATGTAAATGCAGAAATATGTAATGGCGCTTGATCAGGGAACGACAAGTTCCAGATGTATCCTATTTGATAAAACAGGGAAGATCTGTTCCATGGCACAGAAAGAGTTTACACAGATTTATCCGCAGCCGGGCTGGGTCGAGCATAACCCGATGGAGATATGGTCTTCTGAGCTTGCGGTGGCAACGGAAGCGATGGCGATGGTAGGCGCAGGACCGGAGGACATCAGCAGCATTGGCATTACCAACCAGAGAGAAACGACAATTGTCTGGAATAAAAACACCGGAGAGCCGGTCTGCAATGCTATTGTTTGGCAGTGTCGCCGTACGGCTCAAATGATTGATGAATTGACGGCTCGAGGCTATGGAAAGATGATTACAGCAAAGACCGGCTTGATACCGGATGCCTACTTTTCAGCTTCCAAAATAGCATGGATTCTGCAAAACGTTCCGGGTGCACGTGAAGCTGCAGAGGCCGGAGAGCTGCTTTTCGGGACGGTGGATACGTGGCTGATCTGGAATCTGACCAAGGGTGCCGTTCATGTAACGGATTATACAAATGCTTCCCGAACAATGCTGTTCGACATTCATAAGCTGTGCTGGGACGAAGAAATCATGGAGTTATTTCATATTCCCAAAGCTATGCTTCCTGAGGCAAAGCCATCCAGCTGCATTTATGGAAAGACAGATCCGGGTGTACTCGGCGGAGAGATATTGATCGCCGGAGCTGCAGGAGATCAGCAGGCGGCATTGTTCGGACAGTGCTGCTTTGAGGCCGGTGAGGTTAAGAATACATACGGGACAGGGTGCTTTCTTCTGATGAATACCGGAAAAAAGGCAATTGCATCAAAAAACGGACTTCTGACGACGATTGCGGCAGGCGACAGCAATCAGGTCGAATATGCCTTGGAGGGCAGCGTATTTGTAGCAGGCGCTTCTATTCAATGGCTGCGTGACAGCATGCGCATGATCAAGGAGGCAAGACAATCGGAGGAATACGCGGATGAGGTGTTTGATACGAATGGTGTCTACATTGTGCCTGCTTTTACAGGATTGGCAGCGCCTTATTGGAATCAGTATGCAAAGGGAACGGTTGTAGGAATCACACGAGGCTGTAAAAAGGAACATTTTATCCGGGCAACACTTGAATCCATCGCCTACCAGACATATGATGTACTGCGTGCGATGGAGGAGGATGCAGAAATCGATTTGAAGGTGTTAAAGGTAGACGGCGGAGCGAGTGCCAATAATTTTCTGATGAAGTTCCAGTCGAATATTGTACAGACGATCGTTGACCGACCGAAATGTATTGAGACAACAGCACTGGGTGCAGCTTATCTGGCAGGACTTGCAAGCGGCTACTGGGAGGACAAAGAGGAGATCAAGGCAAACTGGCAGCTTGGCAGAGAATTTATACCGGATATGGAGCAGGAAGAACGTGCAGGACTGCTGAAGGGCTGGAAGCGTGCGGTCAAATGTGCACTTGTGTGGGCAAATGACGAGGAATAAGCGCTGTATTTACCTGGACGGCATACTAG
>CAZABT010000004.1:0-18841 GCA_964483395.1 uncultured Lachnospiraceae bacterium
TTTTTGCGCGACTGAGCAGAGTCTTGATGACAGAATGTCGCTGCTGTGCTGGCACAAAGCAGAGTCTTGATGACAGGCTGTCGGACGAATTGTTGAGAAAAGAAGGAGAATAAACATGAGTGAAAAAATGATTATGTTAGGAAATGAAGCAATTGCCCGTGGCGCATATGAAGCCGGTGTGAAGGTATCGGCTGCATATCCGGGTACGCCGAGTACAGAAATCAGTGAGAATCTGGTGCAGTATTCCAAGAACGGAACCATTGGGAACGGCGATTTGTACTGTGAATGGTCTCCGAATGAGAAAGTGGCGACAGAGGTGGCAATCGGAGCATCCATCAGTGGCGTGCGCGCTCTTGTTTCCATGAAGCATGTTGGTGTCAATGTGGCGGCTGATCCATTGTATACAGTTTCTTATATTGGCGTAAATGGCGGTCTTGTTATGATTGCAGCAGATGATCCGGGATTGTATTCTTCACAAAATGAACAGGATACCAGAATGGTTGCAAGAGCAGCACAGGTACCGGTGCTGGAGCCATCTGACTCGCAGGAAGCCAAGGATTTTGTGAAGTTTGCTTTTGATATGAGTGAGAAATATGATACACCGGTAATCGTTCGCACAACCACACGTCTTGCACATTCTCAGGGAATGGTGGAGCTTTGTGACAGAATGGAACTGCAGGATAAACCGTATGAGCGGAACATTGCAAAAAACGTTATGATGCCGGCCAATGCAGTGAAGCGTCATTTGGTCGTTGAGGCACGTACCAATCAGATGATTGAGGACGGATGTACTTTCCCGATTAACAGAGTGGAAATGAATGATACAAAAATTGGTGTGATTACAAGTGGTATTCCTTATCAGTATGTCAAAGAAGCACTTCCGAATGCTTCTGTACTGAAGCTGGGGATTGTCAATCCGCTTCCGAAAAAATTGATCGAGGATTTCGCTGCTAAGGTTGATACGTTGTATATTGTGGAAGAATTGGATCCAGTGATTGAGTTACAGGTAAAAGCATGGGGTATCCCGGCAATCGGCAAGGAAATTTTTACGGTGCAGGGTGAATACAGTGCTACAATGATTCGACGTGCGATTGGCGGAGAACAGATTGATATCAAACCGGCAGCGCAGATTCCGAACAGACCGCCGATTCTGTGTCCGGGGTGTCCGCACAGAAGTGTGTATTCCGTTCTTAATAAGCTGAAGATACATGCAGCAGGGGATATCGGATGCTATACACTTGGTGCCGTAGCACCGCTCAGCGTAGTGGATACAACAGTATGTATGGGTGCCAGCATTTCCACACTGCATGGTATGGAGATGGCGAAGGGGAAGGATTACATTAAAAACTGGGTAGCCGTCATCGGCGATTCGACCTTTATGCATACGGGTGTCAATTCTTTAATGAACATGGTTTACAATCAGGGAACGGGAACGGTCATGATTTTAGACAATTCCACGACTGGTATGACCGGACATCAGGATCATGCGGCAACCGGCAAGACATTGCAGGGAGATACCGTATATGCAATTAATATCATGAAATTATGTCAGGCAATGGGAATTAAAAACGTAACGGAGATTGATGCGTTTGATACAGTTGGATTGGAAAAATTATTGAAAGAGGAGACGGCCAAGGATGAAGTCTCTGTCATCATTACAAAGGCTCCGTGTGTTCTGCTGAAGAGTAATCCTCCGATCAGCAGCAAGTGTTATGCGGACAGTGAAAAATGTAAGAAATGCGGAATGTGCATGAAACCGGGCTGCCCGGCATTGACAAAGCAGGCCGACGGAACAGTCAAGGTTGATGATACTATGTGTAACGGATGCGGACTGTGCAAGGGCTTATGTAAGTTTGGCGCAATCACGGATGTTCCGGTTTGAGAAAGCACAGGCAGTAGCAGAATGTAGTTAACATAATGTGAGAGTTGCAGAGGTCTTCTTTCATGGAAGGTCATAACAGGAGGATGATAAATATGGAAACAAAAAATATAATGATCGTAGGCGTGGGCGGACAGGGAACGTTATTGACAAGCCGTATTCTCGGAGGAATTACCATCCATGCAGGCTATGATGTCAAGCTGTCAGAGGTACATGGAATGGCACAGCGTGGAGGCAGTGTTGTTACATTTGTCAGATATGGTGAAAAGGTAGCAGAGCCGATTGTCGAAGAGGGGTGTGCAGATGTGTTGATTGCCTTTGAGAGACTGGAGGCACTCAGATATGCACACTATTTGAAAAAGGATGGAGTTCTGATTGCCAATGACCAGCGTATCGATCCGATGCCGGTTGTGATTGGTGCAGCGGAATATCCTCAGAACATTTTGGAAAACCTGTCGAAGGAGTACAGGGTCATTACGGTAGATGCTATGGCGGAGGCAAAGAAGCTGGGAAATCCAAGAGTCTTTAATGTGATTGTTCTCGGAATTGCTGCACAGCATATGGATTTTTCCAAGGAAGATTGGCTTACCGTAATTGAAAAAACCGTTAAGCCAAAGACCATTGAGATCAATCAAAAGGCATTTGAGACAGGCTATAATATGTAACAAAACCAACATGAAAATATCAGCAGAAGCAGGCCCGAACGGGTATCAGGTAAAGGAGGTCACAGCATGATTTGGAATGAAACAAAGGAATGCATGAGCAGAGATGAGATGCAGGCGCTGCAGAGTGCAAGATTGGTAAAGGTAGTCGATAAGGTATATCATAATGTAGAGTTTTATCGTAAGAAAATGCAGGCAGTCGGCTTAGAGCCGGGAGATATCAGAGGAATCGAAGATTTATCGAAGCTGCCATATACGACGAAGACAGATCTGCGTGACAATTATCCATTTGGCTTATTTGCCGTACCGATGTCAGAGGTTGTCCGGGTACATGCTTCCTCAGGAACGACTGGTAAAGCTACGGTAGTCGGTTATACAAGAAGGGACATTGAAATCTGGAGTGAGTGTGTTGCAAGAGCAATGTCACAGGCCGGCATCACAAAAGAGGATAGAATTCAGATAGCATATGGCTATGGATTATTTACAGGTGGTCTTGGAGCGCACTATGGTGCAGAGCATCTGGGAGCAACGGTTATTCCGATGTCTACGGGTAATACGAAGAAGCTGACAACGATGATGCAGGATTTCGAGGCAACAGCCATTGCATGTACGCCTTCTTATCTGCTGCATATTGCAGAGTCTCTGGAGGAGTCCGGAGAAATCAACAACATCAAATTAAAGGCTGCCATTTGTGGCGCGGAGCCGTGGACAGAGAATATGCGTCTGCAGATTGAGGAACGCTTGCACATCAAAGCATATGACATTTATGGTCTGTCAGAGGTTATGGGACCCGGTGTGGCATGTGACTGTCAATATCATAAGGGACTGCATGTATATGAGGATCATTTCCTGCCTGAGATTGTCAGCCCGGAAACATTGCAGCCGATGGCGGAGGGAGAGACAGGCGAGCTGGTATTTACGACGCTGACAAAGGAAGCTTTGCCGCTCATCCGATACAGAACCAAGGATTTGACAAGCATTGATTACAGCAAATGTGAATGTGGCAGGACACTGGCACGTATTTCAAGATTCAAGGGACGTTCCGATGACATGCTGATCATTCGCGGTGTCAATGTATTCCCTTCACAGATTGAGGCAGCATTATTAGAGGTCAGCGAGACAACACCGAACTATCTGATTATTGTTGACAGAGTGGATCATCAGGATACATTGGAGGTTCGCGTAGAGGTAGATGAAAAGTGCTTCTCAGACGATATGGCTTCACTGGATCAGCTCACCAAGAAGATTGCAGGAGTGCTCAAACAGGCACTTGGACTTGCAGTTAAGGTAAAGCTTGTAGAGCCTAAGACCATTGAACGCAGTGAAGGAAAAGCAAAACGTGTCATTGATAAGCGACATCTGGTGTAGTATAATCAAGATAGAGAATGACTACTATATAGCAGGAGACTAGCAAAAGGGGGTTGTTACCATGGCAGTAAAGCAGGTATCTGTCTTTATGGAAAATAGAGAAGGCAGACTTGAACAGGTTACAAAGACACTTAAGGATGAAGGCATCAATATTACCTCCCTCAGTCTTGCAGAAACGGCAGACTATGGAATACTCAGACTGATCGTATCCGATCCGGAGCGGGCACTTGCTGCACTCAAGGCAGCAGATTTTTCTTCCCGTATTACGAAGGTTGTAGCAGTGAAGCTGTCGCATGAGACAGGCTCTTTTCATAAGATGCTGAGTGAGTTGAAGGATATCAATATTGAGTATATGTATGTGCTGTCTACAAGTGAATATGCATCTATGATCGTTAAGATTGCCGATTATGAAAAGGCAGAGCAGATATTGACGGATAAAGGATATACACTTTTGACAGAAGAGGAAGCCTACAGGGCAAATGAGACTGCAAAATAGAATCCGGTCAGTTGGTATGTACTGCATCAGAGAAGCTGAAACAAAGCCACGCGGCATAGGTCACGTGGCTTTTACAGTATATACATGAAAAAGCATGAGCAGAAAACCATAAAATAGGGTGTCTCCAATCGTATTATGATTAGAGCAGAAAGGGAGTAGTGTGACTGACGAATTATTTGAACAAAGTATCCGGCAGATACGGCGGGGGGACAAAGACGGACTGAAACAGATTTACGAGGCTTATATTGCTTTCATTTATTCTGTGGTTTTTGCAGTTGTGAAAAATAAAGAAAGTGCAGAGGATGTGACAAGTGAATTTTTTATTAAGCTGTGGACAACGGTTGCGGAGCAATATCGGTTTGGAGAAAAGCATCGGGCCTATCTTGCAAGAATCGCGCATAATATGGCGATTGATCATCTGCGCAGAAATCAACGTGAGCAAGCGACTGATGAGATTCAGGAGGCAGTCGATGCCGGTGCAGCCGCAGCTTCTGCAGGAAAGCAGCAGGAGGCAGTTGAGGACAGTGTTGTTGAAGCCATTACAGTGAAGGAAGCCATAGAAACATTAAAGGAACCTGAACAGCAGGTGTTGAACATGAAGATATTTGGTGAGCTGACCTTTGCAGAAATTGCACAGATTCTAAAGCTGCCAATGGGAACCGTGACATGGCGGTACCGAACTGCCATACAAAAGCTTCAAAAAAGTCATTACGGGAAGGAGGTGCGGCAATGAAAGAGCAGGAAATTACAGAAGCAGAGCTTAAAAATAATGAGGCTGTAGAACAGGCATATAAGGAAGAATTCCAGACAGACATTCCTGATCTGTGGAACCGTATAGAGTCAGCATTGCCGGAGAAAGCACCAGCGGCCGATGATGAGAGAGAAAACAGTGAAGAAAAAGTCAATGAAAAGAAGATTGTGAAGCTTCGGACAATCAAGACAGTTGTGCTGATTGCCGCATGTCTTTGTATTGTGCTGATGATACCGACAATTTTATCTGTCGGAGGACGCAGTCATTCTGAGAGTGCAGCTGCTGCGAGTGAAGCTTCCATGGAGTCAGCAGCAGAGGCGGCAATGCCTGCGGATTCATCAGAGGACTTGGCGGCAGAGCCAGAGATGTCTGAGGAGACGGCAACGGAAACTACAGAAACCATAGAGACAGCGGAGGATGCGGCAGCGCAGGAAAGCATGCCGGAAACGGAAGCAGTGGCAGACCAGTCATACGATGCGAAGGAAAACCAGCAGTCAGCAGTGAAGGAAAAGGCAGAAGCTGAAAGAAATGATTTCGGAAGTGACGCATTGTATACAGACGGCGTGCGAGTAGAAATCATAGCGTGTGACACGGAGCGGGGAAAGGATGATGACGGATATATCACCTATACCATTATGATTTTGGAAGATGCCTCCGGAATGTATGAACTTGCCTCGACCCATGATGTTTATGTAGATGAGGCACAAACTCAGGGAATGAAAGCAGGTGCAAAGCTGACGGTCACGCTGGTCAATCCGGACCCGCTGTCCAGCAGTGAACCCAAGATCTGTATGCTGCTGCAGACAGAGTAAACGAAGATATAATATTAAAAAAGAAAAAATTTCATTTTGTACCATAAATATGAATTCCTTCTTGCGTATATTGATTAACTGAGAAATGAGAAACTATTTCAGAGAATCAACCAAGGAGGAATTTATTATGAAAAAGAGAAACTTGAGTGGTGTGGCGGCAATTGTATTATCAGCAATCATGGCAGCGGAAGTCTTGGCAGGCTGCGGTCAGCGCCTTACAGAAGCGACAGCGCAGGCTGAGGCACAGGCAGAGCAGGTGGAAGAAGCAGCACAGACAGAGGAGAACGGAACAGAGTGGAGTCCGGCGGAAACTGGAGAAGAGGTATCTACAGCAGAGGATGAGTCTGCGGGGCTTACGGAATCGTATGCATGTGCGGATGCGGCTGCCGTAGAGAGCAGCTATGACAGAGATGCTATGAAGCAGCAGTCAGCTTCAACAGAGAGCTATGCAGAGTATGATGTGATTTATCACAACAGAGAAGAATATGTTGCAGCCGAAGAAGCAGGATATCAGTCGGTAGCAAAGCATCCGTTGTCTACTTTTTCAGCAGATGTCGATACGGCGGCTTACAGCAATATCCGGAGAATGGTTTATGAAGGCTATACACTACAGGATATACCGGCAGAGGCAGTTCGTATCGAGGAAATGATCAATTATTTTGACTATGACTACAAAAGCCCTTCCGGAAAAGACCCCTTTTCCATTACAACAGAAATCGGGGATTGCCCGTGGAATAAGGATGCAAAGCTGATGCTTGTAGGCATGCAGACGAAGAAAGTGGACTTTTCGGATGCCGCCCCTTCCAATCTTGTATTCCTGCTGGATGTTTCAGGCTCTATGTACGCAGAGGATAAGCTGCCGTTATTACAGAAAGCATTTTCCATGCTGACGACGAATCTGACGAGTAAGGACAGGGTTTCTATCGTGACTTATGCAGGCAGTGATGCCGTTTTGTTAGAAGGTGTTAAGGGAAGTGATTATGAGAGGATTACAGATGCAATTGCGTGTCTTGAAGCGGGAGGCTCTACAGCAGGCAGTAAAGGAATCATCACGGCATACGAAATTGCTGAGGAGAACTTTATTCAAGGCGGAAACAATCGAGTGATTCTGGCTACGGATGGAGATCTGAATGTTGGACTGACAAGTGATGAGGAACTTGCACAACTGATCACTGAGAAGAAAGAGACAGGAGTTTTTCTCTCTGTGCTTGGTTTTGGAACAGGAAATCTGAAGGATCATAAGCTGGAGGTTCTTGCAGATCAGGGAAACGGAAATTATGCATATATAGATTCAGCCAGAGAAGCAAAAAAGGTACTTGTAGAGGAGATGGGCGCAACACTTGTGACAGTGGCCAAGGATGTGAAGCTCCAGGTGGAATTTAATCCGGCTATGGTTGAGAGCTATCGATTGATTGGTTATGATAACAGGGTGATCGCGGCTGAGGATTTTGCAGATGATACGAAAGATGCAGGTGAGGTCGGTGCAGGTCATAGTGTGACAGCACTCTATGAAATCATGACAACGGATGAAGTGAATGACAGCCGTTCTAAAAAGGGCAGCATTGATCTGAAATATCAGGACAAGGATTATGTATATGCTGCAGAAGATTCAGAAGGTGGTACAGAGGATGAGTGGCTGACTGTCAGCATACGATATAAGACTCCGGATGGTCTGAAGAGTCAGTTGATGGAACACCCTGTTACCGGCCGGGGTTATACGGTATACAATAGTGATAACTGGCTTTTTGCAAGTGCAGTGGCGGAATTCGGAATGCTGCTCAAGGATAGTGAATACCGTGAAGACGCCGACTTTCGTCAAATCAACAGATTGCTTGCAAAGGCAGATTTTGATGGAGATGAATACAAAGAAGAATTCAGCAGGATAGTGGATACCTTGCAAAGCTATGAATAACACGTGCAGTTTACATAACACTACGTATGCATGACAAAAGCCGTTCATTATCCTCCGGGCGCATGAAGCAGAGACGGATATATTTGTTATCCAGAAATGGAAATGTGGAGCAGTTACGAATCATCATTTTCTCCCGGATGGCAGCATCAAACATTGTGTCTGCGGTAATATCATCACGCAGGATACGAACCAGTACAAAATTAGCAGTCGGCTCATAGACCTTCAGACCTTCAATTTCACGCAGAGAAGCAACTGTACGTTGACGTTCCTGACGGATCAACTCTTTGGTCTGACAAATATAGGCATCATCCGTGAACATTAATTTACCTGCGATTTCAGCAAGAGAATTAATTGTCCACGGGTTTTGCTTTGTATTGACAGCCTTGATCAAATCTTTGTTTCCTGTAATGGCATATCCCAGACGCAGTCCCGGAGCAGCAAAGAATTTAGAAATACCGCGCAGAATGATGATGTTGTTATAGTAGTTTGTCAGTGAGACAGCATTGATCTCATCATATCGTTCAGCAAACTCAATATAGGTTTCATCTACCATGACACAAATATCATGCTGTTTGCAGATATCGAGAATGGATCGCATATCCTTGCGTGTGATGGCGGAGGAGGTCGGATTGTTGGGGTTGCAGATGATCAGCAGGTCGATGCTCTCATTTAATTGTGCTTCCAATTGCTCAAGGTTCAGCTGAAAGTCGGCACTTTCCTTTAAAGGAAAATACAGACTGGTTCCGCCGCCCAGTGAGACCTCACGTTCATATTCTGAATAAGTGGGACCGATGATCATGGCTTTGGCCGGATGTTCAATCTGGATAAAGAGTGAAATAAGCTCTGTGGAACCATTGCCTACAATGATGCGGTCATATTCGGTATCACAGTATGCGGCAATTACCTTGCGAAGCTCGGTATATTCCCGATCCGGATAGGAGGTGATTGCATCCAGATGAGCAGCCAGTGAGTCTCGCAGCTGAACGGACAATCCCAGCGGATTGACATTGGCACTGAAGCTGATGATCTCCTCTTTCCTGATTCCGTAAATCTGTTCTATTTTTTCTAAATCACTTCCGTGAAAATGATCCTGATGCTGTAACATACAATTGACCTCTTTTCCATTAACATAACAAGACATAAACATTGCGAAACAGCATGCAAATATGATATACTATTTTCGACATGCTTTACAATCTTATTACACTTCATTATAGTGTAATCTGACAAAAAAGCAACTAAACTTTTGTGAAGAGTGGTGAGGGATTTGCGTGAAATAGTTGATAAATTGGTCAACGGCTTTTTTGAATATGAAAACAGAAAATTAACTATTTCAGAATCCAAGATAGAACTCAGTCTTCATGCAGATGAGGTATATAAGGGCTCTTTTCATATTACCAGCATTGATGGGGTTCTGATCAAGGGCTGTCTGTATTCCTCCGATGTGCGTATGCATCTGCTTACGAAAGAGTTTGAGGATGCAGATACAGAAGTCTTTTATGAATATACGGCAGTCGGACTTACCGAAGGAGATGTGCAAAAGGGAGACATTTATGTTGTTTCAGACAGCGGAGAGTATTATCTGCCTTTTGTCATCAATATTGACCATCATCCCGTGTCCGGAACACAGGGAGTGATTAAGAATCTCTTTCATTTTGCCAATCTGGCACAGAGTGACTGGGAAGAAGCAGTCAATTTATTTTATTCCAAGGATTTTATTAAAATATTTGAGGGAAATGAGAGAGTCTGGCTGAATAAGTATAAGGGACTTTCTAAAACTGTCGGTTCAGAACAGAATGTAGATGAATTTCTGGTAGCCGCAAATAAAAAACAGGCAATCATCTATTCAGCAGAACAGATGAACTTTGCGTTCGAGGACGTAGAGGATGTGGTTGGCGCTGTGGTTTCCGTACAAAAAATAGGGTGGGGTTATGTAAACCTGCATGTTGTAAGTGATTCTTTGTTCCTGAGGGTAGAAAAGGAGTCCTTGAGTGACGATGATTTCTTGGGAAATACGTGTGAACTGCCTATTTTTATTCATGCGGAAGCGATGCATGAGGGTAAAAATTACGGCAGGCTGACATTTTCAAATTATAATCAGTCCTTTGATGTGATTGTGACGGCTGAGTTGAAAAGACGTATGAGTACGTCAGGTGCCTTGACAAGAGAGCAACACAAGCTGCAATGGAGACTGATGAAAAACTATATTGCTTTTCGCACTCGCCAGATGCCGCTGGGAACATGGGTACGGGATTCCATGAAGATTGTGGAGCGTATGATTACGCTGGATGCAGACAGTCCGGCACCGAGACTTTTTCAGGCACAGCTGTTGCTTGTGGACGAGCGGGCAAACGAAGCAAAGTGGATATTGGAGCATGTGGCAAATGATATGAACATTCGCAATGCGGGCGAAGAATTATATTGCTATTATTTATATCTGACTACGTTATACAACAGAGAAGAATATTATGTTAACCAGATCGCGGAGGAAGTCAAGGAAATCTTCAAGATGCATAAGACGAGCTGGAGGATTTTATGGACGTTGCTTTATCTGGATGAAGAACTGTCGGAACGCCCGGACAAGCGTCTGGCCTTGATCGAGCGGCAGTATGAGGGCGGCTGTACCAGCCCTGTCATTTATGCAGAAGCCTATCACGATTTTACGACCAATCCGTCCGGTCTTACAAAATTAACGGAATTCGAGATACAGATCTTATTATGGGCGGTGCGGAATAAGCAGATGAACAGAGAACTGCTTAAACAGCTTATTTATCTGTCAGGCCGTCAGAAAAATTTTTCAGAAACACTGCTGTTTATTTTGACAGAAGCCTATAAGATGCAGCAGAGTGATGAACTGGTGGGAGCCATTTGTTCACTTTTGATCAAGGGGAACTGCACGAATGTGAAATATTTTAAATGGTTTAAACGTGGTGTTGAAGCTGAGATGCGTATTACGAGACTCTATGAATATTTCATGCTGTCCATTCCACTCAGCTATGATGAGATACTTCCGAAACCGGTCATGATGTATTTTACATATAACAATCATCTGGATTATGTGAGAACAGCATATTTGTATGCCAATATTCTGCGTCATGAGGATGAGATTCCTGAAATGGTCAGGAGCTATGAACGTTATATGCAGCAGTTTGTTAAGGAGCAGATCATCCAGGAGCGCATCAGCCGTAATCTTGCATATATTTATTCGAGAATTTTAAAGCCGGAGCTGATATCGGCGGATATGGCGCCGCATTTGACAAAGCTGCTGTTCACACGTGAGGTGACGGTGGACTCTCCAAACATGAAAGAGGTAGTTGTCGTATACAGCCAGCTCACAGGAGAATTTGTCAGTCCGATTACCAATGGAATCGCTTATCCGCAGGTATATGGCAGAGAGTACGAGATATTTTTGCAGGATGAAGAACAGAACCGCACACTTCTGCCTGAGGGCAGTGATGTCAAGCTGATGGAGGAAGATGCTTTTGCATATTCCGTACGCGACTTTGTTACAAATAATATTGGCTTTTGCCTGTATCTGTGTGAAGGAAAAAAACACTATGTGACGATTGATGCAAGAAATGCAGAGTTCTGCAGGGTGTTGGTGGATTCTCCTTTGGTACAGGAGGATTATAAGCGGGAAATCAGAGTCATGCTGCTGCACTACTATTATGACTGCGATGACATGGCCGGCTTGGATGAACTGCTCGGCAGCATTGACAGTGCGGTATTGTGTGCAAAGGACAGAGCTGAACTGGTAGAATATCTTGTGCGCAGAGGAATGTATGAAGAGGGCTACCGCATTGTGGATACCTACGGAATGGAGCAGATTTCACCAAAGACAAATGTGAAGCTGTGCAGCTATCGTATTGTCCATCAGGAGAATGTGGTGGAGGACAAGCTGCTGGCAATGTGTTATCAGGCTTTTCGTGCCAACAAATATGACATTGTGACCCTGACGTATCTGACGGCTCATTTTAAGGGCTTGACCAAAGAGATGCGGAACGTATGGAAGGCGGCCGTCATGTTTGAGGTGGACGCATATTATCTGGAAGAACGATTGCTTATCCAGATGCTTTATACAGGTACGACGGTTGGAGAAAAAGAGGAGATATTTGAGGCATATTTACGTGCAGGCTCAAACACGGCAGTAGAATTGGCATATCTATCCTTCAATGCATATGAATATTTTGTACGTGACCGCATGGTGGATGACAGGATATTTATCCATTTACAGCACAATTATGATCGGGGTGAACAGCTGAATGATGCCTGTCGTCTGGCATTGCTGAAACATTATGCCGAAGAAGGGTATGTACAGGAGGAGAAAAATCGACAAATGATAGCCTCCTTCATCAAGGAATTTATTCATAAAAATATGTACTTTAAATTTTTTATGAAATTTACGGATATCGTGCCGGAACTTTTTATGTTTGCGGACAAGACAATCATAGAATATAAGGCAAATCCGCAGACCAAGGTGATACTGCACTATGTCCTGGAGGGGCAGGAGGAGAATGAAGACCTGTATAAGCGGGAAGAAATGCGCAATATGTACGGAGGAATCTATACAAAGGAATTTATTCTGTTTTTCGGTGAAAATCTGCAATATTATATTACGGAGATGAACGGTGAAAAGGAGAAGTTGACAGAAAGCAATTCTGTCAGCGTTTCAGATGTAATCTCGGAAAATAATGAAACCCGTTTTGATCTCTTGAACGATATGGTGGTGGCGCAGACTTTACAGGATGAGGATTCAATGTTCAAGCTGATGGATAAATATGTACAGACAGATTATGTTACGAGCCGGATATTTACGGTACGATAAAGCAGGAGGCTGTTATGGCATTTGATACAAAGTATGCTGTGGGATATGATTTAAATGATATATGTGCGCAGATGAGCTATTGCAGTCTGAAGGAACCGAATCCGGAAACCTTTTCTACAGTAGCAGGCGAACAAAGGTACAATATTCCTGCGGTTCTTTGCAAGAAACCGGAGGTCAGTCAATGGTTTTTCGGAGAAGAAGCAGAAAAAGCTTCTTCCCATGATGCCGGAATCAAGGTAGAGCATTTGCTGGAAAAAGCCCGTGCAGATGAGAAGCTTCAGATCGAGGATGAGGAGTACGATCCGGTTGCTTTACTGGCCTTATTTATGAAACGGACGTTGCATATGCTGTGTACGGAAATGGCATTGGAAGATATCGAATCATTGATGATTACGGTTGATGAATTAGATGAACGAACTTTGCAGGTGCTGGAGAGAGCGGTTCAGGAATTTCCGGTTCCACGGGAAAAAATATATTTTCAAAGCTATGCAGAAAGCATTTATTTTTATACCATTCATCAGCCGGAGGAGCTGTGGAAACAACGGGTGCTGATATTTGATTATGCAGAACAGGGAATGCGGTATTACAGTCTTCATATGAACGAAAGGACGCAGCCTGTTGTGGCGTTCATGGACGAGGGCAGCTATCCGGAGATTGTGAATCCGGAAAGTATGTATCCGGACTTGGACAGCAGTGAGAGAGAGAGCCGTATTGATGAAGTGATGCTGCAGGCCATGCGAGAATGTGTGGACAGATATGTCATATCGAGCGTATACTTGATAGGTGATGGCTTTGAGGGCAGTTCCCTGAAGAAGACTTTAAAATATCTGTGTATGGGACGCAGGGTATTTCAAGGGAAGAATCTCTATACGAAGGGTGCGGCCTACAGCGCAATGGAAAAACTGGTACCGAGCAGTCACAGTACCACACATATATTTTTGGGCAAGGACAAACTGAAATCAAATTTCGGAGTCAAGGTGCTCAGCGGCGGAAACGAAACCTATGCGGCATTGGTTGATGCAGGTGTGAACTGGTATGAGGCAGGAGCCAAGTGTGATTTTATTCTGGCAGAGGAACCGACTGTGCCGATTATCATTACGCCGCTTGACGGAAAGGATGTTCGCACCGTTGATGTGGAACTGACCGGGTTGCCGATCAGACCGGCAAAGGCAACCAGAATATCCGTGAAGATTGAGTTCAAGTCAGAGCATATCGCTGTGATCAGGGTCTATGATCTGGGCTTTGGAGAGATGTATCCGACATCGGGAAAGGTTTGGGACCAAGAGATAGAGTTATAGGAGATACGGAGCATGACAGGGTTGATTTTGTGTTCAGGAGAAATTGCAAAAACGCCATATTATATTTTGGGTCTGGGGATGAATATTTATTCCTGCGAAGAATTGTGCTTCTATTTGTGCGAAAATTCTTATATACTGGATCGGGATATATTGGACGTAAAGCTTTGCAGATGGCTTGAACGGGAAATAGGTCTGCGTAAGCTGGGAGCAAAGCTGTGTGCGATGGTAGAAGCCAAGTGTGAACTCAGCGAGTTTGTTTCGACGATTCTGACAGAAACCCATTATTGTACAGAGGAAGAGATTGAGAGCGTTCGACAGGTGCTTGAGGAAAATGCGAGCCTTGGTTTTTCGCAGAAGCGGAAAGCACGCGGTGACAGTATGCTCCGTTCAAATAAACTGTCACTGGCAATTGATGAATATCATTATGTCCTGCAAAGCATGCAGCCGGAGGAGGACAAACAGCTTTACAGCAGTATTTTGCACAATATTGCAACTGCCTATTCCGGATTGTTTATGTTTGATAAGGCCGGAGAGTATTATAGAAAGGCCTATGAGACAGACCATAATGAGGACAGCTACAGACAATATCTGGCGACGATGAGGATTGCGAAGGGACAGGCAGATTATCTGAATATGATCGTGCTCAAGGGGATTGATCAGGAAGCAGCAATGAAGCTGGAAAGTGTGATGCGTGAGATTCTGGCAGGAGAGCCTGATACGGAGTATGCAGAGGATGTGAAGAAGATCAAGCAGTTGAAGGCATCCGGAAAAGTGAATGAATTTTATGATGAAATAGACCGTGTTCTCTGTGCATGGAAGAGAGACTACCGCAAGGATATGATGAACACATAGGAAATCAGGCAAAGGAACGAATATGGGGTTAGTTCATTTTTTTAAAAAACTATTTTCCAAAAAAGAAGAATATGATTTTGAGTATGATTTCGAGCTGGAACAGGATTCTATAGAAGAAGTGCTGCAGCGTGATACTTTACGCAGAGCTGATTTGGATGTTCATGATTATAAGGAGCGTGAAAGATATATCCGCGCCTGCTGTGAACAGATGGTGGATGCATCTGCCGAGGTGGACACAGCAAAACAGGAGTACCAGCAGATCACCAATCAATTGACCGATATTGAGGAGATTGATGGATTACCTCCTGCGGAACGTGAGGAAATCGTTCAGGCTGCCAAGAAGATTGGATTGGTTGAAAAAGAAAATGCAGGCTATCAGCGGCCGGCAATCAAGATCACGGACGAGCAGTATCGTCGTATGGAGGTCGTTGAGGACAGTATTCCGGAAGCGATTGAGAAAATAAAGAAGGATGAAGAGTATCAGATGGCGGTGAAAAAGGATCTGCATCTGCTGGAGGGAGAAAAGGCATCGCTTTCTTTTGCAAGACGGGATTTTCGCTCGGCGAATGCAAATGCGAAATCATGGGCAATCATTACGGTATTTGCTGTGCTGCTGTCTTTTTGTCTGTTGGCGATTCTTCAGTATACAATGTATATGGAGGTTGAAGCCGGTTATCTGATTGTCATGGGGGTTGCTGCAATTGCGCTTACGGCGGCGTTCACAAGGTATAACAGTACCGCGGCGGCGCAGAAGAAGACGGAGAAACAATTGAACAGGGCCATCGTTTTGCAGAATCGGGTCAAGATTAAATATGTTAATGTAACAAATGTTCTTGACTATAATTATACCAAGTATCACATCAGCAATGCCTATGAACTGGAGTATATGTGGGAGAAGTTTCAGGAGGAGCGTTCAGCCAGAGAGCATTCGGAGAAGATCGTGCAGAAGATGGATGAGACGAGCAAGGAGCTGGTAAGACTTCTGAAACAGCACAGGGTGAAAGACCCTGCGATATGGGTACATCAGGCGCAGGCGCTCATGAATCCAAAGGAAATGGTGGAAATCAGACATTCTCTCATTGTCCGCCGACAGAGACTCCGCAAGAGAATTGATTTTAATAACTTTAATATGGAGTCTGCAAAAGAGGAAATAGAAGATCTGGTCAGAAAATATCCCAAATATGCAAAGGAAATACTGGCGATCGTATCACAATATGAGTAGATTCATTTTCAATCACCCTTCAAGGAGGCTATACTAAGATGAGCATTTTAACTATGCTGACCCAATTACTGAGCGGAATGGTAACATCCACTGAAATCTTTATCCTGACCCTGCTTTTTTCATTGCCGCTTGGTCTGCTGATTGCTTTTGGACGGATGTCAAAAAATAAAACTGTACAAACCATTACGAAGGCTTATATATCTATTATGAGAGGCACTCCGCTTATGCTTCAACTGATGGTTGTTTATTTTGGTCCCTTTTATCTGTTTGGAATCAGAATCACAACTTCTTATCGTTTCATTGCTGTCATTATTGGCTTCGTGTTGAATTATGCGGCGTACTTTGCGGAAATTTACCGCAGTGGAATTGAATCAATGCCCGTAGGACAGTATGAGGCAGCGAAAGTGCTAGGGTACAGCAAGCATCAGACTTTTTTTAAGATCATATTTCCACAGGTAATCAAACGCATATTGCCGCCGGTTACCAATGAGGTCATTACTTTGGTGAAGGATACTTCGCTTGCCTTTGTAATCGCGGTATCGGAGATGTTTACCAGTGCCAAGGCAATTGCATCAGCGCAGACCACGATGATGCCGTTTGTCATTGCAGGTGTTTTTTATTATATCTTTAATCTGCTTGTGGCTTTTGGTATGGAACAGGCAGAGAAAAAGCTGAGTTATTACAGGTGAACCTGTGGGTAGGAGAGAACGATGAATTTACTGGAAATTAAAAATATGAAAAAAAGCTTTGACGATCTGGAGGTGATTACGGACATTTCTCTTTCTGTGGCAGAGGGAGAGGTTGTATCCATCATAGGCCCATCCGGGTCGGGAAAGTCCACACTGCTCAGATGTGCAACGATGCTTGAGAAGATGGAGTCGGGAGAACTCACATATCTTGGCGAAAAAGCCGCCTGGAATGATGAGACCGGATGCAGTGTCTATGCCAATCATGCAGACTTGAAGCGTATCCGTGAATATTTTGGACTGGTATTTCAGAATTTTAATTTGTTTCCGCATTTTTCTGTATTGAAAAATATTATGGATGCCCCTATGTCGGTGCTGGGTGTGGATAAGGCAGAGGCAAAAAAACGCGCTCTTGACCTGCTGGAACAATTGGGACTGGCAGATAAGGCAGAAGCGTACCCATATCAGCTTTCAGGCGGTCAGCAGCAGAGAGTTTCCATTGCAAGAGCATTGGCATTGCATCCAAAGATCCTGTTTTTTGATGAACCGACCTCTGCACTTGATCCGGAATTGACAGGAGAGGTTCTGAAGGTTATCAAATCACTTGCACAGCATAAGATGACAATGATCATCGTAACTCATGAAATGCAGTTTGCCAGAGAACTTTCCGACAGGATCATTTTCATGGAGGGCGGAAGGATTCAGGCAGAAGGAACCCCAGATGAAATTTTTGCAATTGAAAATCAGCGTGTCAGTGATTTTATTGGAAAGTTCCAAGGCTAGGAAGTCTTAGGGACTCAGGAATAGAAAGAGGGATAGAAAGAAATAAAAATGTGGTTGCAGGAGCAACGCAATTGATGTAAAATATCTCATGTAGCAGTTGCGGCAAAGCGCAGACGTAGTTCATCGGTAGAATGCAAGCTTCCCAAGCTTGATAGGCGGGTTCGATTCCCGTCGTCTGCTTTGTAAAACTATATACAATGAGCACTTTGGACAAGTGCAAATGATAAATCGATCAAAAATCGGTTTATTTTTTTCCTTTCCGTCAGAAGTGATTTTTTGTTACAGTCGTCAAAATATAAACGAAGGGCAGGTTCAAGCAGGATGCCGGATTCAAGATATCAGGAGGAATATATCAGAAGAATCCATAAGGTTCAGGATTATATAGAGCAGCATATAGGAGATTCTCTTACGGTTGAGGAGCTTTCTCATGCTGCGGGTTTTTCCATGTATCATTTCAGCCGTATATTTCAAAGCATCCTAAAGGAATCCATTTATCATTATGTAAACCGAATACGTATGGAACAAGCCCTGTTCCTACTCGCCCATCGTAAAGATATGAATATGACGGATATCGCTTTTGACTTAGGATTTTCGGATTCTGCAGTTTTTTCCCGTACTTTTAGGAATTATTATGGTACCAGTCCGAGAAAATATCGCCAGGAGTATAGCCGGAATTGCAAAGAATCCTTTTTACTATCTGAGTACAATGGGAACACAGCAAAGAAGGAATGGGAAACGACGTGTGTTCCGATGACTGTACAAATTTCCATAGAAACCCTGCGGGAAAAACAGGCGGTTTATGTTAGACATATGGGTACCTATGAAGCCTTGGCGCAGGAGTATGAAAAATTGATGCAGATACTTTTTGAGCATGCCGAGGCACAGCATTTACTTGTGGACGGACAGAATCAGCTGCTTGCCATTTATCATGACAATCCGGAATTCACGGAGAACAATCATTTTCGGACGAGTCTGTGTCTGACAGTTCCTGACGGAAGGACGATGCAGGAGGACGGTGTGCTTCTCAGCATGAAACTGGAAGGCGGGCTGTATGCGGTTGGGCATTTTGAGATTCAGCAGGAGCAGTACCATGATGCATGGGATTATATGTATCAGGAGTGGCTGAGCGGCAGCGGCTATATGCCGAGAAATTCGTATCCGTTCGAGGTATACTGCAATGATCCATCGGAGAACACAGAACATATCAATCGTGTGGATATTTATGTTCCGATTGAACCTATTCTTCTATAATACGGGACTGTCGGGTCATTCACCTATTCTCTGCTCTCCGCTGA
>CAZABT010000004.1:18941-52923 GCA_964483395.1 uncultured Lachnospiraceae bacterium
TCAGGTGTCATCAGCATGAATGCTTTTAGACGCTTCTTTCTGTTCCTGATTGAACTCGGTTGCATGCTTGATCTCCGTACGTGTTGCTTTTACATGCTCGGCAGGAGTATTGATGACAATCTGCGGAAACGGAATTGTAATATGATGTTTATTAAACAGCAGCAAAATTTCGCGATTCAGGTCTCTTGTCAGTTGGACTCTGTCGGATTCAAGACATTGGACAAGAATGCGGATGATAACACTGGAATCCCCCAATGAGATGACACCCTTATAATAAGGCCCTTCGGCAATTTCGGGAAGCTTCTGCCTTATGACAGGAAATTCTTTTTTCAGGAGTGCTTCGACCTTTTCAAGTGACTCGCCATATTCAATACCGACATCACAGAAGGCATAGGAGTATTTCTGAGTCATGTTTACAACCCCCGTGATGGAGGAATTATTAAAGACCTTGATGTTTTGAAAGGCATCCTCGATTTTGGTGGAGCGAATTCCGATTTCCAGTACAGTACCTCGAAAATCACCGATGGTCACGATATCTCCTACACGGAATTCTCCTTCAAACACAATGAAGATGCCTGCAAGAATATCACCGATCAGAGACTGTGCACCAAGACCAATGACCAGTGTCAGGATTCCGGCAGAGGCCAGCAGGGTTGCTGCCTGAACACCAAGAAAATTCAGGCAATAGAAAATAGTGCCGATGACAGCGGTATATTTTATGAAATTGTTGAACAGTCTTCCGATCGTTTCTGCTCTGGAACCTAAATTAGTCGTCAGCAGTGTGATGGCCTTCGCCAGCAGCTTGGCCAGCACCATAACTTCGGCGATGGTCAGAAGAATATAGGAGAAGGAAAAAATATTCGGTCCTTTTGCCCATTTTTTGTGAAGAATATAGGAAAATATAGAACTTTGGTCATAAACGTTTTTCTCGATGTAGGAGAAGAGAACGATGCCAATGCCAATCATGCTGAGCAGGACACTGATAATTCTTTGAATCCTCTGTTCGGCATTCTTTTCCTTCCATGGAATCCCCTTTGGATGATCCCATCGGCTGACAGCTGACTGAACCAGAAACTGCCTCTGCAGACTTGCTCGTGTCGTCGGATCCAGTTCCGTAGGCGGCGTTTCCAGTCTGCAAAGGGTAGAAAGAGAGGATATCAGCAATAATGCAAAGGCGCTTGCAAGTGTGGTTAGAAGAGCCATGACCAGACGTCCTTTCGTGACTACGGTTACCGGAAATGCAACATAAATAATCTCATTTTCATAGAACATAGAATTAACAAAATATTTCAGCTTGTCAATGGTCTGATAGCCTCTGTAACCGCCTTCATATGCATTGGTGGTCAATCCGTGCTCAGAAGCAGCATCACCGAGACTTTGTTTATTAGGATAATAAACAAAGGTTTTTTCTGTATCATCAATTGCAAAAAGAAAGCCTTGATTTTCAACTGCCGTGTTCTGCAGAATATAATTTAATTGGAGCGTTTTCAGACGCTCACTAAGACTTTTCGGAGAAATACCGAGCTGCACTAGTCCGGGTTCATCCAGACGCGCTGTACCGGTAAACTGCACATAATTTTGAGCAATTGTTTCATCGGTGACAGCATCCTGAACAATGACATCCTCATAACCATTGATGATATTCCAAAATTCATAGGAAGCATCCTTGGAATTTTTGCTTAGGGAGAAATCCTTAAATACGGTATTGGTCGCTACTGTATTTCCGTTTGCATCAAATACATAGATGGAGTCAACCTGTGCCCGTTTGGCTAAGGCCTTCAGCTTGTTATTATCCACCAAAGAAGGATCTTCTTTGAGCAGGTATGCAATATTTTGTGTACGGCGTCCGTACTCTTCCTTGTATTCGATCGTCAGATCATCTAACTTCTTCTGGTTTTCAGCAAAAATATTTTCAATGTGTTTCAGCTTTTGATCAGAACGGATTGACTGAGCTGACAGAGCAGCAAGTGACTGCATATAGAAGGAGATGATGAAGATTAAAAAAAGTCCGATCAAAAGAATTTGTTTGACCTTGTGCCAAATTGTCTTATTAAAGTAATAATCTTTAAACAGATGGAGATATTCCATGTTGGAATATTCAATGAAGAAGGGATTATCCTGTTCCATTCGGATGAAGTGAATATATGCCACAATCAGGCTGATGACAAATGCAAAGACCATCAGGGCAATCATGACCATCATGAAATTGGAGGAAGTAATTTCTGCTTCCGGAACAAAGGCAATATAAGCAATCTGATCGTTGGAGTTTTTGGTGATACAGTGATAAGGAATATCTCGGAGCTTGACAGTGCCATGAAAGTCATCTTCAAGGATTGCAGAGGAAAGTCCGACCTCGGTATAGGCCTGACCGCATAATGTGCTGTCGGGGTGATACATGATTTTGCCGGTTGGTATGTCAATTGCCATCACATAGCCATCCTGAGCAACCGAAATTGTCTGCAAAGCATTTGCCGGAGACAGGATTTCTGCCTGTGAGTTGAGAAGATCTGTACAGTCCTTTGACATGATGATGCAGGTGCCGTTTAACAGAGAGGAAGCATAGTATCGGCTATGATCAATGGTAAAGGGGGAGCCCTGACTGATCAGTGCTTCAAATTCCGGGAGCTTTTTCAGTTGAGATATTTTGAACAGAGCAGCAGAACCTGTGTTGGAGGCGATGATGTTTTGCTCCGAATTCAGAATATAGAGTTCCTGAAGCTGCCATTGATTTGCCATCCCGGATATCTTTGCGGTTTGATCCATATTATGTTCATAGAAATAGGCCAGTGTATCAACGGTTGCCTGACTGAAACGATCATAGCGGTAGAGATTGGCATCGGCTTCTTTTTTGTGAAGTTCCGTGCGTTGTATCGCTACCTCCAGCTTCACATTGGAATTGGCAGCCTGACTCTCAGCAGAAAATCTGGTCTGAGCATAGGTCAGCAGAAAAAATAAGGCGATCAATCCGAGTGCTTCCAGCAAAATATCAATACATAGTTTTTTGAGTCTCTTTTTTCTGTCGTGCATGGCAAGGTCTCCTTTATGGAATTATATTTTAAGTATAACATTAAATGGAAGAGTACGCCACAAAAGGTAGCAAAAAATCCGCATTGCGCATTGTAATCCTGCTACATCTATGCCATACTCTATATGTGGTATTTGAAAAGAATATATAACAGGAAACGGAGGACAAATAATGTATCAGGCAAATGAACAACGATATGATCATATGAAATACCTGCGTTGTGGAAAAAGCGGTATACTGCTTCCCAGAGTGGCCTTGGGTCTGTGGCACAATTTCGGCTCGGTAGATCGGTTTGAGAATATGAAGGAGTTGATCTTCAAAGCTTTTGATTCGGGAATTACGCATTTTGATCTGGCCAATAATTATGGACCGGTTTATGGTTCAGCAGAAGAAAATTTTGGACGAATCATGGACAGTGATATGCGTCCCTATCGGGATGAAATGATGATTTCAACAAAGGCGGGCTACGATATGTGGCCGGGCCCTTATGGTGATCATGGCTCAAGAAAGTATCTGATGGCAAGCCTTGATCAGAGTTTGAGAAGAATGAAGGTGGATTATGTTGATATTTTTTACCACCACAGACCGGATCCGGATACACCGCTTGAGGAGACGATGGGAACACTTTCAGATATTGTAAGACAGGGAAAGGCATTGTATGTCGGCTTATCAAATTACAATTCAGAGCAGACTAAAAGAGCCGCTGCTATCTTAAAGGAAAATGGGACGCCGCTTCTGATTCACCAGCCAAGCTACAGTATGTTCAATCGCTGGGTAGAAACAGACGGACTTCTGGATACACTGAAGGAGATTGGAGCAGGCTGCATTTGCTTTAGCCCTTTGGCACAAGGTTTGCTGACTGATAAATATCTGCACGGAATACCGGAAGGATCACGGGCGACCAAAAACCATTTTCTGAAGGAATCAAGTATTACGCCAGAGGTGATTGCGAAGATCTCGGCACTCAATACGCTTGCGGCAGAACGAGGTCAGACGCTGGCAGAGATGGCTCTTTCATGGGTGCTGCGTAAGGATCGGGTAACAACGGTATTGATCGGGGCCAGCAAGGCGGAACAAATCGAGGACAATGTAAAAATTGTGGAACATCTGGACTTTACGGATGAGGAACTGACTGCAATTGAAACGATTTTACAGAATTAATTTATCAGCCTATTTCTAAAGCTTTTTCTGATGCGATGCGACTGTAGGAGCAGAAAGCAATGAATATTCCACGTGAATACGTGAATACTCAAAGTATGCAGAGTATCAAGGAGGGCAGAGAATGGCAGTGGATTTTAGAAGCAGTGAAACGAAGGATAATCTGATGCGCGCATTTGCAGGGGAAAGTCAGGCAAGAAATCGTTATACCTTTGGGGCCGCGCAGGCCAGAGAACAGAAACAGGAGGTTATCGCAAGGGTTTTTCTCTTTACCGCAGAACAGGAAAGGGAGCATGCGGAAATATTTTATCAGCATCTAAAAGAACTGACGGGTGAGAATATCCATATAGATGGCCGATATCCGGTGGATTTGTCGGAAAATCTGGCAGTGCTGCTCAGGATGGCGCAGCATAATGAATATGAAGAGCACGATGACGTGTATAAGCATTTTGGTGACAAAGCGAAGGAAGAAGGCTTTGAAAATGTGGCACGTTCGTTCCATATGATAGCAGAAATTGAAAAAACACACGGAGACAGATTTGGCAGATTTGCTGAGTGGCTTGAGCAGAACAAATTGTATGTATTGGATATCAGAACAGGTTGGATCTGCTTGAACTGCGGATATATTTGCGAGACAGTGGAAGCACCGGAGAAGTGTCCGGTCTGTGAGCATGAACGAGGGTATTTTATCAGGCTTGCGTGTGCTCCTTTTTCTGTGGCACATCAGAATGTTACAAAAATATGAAATAAAGTTTTTATCGGCAAAAGCGCATGATTTTGGGAATTATGCGCTTTTGCAATACTATATCTAGTACATATTGGAAAAGACAGACATTGACAGCAGGCAGGATTTGTTGGAAAATAGTATAGATTGAGAAAATGGTTTCTTGCGTGAGGGGAATGCAAAAATCAAATCAGGGAAGCGTAATATAAAAGATGAGTAGTGAATATGTACAGGATATAGACCGGTCAGCCAGACGGGCAGAGCGGATTCGGGAAATGAAACGTAAAAAAAGACAGCAGGAACGGTTCCGCAGGATAGCGCGTATGTGCCTGCCTTTTGCAGCAGGCGCAATGGTCATTGTACTTTTGATATCTGTAGGAATTAAGATATTCCACGGGGCAGCAGGTGGTCAGGAGACACCGGCCGAAGAATCGGCATATGATGCAGGCGCCGAGGTACAGAATGCCCAAATAGAGGTCAATACAGAAATACAACCGGAGGAGGCAGCGCTTCCGGAGGAAGAACAGAAAACGGTTTATGCGGCTGCAGCAACGGCAGATACGGTACAGCTGGGTGAAGACATCATCAGCCAGTATGCTGTTTTGATAGACAAAAAAGCAGGTACAATTCTGGCAGAGAAAAATGCACATACGATTGTTGACCCAGCCTCCATGACGAAGGTGCTGACTGTGCTTGTGGCAGCAGAGCATGTGGACGATCTGGATGCCACATTTACAATGAATATAGACATTACGGACTATTGCTATCAGCATGACTGCAGCAGTGTGGGTTTTGCAGAAAATGAAACAGTTACGATAAGGGATCTGTTCTATGGAACAATCTTACCGTCCGGCGGTGACGCCGCCATGGGACTTGCGGAATATGTGGCGGGCTCGCAGGAAGCATTTGTCGAAATGATGAATGCAAAACTGGAAGAACTGGGACTGTCGAATACAGCACATTTTACAAATTGCATAGGAACCTATGATGAGAACCATCATTGTACAATGTATGATATGGCAATGATTATGGAAGCGGCGTTGGATAATGAGCTGTGCAGGGAAGTTCTGTCGGCACATAAATATACAACAAGTGCAACAACCCAGCATCCGGATGGCATTGAACTATCCAACTGGTTTCTGCGGCGTATAGAGGATAAGGATACCGGCGGGGAAGTGGTCTGTGGCAAGACCGGGTATGTGGTTCAGTCTGGAAACTGTGCTGTCAGCTTTGCAACAGATGTGCTTGGAAATGAGTATGTGTGTGCTACAGCAAATTCGACAAGTGGCTGGAGATGTATTTATGATCATGTTGATATTTATCAGCGTTTTCTAAACGGAGGCTCCGGCAGCGATACAGGCTCGGATACAAACTCGGAGATGAATACCGATCCGAATAACGATGGAGCAACGACGGATGAGGAGACAGATGAGGCGTTGGGAATAGAAGCCGGTGAGAACTCAGACTGATTGATGTTGTCGAAATTAGGACATACAAATAAAGCAGGTAAAACCAGAGGAGGTTCGGTTGATGGAACAGAGAGACAGATTAGAACAGCAGTTTGATTTCTTTAGAGAGATCGATCAGGAGAAAATGATACAACGTCAGACTTATTTGACGGATGGCAGCAGGAAGGAAAATGACGCAGAGCATGCCTGGCATATGGCAGTTATGACAGTGCTGCTGAGTGAATATGCAAATGAGCAGATCGATGTGCTGAAGACGGTTACAATGCTGCTGATTCATGATATTGTAGAGATTGATGCCGGCGATACCTACGCCTATGATACTGAGGGGCAGAAGACGCAGCGTGCCCGTGAAGAGAAAGCGGCAGCAAGAATTTTCGGTATTCTGCCTGAGGATCAGCAGACGAAGCTGCGGGATCTGTGGGAGGAGTTTGAATCAGGAGATACTCCCGAGGCAAGATTTGCGCGCACCATGGATCGTATACAGCCGCTCATCTTAAATGACGCGTCTGGCGGAATCAGTTGGATGGAGCATGGCGTACATATCGATCAGTTACTGGAGCGCAACCGTATTACCCCCGATGGCTCGAAGAAATTGTGGGAATATGCGTACCAAAGTATGCTGCTTCCAAATGTGGAGAATGGGAAAATTAAGAAATGAGAATCAGGAAATACCGCAATCAAATGATATTTTGGCTGCGGTATTTTTTTGGACAAATGCCGTAGGTCTGCTTGAAGATTTTTGAAAAGGTCAATGCATTATCATACCCGACACTGGCAGAGATATCTTGAATGGACATATGAGTCAGTTGGAGCAGTTCAGCTGCTTTTTTGAGCTTATAACTGACTAGATATTCCTGAGGGGAAATATTTAATTGCTTTTTAAAGACAGAGGTCAGGTAAGAACGATTAATGCCAATGTATTGAGCAATATCATTGACCTTGATATGATCATAATTGAATTTGATATATTGCAAAGCATAATCTACATAGGTGGCGCCGGAATAGTCATATTGCTGTCTTTCACGTTTGACAGCGGCCTGTGCATCTATTATGGTGGAAATGATTTCATAGAGATAGCCGACACGTTTGATTTCATTTGCCAAAGTCAATTCATTGGTATCAAGAATTTTTTGAATGATCGGAAGATATACCTTGGTGGGAATGGTTGAGTGGATAACAGGTGTCTCAGCACTCAATTCCATATGATCCAGATATGTAGTCGCCATTTCCCCATCAAAGGTAATCCACATATACTCCCATGGATTTTCATCATCTGCAAAGTAACGAATGGGATGATTTTTCGGAATCAGAAAAATATCATCCTTTTTCAGATGATACAGTTTATTATTGACTTCCAGTATCCCTTTGCCGTCTAAAATGAAATGGACATGATATTCATTGGGAATCTTATGATCATAGGTATAGCCGGGCGGGCATTGCTGTTGTCCGCAATGCACCAAAAACAAATCATTCGTTTGCCGTTCTATGTTTAATAAACAGCGAAACCCTGCTATGTTTTTATAGGTAGTTTCTTTTCCCATAAGACATTTCCCTCAATTTTCCTTTGTTTCATTGCTGCACAACAGGAACTCTTTTTGAATTATAACACATTTTAGACGATGGGAAAAGAATTGATAGTAAAATCAATGCATTTCCAACAAAAAGACATGAAATATGGAGTTATGTCGTGAATGAAAAGAAAAAAGCAACATAAAACCATGGAATCATGACATAATCCCATATTTTTTAGATGTTTTGTATAGTACAATAGGAATATGTCAAGAGACATTGTACATTTTGACATAAAATCATAGTAGGCATGCACCGAAGCATTGGTGCATACGGATTTCATCTAAGGGAGGATTCGAAATGAAATTGAAAAAGGTTTTAGCAACAGTATTAGCATCTGCAATGGTACTATCCATGATGGGATGTGGTAGTGGAGCAGCCACAGAAGCAGCGGGTACGGAAGCAGCACCTGAAGCGGCAGCCGAAGCAGAAGCACCGGCAACAGAAACAGAGCCCGCGGCGGAACCTGCAGCAGAGGTGTCACCGGATACTCTGACCATTGCAATCTGGGATACCAATCAGGAACCAGGCTTGACACAGATTGTAAATGACTTTACGGCAGAAACAGGAATCAAGGCACAGATTCAGGTTACGCCGTGGGATCAGTATTGGACCATGCTCGAAGCAGGAGCGACAGGCGGATCACTGCCAGATGTATTTTGGATGCATTCAAACGAAATTACCACTTATGCAGAATATGACATGCTGCTTGAATTGACAGATAAAATTGCAGCAAGTCAAGCTCTTGATATGAGTAAATTCCCGCAGGATATTGTTGGAATTTATAACTTTGACGGAAAGCAGTATGCAGTGCCAAAGGATTTTGATACAATTGCTCTGTGGTATAACAAAACAATGTTTGATGAGGCAGGTATTGCATATCCGGACGATACATGGACATGGGATGATTTTGCAGATGCCTGCAAGAAGCTGACAAAGGATGACGGCAGCCAGTATGGATATGCAATCAAGCCTTCTAACAATCAGGACGGTTGGTATAATACCGCTTACGATATGGGTGGCGAAATTATTACGGCTGATAAGAAAGCATCAGGTATGGATGAGGCAGGTACGATTCAGGCACTTGAGTTTATAACAGGTTTGGTTCAGAATGGATGTACCCCGGCATATGAAGTCATGACGGAAAACAATCCGGAGGCTTTGTTTGAAGCCGGTAAGGTTGCTATGATTACACAGGGCTCATGGATGCTGGCTGAGTTATGTAATAACGATTATGTAAAAGCAAACTGTGATATAGCAGTATTACCGAAGGATGCAGCCTCAGGAAGAAGAGCCTCTATCTATAATGGACTGGGTTGGGCGGCAGCAGCAAATACGGATAAGCCGGATGAAGCGTGGGCCTTGATTGAATACCTTGGTTCTGAAAAGGCACAGCAGAAACAGTCTGATCTTGGAATTGTTATCTCAGCGTATGAAGGAACCGATTCAAATTGGGTCAATGCATATCCAGACTTTAACCTGCAGGCATATCTGGATATGACCGAGGACATGGTAATCAGACCTTATTCAAAGCACACAACAATTTGGGAGGATATGATCTCTGAAAAGCTGGTAGATGCATGGACAGGAACAAAAGCAGTTAAGGATGTGTGTGCGGATATTGCAACAGAAATGAATGCAGATCTGGCAGAAGAATAGAAATGATACAGTGATAACGATAGGGCAGACTGAAAGGTGGTCTGCCCTATTGAGACTGAAAGAAGGAGGCTGTTTATGGCTGAAAAAGCAAACCGGCATAAAGGCACAAAACAGAGCCGCAATGAGTTTCTGTGGGGATGGTTGTTTCTGCTTCCGACCATGATTGGATTGATTGTTCTCAATATCATTCCGATATTTCAGACAGTATATCAGAGCTTTTTTAAGACAGGAGCATTTGGGAAAGGAAATGTTTTTGTGGGCTTTCGTAATTATGCCAAAATGCTTCATGATGAAAGCGTATGGCAGGCATTGCTCAATACATTTAAGTATGCAATCGTAGAGGTGCCATTTTCCATTATCATCGCAATTATTTTGGCAGTTCTTCTTAATAGAAAAATGCATGGCAGGACAGTTTACCGTACGATTTATTTTCTCCCTATGGTGGCGGCACCGGCAGCAGTGGCAATGGTATGGAGATGGTTGTACAATTCGGAATTTGGTCTGCTGAATCATATGCTGACTTCTGTCGGCTTGAAGTCGGTCAACTGGATTTCCAATCCTGATATTACATTTATTTCAATTGCGGTGGTCGGTATCTGGTCGGTCATAGGCTATAACATGGTACTGTTTCTTGCAGGTCTGCAGGAGATACCGAGAGATTATTATGAAGCAGCGCAGATAGATGGGGCAACCGGAATCAAACAATTTCTACATATTACGCTTCCTTTGATTTCTCCGACTATGTTTTTTGTCAGTGTAACAAGGATCATCAGTGCCATGCAGGTGTTTGATACGATTTACATGATGCTGGATAAGACCAATCCTGCATTTCCAAAGACACAGTCTTTGGTATATTTGTTTTATAAATATTCCTTTATTGAAGCAAACAAGGGATATGGGTCAACGATTGTTATGCTGCTGTTAGCCGTGATCATGGCCATCACGGTCATACAGATGATCTGCCAGAAAAAGTGGGTACATTATAATTAGTAGGAGGTGATATCGTTATGGATAAGAGAAAAGCAATCAATACCTGTATGATACATTGTATTTTGATATTAGGTGCCATTGTTATGATTATACCATTTGGCTGGATGATATTGACATCCTTCAAGACGGTATCAGAATCAACGCAAATGAATCCGTTTATTATTTTTCCGTCAAAATGGAGAACAGATGCATTTCAATCCGTTATCAGCAAAATGAGTTTTACCAGACTATATTGGAATACGTTGGTACTGATAGTCGGGAGAGTAATTTGTGCGGTATTGACAGCGACTTTGGCAGGATATGCCTTTGGCAGACTGCATTTTAAGGGAAAGGAACTGGCTTTTTCATTGGTATTGTTTCAAATGATGGTCCCTTCACAGATTTTCATTATTCCGCAATATTTGATGGTAAGCAGGATTGGAATGTTAAACACATCGTTTGCACTTGTTTTTCCGGGATTGGTGACGGCGTTTGGAACTTTTTTGCTGAGACAGGCGTATATGGGATTGCCGAAAGAACTGGAGGAGGCGGCCCGACTGGATGGCTGCAATATCGGTCAGACATTTTTATATGTGATGGCACCATTGACAAAGTCTTCCATGGTCGCACTGGCAATTTTTACAGCCTTGTTTGCATTTAAGGATCTGATGTGGCCGTTAGTCGTCAATACAGAGCAACGATCAATGCCTCTGTCAGCGGCATTGGCAAAGCTTCAAGGACAATTTGTGGCAAACTATCCGGAACTAATGGCAGCTTCTTTACTTGCCTGCATTCCGATGATTATTATTTATATTCTGTTTCAGAAGCAATTTATTGAGGGAGTCGCTACATCCGGAGGAAAATTATAACAAAGTCAGGAGATTAATATATGCCTATCATATATCATGAATCATCAAAGGAATTTCACATATATAATGAGCAGATCAGCTATATTATTGAAATCATGGAGAACGGACAGCTTGGAAACCTGTATTACGGAAAGCGTGTCAGGGACAGAGAATCTTTTGCATATTTGCACGAGGATCATGAAAGACCATTAGCTGCGCTGGCGGGAGAAGCGCCCTGTGAGCTGTGTCTGCAGTACACCAGACAGGAATATCCATCTTATGGAATAGGAGATTATCGCTACGGAGCCTGTACAGTAGAGCAAAGTAACGGAAGCCGAATCGTCAAATTCGAGTATGCCAAGCATGTGATATATGCTGGGAAGAAGAAAATCGAGCCGCTTCCGGCAACCTATGTAGAGGATAAAAAAGAGGCAGTGAGTTTAGAAATCATGCTGTATGACAAGGTGATGGACACGGAACTGATACTGACCTATACAATTTATGAAGCAATGCCTGTCCTTACCAGACATGCAAAATATGTTCACAGGGGAGCGAAAAAAATCATCCTGCAAAATGCAATGAGTGCATGTGTAGATTTGCCGGATAAGGATTATGATATGCTGCACCTGTCGGGGGCATGGGCTAGAGAACGTTATATAAAGACGAGAAAATTGGAGCAGGGGATTCAGGCAATCTATAGCATGCGTGGAGCAAGCAGCGCGGAGCATAATCCTTTTTTAGCATTGAAAAGACGCAATACAACTGAAGATGCAGGAGAGGTGTACGGATTTAGTTTGGTTTACAGTGGAAGCTTCCTGGGACAGGTTGAAGTTTGTTCACATGATACGACACGTGTTCTGTTTGGAATTCATCCGGAAACCTTTTCATGGAGTCTTGACAAAAATGATGAATTTCAAACGCCGGAGCTTGTCATGGTATATTCAGCAACCGGACTGAACACTATGAGTCAGACATTTCATAAGCTGTATCGTACAAGACTTGTGAGAGGAATATGGCGTGATCGGGAAAGGCCGGTACTTTTAAATAATTGGGAAGCAACCTACATGGATTTTGATGAATACGATATTCTCAGAATTGCAGCAAAGGCAAAGGAGGTTGGAGTAGAGCTCTTTGTTTTGGATGACGGCTGGTTTGGAGAGCGCGATGAGGATGACAGGAGCTTGGGAGACTGGTATGCAAATTCAAAGAAGCTGCCAAATGGTATTTCAGGTTTATCCAGAAATGTTGAGAAGCTGGGAATGAAGTTTGGAATTTGGATAGAGCCTGAGATGGTAAACAAGAACAGCAATCTGTATAGAGAACATCCGGACTGGATCATAGCAACGCCTGAACGGTTTGAGAGTCCAAGCAGACGACAGCATGTGTTGGACTATTCCCGCAGAGAAGTCGTGGATGCGGTCTTTACAATGCTGGATCAGCTATTTAGTGAATCAAAGATATCCTATGTCAAATGGGATATGAATCGGTATATTACAGAGTGCTATTCACGAGCGGCAGCAGCAGACGGACAGGGAAAGATAATGCATCAATACATACTGGGTGTATATGATCTGTATACAAGATTGACGACACGATATCCGGAAATTTTATTTGAATCCTGTTCCAGCGGTGGAGCCAGATTTGACCCGGGAATGTTGTATTTTGCACCACAGACTTGGTGTAGCGATGATACTGATGCAGTTGAAAGACTGAAGATTCAATATGGCACAAGTCTGGTTTATCCGATTTCAAGTATCGGTGCTCACATATCTGCCGTACCCAATCATCAGCTTAATCGTGTGACATCGTTAGATACACGTGCGAACGTTGCTTATTTCGGAGCATTTGGGTATGAGCTGGATTTAAACAAATTGTCTGATGTGGAAATAGAGCAGGTTAAGGCACAGGTTCAATATTACAAAGCATACAGATGTTTGATTCACCAAGGAATTTTCTACAGACTCATCAATCCGTTTCAGTCAAAGAATACGGCTTGGATTGTTGTAGCTGAGGATGGCAGCGAAGCAATTGCAGCCTATTATCAACAGCTGAACTATGTAAATGCCGGAGGACTGCGGTTCAGACTGGCTGGGTTAGAGGAGGAGGCATTATACAGGGTTTCGTTTTTTGGACAGACCGAGCGATTTCATGGCAATGAATTGATGTATGCGGGGATTCCGATTAACAGAAAGAAACTCACTGAAAGCGGAGGGGATTTTGTTTCTGTACTTTTTCATATTGAAAAATGTGAGGAATGAGAGTGAGGCGTGACATGCTGGAACTGGAACTGGAAATATGGATATTGGTGGAGTGGATTGGTTCATGTGGGCATTTATATGCCGTTTCATGAAAAGACAAAAGGATTCCGTGATATTTGAAACGATAATATTCATAGGGATTACAGGCAATCACGAATTGGGAAGCTGTTTTTTATAATTCGGAAGATTGCCTGTTTTTTGATTGAACAGAGGAGATTGTCTCTTCTTGTGTTGGGTTCGATATTTGAAATTTTATGTAATATGTCATATTGTGTCGTATGAGATTATGTGGTAAGATACGAATCAGCTTATGTACCTATTGGAAATGTAATTGTATATGGACAATCATCCTACATAGGAACTTCCATATAGCCTGCATAAGCATCTTTGGCTTTTCAGCCGGAAATTCACTTACGAAAAAATCGAGATTATACTCAAGACTGTTCAAGACAGAGAAGAAAGAATACTCTCGGGAACTGCTGACAAAAACTGTGCAAAGCAGATTGTCTTTGTGCGCCCAATCATATATAATGGAGGTACTTGAATGAGTAGAAAAAAGATTTGTTTTGGAACTGCCTATGGAGACAGCAGCTGGAAAAGGACGAGCCGGCGTTTTCGTTTTTTCTTTGAGAGATTCGGAGTTAACCGTAAACTGAAGGACAGAATGTTCGTGATGCTCTTTTCGGATCGGAAAAGGTTGTTGGAGCTGTACAATGCTCTGAATGACTCAGCCTATATGGATGAAACTGAGCTGACCATTACCACGATAGATGATGCGGTCTACATGGGAATGAAGAATGACTGTTCCTTCATCGTGGGAAATCAGTTGAATCTATATGAGCATCAGTCGACCTTTTGTGCCAACATGCCGTTGCGAGGGCTGATTTATCTGGTGGATATCTATCAGGCATATATAGAGCTGCATGAGTATAATATCTATGGGAAGAAGCTGATCAAGCTGCCCGCTCCAAGATATGTGGTGTTTTATAACGGGACAGAGGAACGTCCGGATAAGGAAATTCTGCAATTGTCGGAAGCCTTTGAGGGGGATGCGGACTGTCTGGAATTTCGGGCTGTGATGTATAACATCAACTATGGGCATAATCAGAAACTGATGGAACAGTGTAAGGTGTTGGAGGACTATGCGATATTCATCGAAACCATCCGGAAGTATCAGCAGAAGGGCTATCTGCTCAAGCTGGCAGTAGAGTTGGCTGTACGGGATTGTATCGAACAGGATATCCTGCGAGAGTTTCTCATAAAGAATCGAAGTGAGGTGTTGAGTGTGCTGTTGACAGAGTATAATGAAAAGAAGCATATCCGAATGGAACGGGAAGATGCCTACGATGAAGGAAAAGCTGAAGGGAAAGCTGAAGGGAAAACAGAATTGTTAGTTGCTATGATCAGACGTAAAGCGGATCAAGGGATGCCGGCATCTGAGATAGCGGATCTGTTTGAACTTGATACACAATATGTAGAAAACATTGTTAAACTTTTAAAGGAGGACGTGAGCAGAACAGATGAGCAGATAGCCGGATTGCTGTTGTGAGCAGACTTGAATCGCTTAGAGGGGGACTTAAATGGAGAAGTTCAAATTGCTTGGGACTGCTTTTCGCAACAGCTCCGTACGAAAGAAAATATTTACGGGTTCTTTGCTGATTGCCATTGTGCCAATGGTCATTGGCTATTTCCTGATGCTGCATGTTTTTAATCTGACCTTTCGTAATAATCTGCAGGAGGAAGCAGATGTTACAATGGCGGCGGCTACAGAGGCAGTGGAACGAAGCTTTTCCAATATTTATGATGCTGTTGGGCAATTAAGTGAAAATACGACAGTCAGAGAAGGGCTGGAGCAAGGATACAGTGCACTGGATTCAAGAGTTTACCGAGAACTGTATTCCATTACAAGTAAATATGGCAAGAACGCGGATTATGCCATATATGATGCAGGAGGTTACTTGAAGACCTCTGTTGTGAAAAGCAGATATATCAAGGAAAAGCTTCCGTTGGATTGGGGAGTGCTCTATGAAGTGGGCAGAGAGCCCATCGATCATGTGACACGGAATGCGAGAATCTATGATAATGGGAAAAGAGTAGAATATCTCAGGGTAGCGGCGGCAGTACGGAATGCGCAGGAAGATATTACGGGATATATCGTAGCTGTGATTTTAAAGGACAATTTTTCTGATATTCTGACCGGCATCGGAAAGGATAAGCAGGGAATCCTTTATATTATAGATGACTTTCAGGAGACGGTTTACTGCTCTGAAAAAAGCTATGATGAGAATGAACTGCGGCTGGTACGCAGAACCTTGGAACAGGATGAGAGCGGAACCTATACAGGCGCGGATTTTACATATTACAAGACCTATATGCAGAACTGTCATCTTTATATTTATTATCGACAGCCGACGGCAACCCTGAATCTGATCAGGCACAGCATTGTGGTGATTGCAATGTTTTCGTCAATCATTACGCTATTGTTATGTTTGATCCTGTCAAAATACTTCAGCAGTTATTTTTATCGCCCGATTCAGAAGATGCAGGATGCTTTGGAGGAAATCAAGGAAGGAAACTTTGACGTAAAGATAGATGTGGAGAGTAAGGATGAATTCGGACAGCTTTCTAACAGTTTCAATATGATGTCAGAGCATTTGACGGATAATATGGAGAAGCTGATCTTGCGGGAACGAGATTTAAATGAAGCAAATATTAAGATGATGCAGGCACAGCTGAATCCTCATTTTTTATATAACACGTTGGATACGATGAAATGGCTTGGCAAGGCCAATGACGTTCCGGAGGTGGCAACTCTGTCCTCGGGAATGGCGCAGATTCTCCGTATGAGTATATCTGCCGGACCGCATATCAGCATGGCAGAGGAAATCAATTTGTTGGAAGCGTATGTAGACATTCAGAAAATCAGGTTTGAGGATAAGTTTGAGTTTATTGTAGATTTGCCAAAGAAACTGGAGGATTGTCTGGTGCCGAAGCTGATTTTGCAGCCCCTCGTAGAAAATGCAATCATTCATGGGCTTGAAGGTCGTGAAAAGGGTGCCATCATTGTACAGGCTGTGCAGGAACAGGAGGAATTGTTGATTACAGTGCAGGATGATGGTATAGGTATGTCGGAAGCAAAGATACAGCAGCTCAATCAAAACGTTAAGCCTGCAGGTGATGATCATGGAAATATCGGATTCTATAATGTGAATGCGATTATTAAGTTAAATTACGGAGAACAGTATGGTATGCGGGTGGCACAGAGACCAGAGGGTGGAACGATCATTCTGGTAAGGCTTCCTGTGCGGAGGGAATAGAGGCATGTATAAAGTGGTTGTAGTAGAGGATGAACGACTGGTCAGACAGGGTATCATCATGGAAACCGAGTGGAGCAGTATTGATTGTGTTGTAGTCGGAGAGGCGGGAAATGGAGAAGAAGGTTATGAAATGATCAAAAAATATTCTCCCGATCTGGTGATTACAGATATAAAGATGCCCAGAATGACAGGGCTTGAAATGATGGAGAAATTGAAGGCAGAAGGGATTCTTCCGTATGTCATTTTCCTGACAGCCTATGATGACTTCGCTTATGCACAGCAGGCAATCAGATTGAATACGGTTGATTATCTGCTGAAGCCCTTTAAGGACGGACAACTAGAAGAAACAATCCGCACTTTGCTGGCAGATTCTCAAAAACGCAGGGAAGCAGAGCAGGAAAAAAATCCGGAGCTGCAATTGAAAAAAGGTGATAAAAGCAAATATATTGTGGATGCTATGGCATATATAGATGAGAATTACAGCAATCCAGAGCTTTCTGTCAAGGCAGTTGCAGAGCATCTGCGAATCAGTGAGGGGCATCTGAGTCATCTGTTCCGTAAGGAGACGAATTTCACGGTCATGGCTTATGTGACAAATTGCAGGATACGTGCAGCTAAGAACCTATTAAAGGATTACACCTATAAAGTATATGAGGTTGCTGAAATGGTCGGTTATCGTGATATTACATACTTTGGAATGACATTTAAGAAGCATGTGGAGGTGACACCTTCCGAATACCAGGATCGTTATCGTTAATAAAGCATAAGGGAGATGACAGCCATTGGGCAGTGCTTTCCCACGTTGCTGTTTGTGTATATTGTATAGTTATGAGATGCTTATTAGTATTCTGTTGTGAAAAAAGTCAGAATTCTAATAAGTATCTTTGTTTTGTCCAGTATACATTCTGCAGGAATTTTTTTATACTAAGTCCATAGCAAAACGCTATACATTTTTCAATAGGAGGAAAAAAGATGAAAAAGAAATTATTAGCAACGCTTTTGGTTGCGGCAATGACGCTTTCACTGGTAGCCTGTGGCGGTAAGGATAGTGCAGGGGAACCAGCGACACCGGCAGAACCGGCGGCAGAAGAACCGGCAGCAGAGCCAGCAGAGGATACGGCAGAAGCTCCGGCAGCAGAAAGTACAGATGGCGGTATGGATGCTTTGATCGAAGCAGCTAAGGCGGAGGGCACATTAACCGTATACGGTTCATGTGAGGAGGCATATCTTTCCGCAGCATGTCAGAAGTTCCAGGAACTTTATGGTATCAAGGTTGATTATCAGCGTTTGTCAACCGGAGAGGTTTACACAAAGATTGAAGAAGAAGCGGGCAGCCCGTCAGCAGATGTATGGTTCGGCGGCACAACAGATCCTTATAACGAAGCAGTGACAGCAGGACTTTTGGAGCCCTATGCAGCAGAGAATGCATCTCATTTGATTTCTTCTGATTATCAGGACAAGGATGGCAATTGGTATGGTATCTATAAAGGAATCCTTGGATTTATGGTAAATCAGGAAGAACTGGATCGTCTTGGTTTGGAAGCACCAAAGGATTGGGATGATCTGTTGAAGCCGGAATATGAAGGACTGATTGGTATGTCCAATCCTTCCACAGCAGGAACAGCTAAGCTCATCATCAATACGATGGTACAGATGAAGGGTCATGACGAAGCAATGGAGTATTTCAAGGCATTAGATAAGAATATCTATCAGTATACCAAGAGTGGTTCAGGCCCGTCCAAGATGGTAGGACCGGGAGAATGTGTCATCGCAGTCGGCTTTTTGCATGATGGAATCACACAGATTCTTGCAGGCTATGATAACATCAATTTGATCATTCCGGCCTCAGGAACAAGCTTTGAAATTGGCGCAACAGCAATCTTTAAGGGCTGCAAGCACCCCAATGCTGCTAAGCTTTGGATTGAATATGCTTTGTCGCCTGACTGTGTAGATATTGCAAAGGAAAACGAGTCTTATCAGTTCCTTGTATTGGATAATGCAACACAGCCGGAGGAAGCAACACAGTTCGGCCTTGATCCGGATAATGTTATCGCATATGATTTTGAAGATGCAAAAGCCAATACAGCAACTTATGTGGAGGATTTCTTCCAGGCAGTTACGAACGGAACCTCTGAGAGCGCAGATACAAGCAGATTCCTGACAGAATAGGAACAGAAATAAACAATCACAGGCTGGGGGGATGGTAGTCTTACCATCCCCTTACCTTATCAAATTTTACATTGGGAAAGGGGGAATTACAATGGCTCAAAGGAGCAAGAGTGCTCAGCTGGAAAGAAAAAAATTATTATCGGACCCGGTTATGATGGGGATGATCATCATTTTGCTGGTATTCCTGATATTGTTCATCATGTATCCTCTGTTTGTGCTTTTGATTGACAGTATCTATACAGAAGGTACCTTTACACTGGATGTATTCAAGCGTGTTCTGAGCATGGAACGGTTTCGTACCGCATTCTCCAATACGGTTGTACTCGGATTTGTGACAGGAATTTTATCAACCCTTATCGGCCTGCTGTTTGCATATGTTGATGTGTATGTGAATGTCAGAAGCAAGACAATTACCAAATTATTTAATGTAGTATCCTTATTACCGGTTGTTTCACCTCCGTTTGTATTGTCCTTATCAACGATCATGCTGTTTGGACGCAGCGGTATTCTTACAAGATCCTTACTCCACATTTATGATTCCAATGTATATGGTCTAAAGGGAATCGTTGTGGTTCAGACGCTTACTTTTTTTCCGGTATGCTATCTGATGCTGAAGGGACTGCTGAAAAATATTGACCCCTCCTTGGAGGAGGCCTCAAGAGACATCGGGGCATCAAGAATGAAAGTTTTCACCACAGTGACATTACCGCTTTTACTGCCGGGACTCGGAAACGCATTTTTGGTTACATTCATTGAGTCAGTTGCAGATTTTGCGAATCCGATGCTGATCGGTGGTGATTATGATACACTTGCCACAACGATTTACTTACAGGTAACAGGTTCCTATGATTCTACGGGTGCGGCAGCAATGTCAGTCGTGCTGCTGTCATTGACGCTGGTACTGTTCTTTGTTCAGAAGTATTATCTGGAGCGAAAGACGGCGGCAACATTGACAGGAAAGGCATCGCGTGCGCGTATGCTGATAGAGGATAAGGCGGTCAGAATACCGCTTACGATTATCTGTTCCCTGATTACGATATTCGTTATTATGATGTATGTGATGATACCTTTTGGCGCATTGTTCAAGCTATGGGGCAGAGATTACAGTCTGACTACGAAATGGTTTGATTATCTGTTCAAATACAGTGGCTGGAAGGCCTTTAAGGATTCTTTTTTGCTGTCCATTATAGCGGCACCGATTACAGCCTTGCTGTCCATGGTGATATCGTATCTGGTGGTTAAGAAGAAATTCAAGTCCAAGGCGTTTATCGAATTTGTCTCTATGCTGGCTATGGCGGTACCGGGAACTGTTCTCGGTATTGGATATATTAGAGGGTATGCAAACGGACTGTTTCATTCCGGCATTATGAGCGGATTGTATGGAACAGGAATCATTCTGATTATTGTATTTATTATACGAAGTCTCCCGGTTGGAACCAGAAGCGGCATATCGGCGCTCAGACAGATTGACAAATCCATTGAGGAATCGGCTTATGATCTTGGAGCAGGAAGCGGAAAGGTATTTACAAGCATTACGCTTCCACTGATCAAGGATTCGTTTTTCAGCGGTCTGGTCACTTCCTTCGTGAGGAGCATTACGGCCATCAGTGCCATTATCTTGTTGGTAACACCACAGTTCCTGCTGATTACATGCCAGATCAATGAGTTTGCGGAAAAAGGGTACTACGGTGTCGCCTGTGCGTATGCAACCATTCTGATCGCAATTGTATATGCTTCGGTACTGATCATGAATCTATTCATTAAGTTCTTCGGAACCAGCAGAAAGATCAAGGAGGTTTAATATGTTAGCAGAATCCAAGGGAATTCGATTAGAGCATATATCTAAAATATATCAGGACCCAAAGACGGGAAAGGATTTCAAGGCGGTCGATGATGCCAATATCGTCATTGAGCCGGGCAGCTTTGTTACCCTGCTTGGCCCCTCCGGCTGCGGGAAGACAACAACACTCAGAATGATAGCCGGTTTTGAAAGTCCGGATGAGGGTGAAATCTATCTTGGCGAGCAGGCAATCAATGAACTGACACCGAACAAGAGAGACACCGCTATGGTATTTCAAAGCTATGCTTTATTCCCGCATTATAATGTATTTGATAATGTAGCATATGGGCTGAAGCTGCGGAAGCTGAGCAAGGAAGATATTCATAAGAAGGTTATGAACATTCTGGAGCTTGTTGAACTGGAAGGAATGGAAGGGCGTATGACAAATCAATTGTCAGGCGGTCAGCAGCAAAGAGTGGCACTGGCAAGAGCATTGGTTGTAGAGCCAAGCGTGCTGCTGTTTGATGAACCATTGTCCAATCTGGATGCCAAGCTGCGTGTGTCCATGCGTACGGAGATCAGAAATATTCAGCAGAGGGTCGGTATTACGGCTGTTTATGTGACACATGATCAGAGTGAGGCAATGGCATTGTCTGATCAGATCATTATTATGAATAAGGGCGTAGTAGCGCAGATCGGAACACCGCAGCAGATTTATTATCATCCGAACAGTGAATTTGTAGCTGATTTTATCGGTGAAGCCAATTTCCTGTATGGCAAGCTGGAAAGCAAAAACGGAAATCAGGGCGTCATGGATATCAATGGATGCAAGGTTGAGGTCATTGATATTGAGGACTTTACACAAGGCAGTGATGCTACACTGGTGCTCAGACCGGAGGCGGCAACTCTGGGAGACAGTGGTCAGTTGAAATGTAAGGTCATTCTCAGCTGCTTCATGGGTTCTTATCAGAATTATCATGTAACAGTAGGAAACTTTGTCGTTAAAATAACGGAATTTAATCCTAAGCAGAAAAAAATCTATCAGGTTGGGGATACGGCTTATGTGAGATTTGAGGCTTCAGATGTTCATGTGTTGTAACAGGTATTCTGATTGAGGATGTGGCATAGGCTTAATGCAGGGAGGATTCATGTTATGAAGAATCCTCCCTGTGTTATACAGGGGGTAAATGAAGAATGAAGGAGGTATAGGCTATGAGTATTACGATGAATGCGTATATGGACACCCAGCTGCTTTATTTTGTGAGAATCGGACTTGCATGCCTGTGCGGAGCGGTTATCGGAATTGAGCGCCAGCAGAGGACTAAGGTGGCGGGAATTAAAACACATATGATGATTTCACTGGCAGCCGCCCTTATGATGCTGATTTCCAAGTATGGGTTTATTGATGTCATGTCGATTGCAGGTCTTTCCTGTGATGTATCGCGTGTGGCAGCGGGAATCATTACAGGAGTCGGTATTCTGGGCGGCGGGCTGATCTTTACGGGTAAGCAGGGGTCTGTCAGCGGTATCACGACGGCGGCAGGTATTTGGGTAACCATTGGTATCGGTATGGCAATCGGTTCGGGAATGTATCCGCTTGGAGTCGGAACTACGGTCATTGTCCTTTTGAGCCAACTGCTGCTGCATAAGAATATATGGATCTGCAAGCAGCCGAGCAGGGCACAGGTTGAATTCCGTGTGGACAATGATAAGGGAATTTATGAGAAACTGGAAAAAGAATTGGAACTGAATAAAATTACCATGCATCAGTTCAGGTGGGTCAGAAAGAGTAAGAATATTATGCAGCTCAGATGTCAGGTGGTGATACCGGCACATTTTACCAGAGACGAGATTGTGCAGATATTCACCAATATGCCGGAACTGGAGACGTTTGAACTGATTTAGGAATAAAAGGACTTTTGAGGTGCATCATGACGGTAGACATCGCTTTTGCGAAGCTTGACAATCAGAGGAATGACCATCAGCATCCATACAATTGGTTCCGAGATGATGATGCCGAAGTATTGCAGGGCAGGTGCAAGAAAGAGTACGGTCATGAGCTTGCCCAAAAGCTCTATGCTGCTGGAAACGATAGGGGTCACATGGTCACCGATGCCCTGCAGTGCATTGCGGTATACGGTAATCACAGCAGGAACAAAGTAGAAGAGGGTATCTACTCGTAGATATTGAACAGCAGTATCAATGATTTCAGCCTGATTGGAAGAGGTGATCAGACGTACCATGACAGGAGCAAAAAGATATGTCGTGAGAATCACACCGACAGTCCAGATCCAGGCGTAGAGAATACATTTTCGGATTCCGATGCGGATACGGTCATAATAGCCTGCCCCATAATTTTGGCCGCAGAAGGAAGCACTGGTCATGCTAAGTACGGCAAACGGAATCATAAAGAGGTGGGTCAGCTTTCTGGCAGCGTAGTGTGCTACGATAATATTGGAGTCAAAGAGATTGATGGCACCCTGCAGAATGAGCGTACCCATTGCAACCAAGGAATTCATCAGTCCCATGGAAAGACCACTCATCCAAAGCTCACGGCTCATCTTGGCATCCAAACGGAAACTGTTTTCTGATAATCGAAGAATAGGATATTTTTTCAGAATGTAGGCCGCACAGAGAAGGGCCGATATCAGCTGCGCAATGACGGTTGCGATGGACGCTCCGGCAATGCCCATGTTCAGACCTGCCACCATGAGAAAATCGAGCCCGATGTTCAAAAATGCCGATACGACTAGAAAAATCAAAGGAGCAACTGTATCGCCAATGGCACGGAGTGTTGCGGCAAATACGTTATAGAGCATAGCTGTAATCATACCAAACAGGATGACCCGGATGTACTCGGTAGCGCCGGCAATGTGCTCAGCAGGTACGTTGACGAGTACCAGAAACTGCGGCAGCAATGCAACAGAACAGACTGTAAACAAAAGGGAAGTCAGGATACCGAAAAGCAGTGAACCGCCAAAGGAACGATTGACCTCATTGTTTTCTTTTGCGCCGAACCAATAAGCTGTGATGACTCCGAAGCCATTGGTCAGTCCAATCAGGAAGCCGACAATCATATCGGCTAGCGGAGTTACTGAGCCGACGGCAGCTAAGGCCTCATCGCCGAGAACCCTGCCGATGATCCAAGTATCTGTCAGTGTATAGAACAACTGAAACAGTTGTCCGAGAAATATGGGAAGAGCAAAGCGCAGTATGACTTTACCGGGTGCCCCTTTTGTCAAATCCTTCATATCAGAACCTCTTTCTTATTTGTCCCTGCTTTTGCGGAGACTCTCTTATTCTATAACATTGTGTAGCAAAAGGGAATCGACAATTGCAAAAGTTGTTTCTTTTTGTTGAATAGTATGGTAAAATACGCAAGGAAGTAACAGTTATTATTTTATGAGGAGGAAGAAATATGTTTACACGTGTAGAATTAAAAGAAGCAGCAAAGCAGCAGATTAGAGGTAATATCGGTATGCTCTTTGTCATCACATTGGTTGCATCACTGATCCTGAGTGCTGCAAGCTTTGTCGTAGTTGGAACACTGTTATTGAGCGGACCGATCATGCTTGGTTTGGCAATGATTTACCTGAAGCTGGTAAGGAGTGCGGAGAAGCCGTCTATGGAATCCCTGTTTAGTGGGTTTAATCAGTTTGGACAGTCACTTGCACTGTATTTGCTGATTGCAATCTTCACTTTTTTATGGAGTCTGCTTTTGGTGGTTCCCGGAATCATTAAGGCTATCTCTTACTCACAGGCATTCTATATCTTGGCAGATCATCCTGAGATGACTGCTTCTGAAGCTCTGAAAGAGAGTATGAGAATTATGGACGGTCATAAGATGGATTATTTTGTGCTTGGTCTGTCCTTTATTTTGTGGGTACTTCTTGGCATGGTAACATGCGGACTGGCCTATATTTATGTCGGCCCATACATGACGGCTACATTTGTTAATTTCTATGAGAAGATCAAAGGCTGATCAGTGCAGGACACTGGGCATTAGTTTATCATTGGTTACTCAAACAAAAACAACACAGAGGATAGATTCCTGTGTTGTTTTTGTTTTCAGAAAAAGTGCTTCCATGAAACAAAATCGTGCTTTATTATCTGTCGAATTAAGGGTATACTGTAGGCAGGGAGGAAATACCGAAATTACATGCTTCCGGTTATACAAATATGGAGAAGAAATTGAAGGATTATATATCGTACATTGAAGCATTGCTGACAGAGCCAGCGGCAGAGGAACCTAAGGAGGAAAAGCTGCAGAGGGCAGAGCGGAAGAGAGCCCGTAAGGAGATGCTTGTACAGATCGGCTTTTTCCAGCACGAGCGGTTGATTCATCTGATTGTGACCGTGACCTTTGCACTGCTGACGGTCGGTTCTCTGATTGCCTGTCTATTGATACAGCAGCTTGCGTTGTATTGCCTGACAGTTCTATTTCTGGTTTTACTGATTCCTTATATCAGACATTGTTATATTTTGGAAAATGGGGTGCAGAAGCTGTATGCCCTGTATGAGGAAATGAAATGATCACATCGAAAAACGGACAGTTTTATCTGACAACGCTGCATACAAGCTATTGGTTCCGTGTCACATCCTATGGACATCTGGAGCATGTTTATTACGGCCCGCGAGTGGATGAGCGCCAGTCTATGGAACCATTGGCATTTAAACACACTGTACCTTGGGGTTCCTGCGTGAATTACAGTACAGAAAGTGAAACCTATACGCTGGATACGATGTGTCTGGAATGGTCAGGAATGGGACGCGGTGATTATCGCAGAAGTCCATTGGAAATCAAGATGCCGGACGGAAGCTTTGTGCATGATTTTATTTATCAGGGTGCAGTGACCAAGAGCGGGGCAACACAGATGGAGGGGCTTCCGACAGCTTATGGTGCGCAGGAGGACTGCATGCACCTGGATATTCGCATGGAGGATGTAGCAGGACAACTGGAACTGCATCTGATTTATACGGTTTATGAAAAGACAGATGTCATCACAAGGCGTATGGTCATTACAAATCACCATGAAAAGAGAGCAGTGCTCAGAAGAGCTCTCAGCATGATGGTGGATTTGCCGAACCGTGACTATCAGATGACGACCTTTGACGGCAGTTGGATCAAGGAGACACATCGTCATGACAGACCGCTGACCTATGGCATTAGTCTGAATTCTTCTACGACAGGCGGCAGTTCTAATCAGCATAATCCCGGATTTCTGCTGTCAGAGCAGACGGCAACACAGGACACGGGCTGGGTATTCGGCTTTAATCTTGTATATAGTGGCAATCATTACGGCTCTGTGGAACTGAATCATTCGGATATTGCCAGAGTTTCTATCGGAATCAATGACCATTGCTTTGAATGGGAACTGGAATGTGGAGAAAAATTTGAGACCCCCGAAGCGGTCATGACCTTCAGCGACCGGGGCTATAATGGGATGAGTCATCATTTTCATGATTTTATCAATGAACATATTGTCCGTGGCGAGTGGAAGGGAAAAGACAGACCGGTTTTGATCAATAACTGGGAAGCAGATTTTTTTGATTTCAAACAAAGTGGTCTGCTAAGATCGGCAGGACAGGCAAAGAAGCTTGGAATAGAGCTTTTTGTACTGGATGATGGCTGGTTTGGTGCACGCAACAGTGATCATGCAGGACTGGGCGATTACCGGGTGAATACAAAGAAGCTGCCAAGCGGCATGACGGGGTTTGCCAAGCGGATACGTGCAGCCGGTTTGGAATTCGGATTATGGTTTGAGCCTGAGATGATCAATGAAGACAGTGATTTGTATCGGGCGCATCCGGAATATGCCATTACACTGCCAGACAGAAATCCGACGTATGGACGTTATCAGAGAGTTTTGGACTTATGTAAACCAGAAGTGCAGGACTATATTGTGGAAAATGTATCCCGCATATTGGATGAAGCAAAGATTTCTTATGTGAAATGGGATATGAACCGTCATATCAGTGAGGCATATTCAGAAGTTCTGCGTAATCAGGGGGAGTTTTTTCACCGTTATACGATGGGTCTGTACAGTATTTTAAAACGAATTTTCGAACCACGGAGTCATATTCTGTTAGAGAGCTGCTCCAGCGGTGGAAATCGATTTGATCTGGGTATGCTGTGTTATTCGCCGCAGGTGTGGTCCTCGGATGACACAGATCCGATTGAACGTCTGGCGATACAGGAGGGATTGTCCTATCTTTATCCGCTGTCAGCTATGGGGGCTCATGTTTCTGCGGCACCGCATCAGCAGACACTGCGGGAAACGGCTTTATCGACCCGCTTTAATGTTGCGGCATTTGGCTGTCTTGGCTACGAACTGGATCTGAAATACTTGACTAAGATGGAGAAGGAAGAGCTTGCAGAACAAATAGCATTTTATAAAGAGCATCGGCATACACTCCAATATGGTGTATATTCCCGTATGGACTATCCGAAGGATAATAAAGTACAATGGCAGGTGTGTGAACGTGACGGAAGCAAAGCGGTTACGGGTTTTTATCAAATACTTGCACAGGCGGCGGAGGGATATGATTATTTACGTGTATCAGGACTTAGAGAAGAACAGAAGTACCGGATGGAGACAAAGCCACAGAAATTGTATCTGGAGCGGTTTGGCGGACTCATAAAGCATGTGCTTCCGGTTAAATTGAATCCAGACGGCATGGTTCTGCGTATGGCAAATCAGGTATATGCCCTGCAGGACTGTGTGGAAGAGTATCAGGGAAGTGGAGCGATGTTTGCAAGTGGTGTGCTGTTAAACAATCAATTCGTTGGTACAGGCTATAACGAACAGGTACGTCTGCTCGGAGATTTTGGATCGAATCTGTATGTGACTAAGGAGGAGCGGGAATGAAAAAGAATCGAAACAAATATACCTTTGGACTTGGAACAGTAGGCCGTGATATGGTCTATACAATGGTCAGCATGTATCTGATCTATTATCTTACGGATGTTTTGAGTCTGCCGACTTCAAGCCTGTGGTGGATTACGGCAATTATGCTGTGCTGCAGGGTGTTTGATGCATTGAATGACCCGATCATGGGCGTGATTGTGGACAATACACACAACAGGTTTGGCAAGTTCAAGCCTTGGATCGCACTTGGGGCATGTCTGTCCGGTATTGTTACGGTACTGCTTTTTACGGATATGGGACTGCAGGGAGGCGCATATGTAGTTGTATTTGCAATACTGTATCTGTTCTGGGGCATTACCTATACCATCAATGATATTTCTTATTGGTCTATGCTGCCGTCTCTGAGCCTTGAGCAGAAGGAGCGGGAGAAGATCGGTGCATTTGCAAGAATCTGTGCGGATGTCGGACTGTTCTTCGTGGTAGCGGGTATTGTGCCGATCACAACGGCGCTGGGAGAGACCTTGGGTTCCTTGCAGAGAGGGTATTTTGCATTTGCGGTCCTTGTGATTTTAGTTATGTGGCTGGGACAGTGCATTACACTATTCGGTGTTCATGAAACGGTAGTTGCCACAGACGCAGAACAAGAGCATACAACACTCAGGAATATGGTGGATGTGATCTTTAAAAATGATCAATTGCTCTTTACTGCCATTTCCATGGCACTTTTTTCGATTGGCTATACAACGACAACCAGCTTTGGAATTTATTATTTTAAGTATGCCTACGGAAATGAAGACATGTATTCAATTTTTGCTGTGATTCTAGGACTTTCACAGATTGCAGCGCTGATTGTATTTCCGTTGTTCAGTAAGAAATTTGAAAGAAATAAGCTGTATTTTGGCTCTACCTGTCTGGTGGTCATCGGCTACATTATTTTCTTCTTTGCACCAACGAATACGATGACCTTTATCGGAACAGCAGGAGTGCTGATCTTTGTCGGAGAAGCCTTTATTCAACTGTTGATGCTGATGTTTCTGGCGGATACGGTCGAGTATGGATGTTGGAAATTTGGTAAGCGCAATGACAGCGTGACGTTTTCGCTGCAGCCCTTTATCAATAAAATCGGCGGTGCGGTAGCCAGTGGTGTGGTCGGAGCAATCGTCATCCTGTCAGGGATCAAGGATGCCGGTTCCGCGGCGGATGTGACAGTACAGGGAATGACGCTTATGAAAGCGGCAATGTTTATCTTCCCCCTGATCTGTATTTTGATCGGATATCTGCTGTATCGCTCCAAGTACAAGATTGATAAGCAGATGTATGACCGGATCATTGCAGATTTGAAAGAGCGAGGAGCAATCACAACGGATACAAATGCATAAATACATAAACGTATTAGTGTGAAGCATATAAGCAAGATGATGAGCAGACTTTGTGGTTTGGTCATTGTCTCAAATAAAAAGATATGGAGTTGATATGTGGAATGAATCAATTACTGACATCAGAAAGTAAATTAAAGGAAGTATATGCACATCCTGTGGGACATGACATTATCCACAGGGTATTGATGGCACTGAAGTTAAAGGATGCACTCGTGACGAATCCCATTGTCGGAAATATGAAACTGGAGACGCTGTCCGGTCTGATCAAGAAGAACATGGGCGATTACGGATCGCTGTTAACACTGCTGAATACGGAACAGGACGTACCGTCTTCGGGAAATGGCCCAGTTAAGGAAGCATGGTGGAAGGAAGCGGTATTTTATCAAATTTACCCGCGCAGCTTCATGGATTCTGACGGGGACGGAATAGGTGACCTGCAGGGCATCATCTCCCGACTGGATTATCTGAAGGAACTGGGAGTGGACGTGCTGTGGCTGTCCCCAGTCTATGATTCTCCGAACGATGATAACGGCTATGATATCAGGGACTACTATCAGATCATGCAGGATTTTGGGACGATGGAAGATTTTGAACTGCTTTTGGAGGAGGTACATAAACGTGGCATGCGCCTGATCATGGATCTTGTGATCAATCATACTTCCGATGAGCATAAGTGGTTTCAGGAGGCGCTCAGGAATCCGGAATCCAAGTATCGTAATTATTATCATTTTCGTCCGGGCAACGGCGGCAAGACACCTCCGAACAATTGGAATTCCTTCTTTTCCGGTTCGGCATGGAATTATTATGAGGAACAGGATGTCTGGGCACTGCATCTTTTTTCCAAGAAGCAGATGGATCTGAACTGGGACTGTGCAGAAATGCGGGAAGAAATTTTTGAAATGATCCGTTGGTGGCTGGAGAAGGGCATTGATGGCTTCCGCATGGATGTCATCAACTATATTTCCAAGACGGAAGGGCTTCCGGACGGAAGTGACACGATTGGAGAGCTGATTGGCTATCGGGGAATTGAATACTACTTTTATGGCCCGCATCTGCATGAATATCTGCGGCAGATCAGGAGCGAGGCCTTTGAACCGTATCAGGCATATTCTGTCGGCGAGATGCCCGGAATCGGTATGGAAATGGCAAAATTGCTGACGGGTGACGACAGAGGAGAACTCGATATGATGTTTTGCTTCGACCATCTGGAAACACCGGGACACAGCCGTTATGATGATTATAAGTATGATTTGAATTATCTGAAGGAATATCTGATCGACTATGAGGAGCATTACGGTAACCATTGTCACATGGCTTTGTTCTACAACAATCATGACAATCCAAAGTTCCTTTCCAAGGTTGATCCGGATGGAACATATCGTAAGGAACTGGCTAAAATGCTGGCAGTCATCCAGTTTACGAGCGGTGGGTCGCCCTATCTCTTTCAGGGGGATGAAATAGGTGCGGTCAACCAGCATTTTCAGTCTATGGATGAACTGCGGGATGTAGAGGCATTGAATCTGTATGACCAATTGCTCAATGAACGTGGGATGACCAAAGAGAAGGCATTTGAAAAGGTACTTGCGGGAACGCGTGATCATGCGCGAACCCCGATGCAATGGGATGGAACACAGAATGGAGGCTTTACGGCAGGACAGCCATGGATTGCGGGAGATGGAGACCATGCCACCTATAATGTCGAGAATGAATGTGAAGATGAGGATTCTGTATTGAATTTCTATAAGCAGTTGATTGCCCTGCGTAAGCAGGAAAAGACTTTTGCATATGGCGAGACGGAGTTTATAAAGAAACATGTGAGAAACTTCTTCCTATATTATCGCCAGTACAGGGGAAAATGCTATTTTATCGAATGTAATCTGTCCACGAAGATCAAGGAACGATTTGTCGATACGCGCAAATATAAGCTGCTTTTATCGAATTATGATAAGATCGGAAACGATATGCTGCCTTATGAAGCAAATATTTATGAAGCGTGAAGATACGAGCGTGAAGATACAAGGCTAAATTGATTTGCTATTTAGGAAAAATCGTGCTATGATGTTCAAGTTGCAGTATAATCAATAGCAGGTATTAGTTGAGTCGAAATGATAATGACGGTTTATGTATTATTGAATAAATGACGAATTTGAAGAGCTTTAACCTGATCAACAGATGTTCTAGTATCAGGTTAAGGCTCTTTTTGGGGATATTCAGGATGATATCTGCGCCAAATAGGAGAACAGAATGAGATTTGAAGAATTAAGTGTAATGAGAGTCGGAGCAGAAGAAGCAGCACCATTGGATGATAGAATCCTGCGTGCAGTCAAGGAAATGGGCTTCGAGGAGATGTCACCGATTCAGGCCAAGGCAATTCCGGCAGTCATGGAAGGCAGAGACATCATCGGACAGGCACAGACAGGTACAGGCAAGACGGCAGCCTTTGGCATACCGATGCTGGAAACGGTTGAAATGAAGGATAAGGCAGTGCAGGCAATTGTACTGTGTCCGACAAGGGAGCTTGCAATTCAGGTGGCGGATGAGATCAGAAATCTTGCCAAGTTTATGCATGGCGTGAAGGTGCTTCCCATCTATGGCGGGCAGGAAATCGTGAAGCAGATCAAGTCCTTAAAGACAGGAGTTCAGATCGTAGTAGGAACCCCCGGCCGCGTGATGGATCATATGAGACGTAAAACCGTAAAATTCGGCGGAGTTCGTATGGTCGTGCTGGATGAAGCAGATGAAATGCTGAATATGGGCTTCCGTGAGGATATTGAGACGATTTTGGAGGGAGTTCCGACAGAACGTCAGACCGTGTTATTTTCAGCAACCATGCCCAAACCGATTGTGGAGATTGCAAAGAAGCACCAGAAAAATGCCGAGACGATCAAGGTCGTACGTAAGGAATTGACCGTCGAAAATATTGAACAGTTTTATTTTGATGTGCGTCCGAAAAACAAGGATGAGGTGCTTGCAAGGCTGATAGATGTCTATAATCCGCAGTTGTCGGTTATATTCTGTAATACAAAACGTAAGGTAGATGAACTGACAGAGATGCTCAAGGGACGCGGATATTTCGCGGAGGGATTGCACGGAGATCTTGTACAGAAGCAGAGAGACCGTGTCATGAACAGCTTTCGTAACGGAAAGACAGAGATTCTGGTAGCGACAGATGTGGCAGCCAGAGGCATTGATGTGGATGATGTAGACATTGTATTTAACTATGATCTGCCGCAGGATGATGAATATTATGTACATCGTATCGGCAGAACAGGACGTGCAGGCAAGACTGGTCTGGCGCTGTCTTTTGTATCGGGCAAGGAGGTCTACAAGCTGAAGGATATCGAACGCTTCTGTAAGACAAAGATCAAAGCAAAGCCGATTCCGTCCGTCAATGACATTCGTAATACCAAGATTGACCATGCATTTCAGGAGGTTGAAGCAGTCATTGAGGAAGGTCATCTGACTGAAATGCTGAATCTTGTGGAACAGCGTGTCAATGAAGAAGATTATACAGCAATGGACATTGCAGCAGCGTTTTTGAAGATGTATCTGGGTGATGATGAGATAGTTGCGCGAGAAAGCACAGACGCAGACACGGGCCGTGGCGGCAGACACAGAGGTGCAGACAATGATTACGGTGACACCGGTGCTGAGGAGGGCATGGTCAGACTGTTCATGAACATCGGCAAGAAACAGGGTGTGCGTGCCTCCAACATTGTCGGTGCCATTGCAGGCGAGAGCGGAATACCCGGTAATCTCATCGGTGCAATCGACATGTTCGACAGCTATACCTTCGTGGAGGTACCGAGGGAGTATACCAAAGAAGTGCTTCAGGCCATGAAAAATGTTAAGATCAAGGGCAAGACCATCGCAATTGAGCCGGCAAACCGGAAATAGGTATTCTCAATATATATAATAATACGAAAACTGTAATGACATAGCTAAAAGTCACTACAGTTTTTTTGTTGAGCACAACGGCTGGTCATTCATAGCGTTGCGTATCGTCAGAAAACGCCCATTTCATGGGGTTTCGTGGTGTTCTAAACTGTGTATCGTTTCGGCTCGTAACCCCTCGTTTTGCCCATTTAAACACCAAATAAACACCAAGCTGTCCGACATTCTGTAGCTGTTCGGATGGCTTGGTGTTTTCTGTGTCTGTGGCATATTCAGATGTGTTTGTAGAAATAAGCACCATTTTACTGGTTTCCTGCCAATGCCTGACTGATGGCATCGGAGGTTTGAGCAAGTGTTTCATTGAAGATGTGTGCATAAATGTTCTCTGTGGTTCTGGTATCACAATGACCAAGATGCTCGGAAATGACCTTCACGGGAACGCCCATGTTTATCAGCAGTGAGGCATTGGCGTGGCGCAGGTCATGGATATGAATGTCCGGAAAATCATGATTTTTCAGCAGTTCCTTAAATTCCGTATTGATGTAGGTTTTGTTCATATACTCCCCAAACTGCCCTGTGAACACGGCATCACGCTCTATCCATCGGCTGCCGACTTCGGCTCTGCGTTTTTCCTGCCATGCTTTCTGCTCCTTAAAAATCTCAATGACCTGTGGTGGCAGTGTTATCAGTCTGGCACTGCTTTTGGTCTTTGGGGAGGTAAGACGGTATTCGCCATTCAGCCGATACAGATTGTACTTGACCACAAGAGTGCATTGCTCCATATCGACTTCTTCCCAATGTAGGGCGGTCAGTTCGCCCACACGCATTCCTGTAAACAGAAGTGTCTTGATTGCCCGTGCCACCTGTGGATTTGAAACCTCATCCACAAAGCCGA
>CAZABT010000005.1:0-14279 GCA_964483395.1 uncultured Lachnospiraceae bacterium
GACCCAAGAGGAAACAATGCTGGGTCAGCATGTGGATTTCAGGGGGTAGTGCTTAACAAACATAAATGACGCAAAGAGGAGAGCATGAATGGGCTTGGTGAATGGAATACATCATATGTCGATGAAGTGTACCGGTGATGAAGAGTATCAAAGAACCGTTCATTTTTACAAGGATATCATTGGTCTTGAGGAAATTCAGAAATGGGACACCGGGGTGATGCTTGATACAGGGGACGGAATCGTAGAAATATTTTCTGACGGCGAGATATCTCTTGGAAAAGGAACGATACGGCATTTCGCTTTTGCGGCAGAAGATGTGGATTTATGTACAGAGAAAGTACGAGAAGCAGGATACCGGATCTTGATTGAACCAAAGGATATCACATTAGATCAGCTGCGGGCGCGGATTGCGTTTTGTATCGGTCCGCTTGGAGAAGAGATCGAGTTTTTCGGAATATGCGAATGAATGGTGTCAGAAATGGAGAATACTATATGAACCTGAACAAACAGAGATATTTTTTGGGCTGGGTCATTGTGATATTAAGCGCATTATATCTTGTGGCAACTACAATTTGGGTACTAAAAGAACCACCACTGGTGCTTATGCTGATGGAAATATTGACAATGCTTTCGGCGCTTGCGATTGTCGGCTATTTTGCTGTCCTGTACCGCCAGACTACGGAGGGAAAAAGGACACTTGCATTGCTTGCGTTGCTATTGGCCGGTGCGATGGCTGTGGTTACAATCTCCAATCATTTTGTGTATATGACTGTAATTTCACCAACCTACGGAACACTTTCCGATACACCGGAACTTCTGCGGCTGGATGGATGGCCATCTGTAACGAAGGCACTGGAGTGTGTATCCTGGGCCGCCATGCTGGGAACGGCAATGCTTTTGCTTTCCTTTGCATTAGAAAAGGATGAGCAGGCTGCAAAATGGATACTGCGTATCAGCGGGATTCTGATTTTAATTGGATTGATCGGCCCCTTCAGTGGCAATATGCAGTTCTACTTTTTCTCTACAATCGGATATACAGTAGGCTTTCTGGTGCTGGCGCTGAGTGATATCAGGCGGGGACACCATCGTATTTGAGAAGCAGGACATAGAAGATTTTGGTGAAGTTTTTGAAGAATAAAAATCTAAAAAGAAAAGAACACGGATGCTCCGTATGTGGAGGCCGTGTTTTTTTAATAGAACGATTGTAAACCGGAAAAATAAAACTGGTTGACGATTAAAAAGCGCCATGCTATACTGTCAAGAGTCAAGGAGGAAGCGATATGACGATCAAAGAGGAAATACTGGAATTGTTTGAATCAAATAAGGGAATTTATTTTTCGGGAGAAGAAATCGCACAGCAGCTTGCTGTTTCCAGAGCGGCTGTTTGGAAGGCTGTAAAGGTGCTTCAAAATGAAGGCTATGCAATTGATGCTGTTTCTAATAAAGGATACTGCCTGTCAAGACAGACGGATATATTGTCCCCACAGGGAATCCAAAAATATTTAAATCCGATATGTACGGATATGAAAATCGAGGTGGTTCCCGTTGTGGACTCGACGATTTCCGCAGTGCGGGAAAGGGCAATCAGTGGGACGCCTGAGGGATATGTAGTCATTGCAAATGAACAGACTGCGGGGCGCGGCAGGAGAGGGCGCAGCTTTGCTTCGCCGGTTGGTACAGGTATCTATATGAGTCTGCTGCTTCGGCCGACGCATTATACTGCAGAGCAGGCAACCAGGATTACAACGATTGCAGCCGTTGCGGTATGTGAGGCAATCGAAGCGGTATCGAATGAGAAGGCAGAAATCAAATGGGTGAATGATATTTTTGTCAAGGGCAAAAAGGTCTGTGGTATTTTGACAGAGGCGGCTCTTGGGATGGAAAGCGGAATGCTGGAATATGCAGTGCTGGGTGTGGGAATCAATGTTTATCAGCCCCAAGAAGGCTTCGGAGAAGCATTGGAACAGATTGCGGGAGCGGTGTTTGATCAACCGCAGGAGGATGCTAAAAATCATATCACTGCTGCATTTTTAAATTCCTTTATGAAATATTATGCAATGCTGGAACATACGGATTATGCGGCCGAGTACAGAAGAAGAAGTTTTGCAATCGGCAGGTCTGTGAAGGTGATCGGAGGGGAGCAGTCGAGAACAGCATTTGTGCTTGGTATTGATGATGATTGCCGCCTGCAGGTGAAATATGAGGATGGAACAGAAGAAATACTATCCTCCGGTGAAATTAGTATACGACTTTAGGGGGCTTGGACTTGAACATACAGAAAACAAGAAATATGGTTCTATGTACGCTGTTCGTTGCATTGATCATTGCCGGAGCTTTTCTCAAAATTCCGATTCCCGTAGTGCCGTTTACGCTGCAGCTCTTATTTACGATGCTTGCAGGCCTGTTATTGGGAAAGAAGTGGGGAGCCATAGCTGTTGTGGTATATATATTGTTGGGCTTGATGGGGCTGCCGGTATTTGCAGAGGGTGGCGGGCCTTCTTACATATTTCGTCCGAGTTTTGGCTACATCATTGGATTTGCAGTCGCAGCCTATGTGACAGGCATGCTTGCAAACAGAGTTGAAAATCCCAGCTATCGGCGTTTACTGGCTGCAGATTTTATCGGACTTGGAATTGTATATTTGTTTGGCATGGTCTATTACTATCTGATCAGTGACCTGTATCTGGGAACGCCCATTGGATTGTGGCCGTTGTTTTTATATTGTTTTCTCCTTGCAGTACCGGGAGACATTGTATTGTGTATTCTGGGAGCGGTTCTCGCAAAGAGACTGATTCCGATTATGAGAAGGAATGGGATGTGAGAGACTTATGACATATGTGAAGACGGTTGCCGACAGAGTGCTCGAAGGCAATGCTGTAACGCGGGAAGAAGCTTTGAAACTCTATATGGAGCCTTTGGAGGAACTATGCCGACAGGCAGATTTCATTCGTCGTCGTGTCTGCGCGAACCGGTTTGATCTTTGTACAATTATCAATGGTAAGAGTGGAGGCTGCTCGGAAGACTGTAGATTTTGTGCACAGTCGGCATACAATTGTACCGATAGTGCAAGATATCCATTGCTTCCAACAGCGGAAATTGTTGCACAGGCCAAGAAGAACAAGGAGCAGGGGGTATTGCGCTATTCGATTGTGACAGCAGGAAAGAGGCTGCCAGATGCTGAGGTGGAACTGATGTGTGAAACAATCAGACAGATTCACAGAGAAACAAGCATTTTCGTTTGTATTTCATTTGGTTTGTTGAATGAGGCACAGTATAGGAAATTGAAAGAGGCCGGTGCAGCACGGGTACATAATAATCTGGAAACTTCTCGCAGATATTTTCCGAATGTCTGTACCACCCATACTTATGCTGATAAGGTGGCGGCAATCAAGGCAGCACAGGCGGCGGGTCTCTCTGTATGCAGCGGCGGTATTATGGGACTTGGAGAGACACCGGAGGATCGGATCGATATGGCTCTGGAACTGCGTGAGTTAGGAATTAAAAGTGTTCCGATTAACATGCTCAATCCGATTCCGGGGACTCCCTTTGAGGGGAATCAACGATTAACATCGCAGGAAATGCAGCGAATTGTCGCGGTGTATCGATTTCTCCTGCCAGACGCTTCTATACGGCTTGCGGGTGGCAGAGGACTACTGACAGATCAGGGGCGAAGCTGCTTTCTTTCCGGTGCTAATGCGGCAATCTCCGGAGATATGCTGACTACGGCCGGAATTACGGTCAGGACAGATTTGGAACTGGTAGAACAATTGGGATATGAGGTGAGGCTTTAAAATGAGTCATAAGCTTTTCATTACAGGAACAGGAACGGATGTCGGTAAGACATATGTTACGGGATTGATTCTGAAAAAACTGAAGGAAACCGGTCGGAATGCAGCTTATTATAAAGCGGCAATGAGTGGCAATGACAGACGTTCGGATGGCAGCTTGATTCCGGGGGATGCACTGCATGTGAAAATGATTTCCGGTATTGCACAGCCGCTTGCAGAGATGTGTCCATATGTTTATGAAAATGCAGTTTCACCACATCTTGCTTCTCGTATTGAGGGCAATCCGGTGCAGCTTCAGGTAGTAAAACAGCAGTTTGAAAAGGTGTGCAGTCATTATGATTATGTGACCATGGAGGGCAGCGGAGGGATTCTCTGTCCAATCTGTTTTGATGAGACCAAAATACAGCTGGAGGACATCATTCAAGAACTGCAGCTGTCCAGTCTGCTCGTTGCAGATGCAGGACTTGGAACCATCAACAGTGTGGTTTTGACAGTTGAATATATGCGAGCAAGAAAGCTGCCGCTCAAGGGAATGATTTTCAATCATTTTCATCCCGGCGACAGGATGGAGGAGGACAATCTGTTTATGTGCGAAGCTATGACAGGATTAAAGGTGCTTGCATGTGTATGTGATGGAGACACGGAATTAAATATGGCACCGCAGCTTTTGGAAGCATTGTATGAGGAAGGATAAAGCAGAGGTAAAGCAAAATGATTTGGTATCCCTATGAACAAATGAAACAAATGAAAACACCCTATAAAATTGTAGATGCAGCGGGAGTTTATTTATGTACAGAGGATCAAAAGCTGATAGATTCTGTTTCTTCCTGGTGGAGTATGATACATGGGTACAAGCATCCGGTACTGACAGCGGCTATTCAGGAGCAGGCGGCTCGCTTTTCACATGTCATGCTGGGCGGATTGACCCATGAGCCGGTCGAGCGCCTGGCGGATAAGCTGCAGACTTTTCTGCCGGGAGATCTGGATTACTGCTTTTTCTCGGATTCGGGGAGCGTGGCGGTCGAGGTCGCAGTCAAGATGGCATTACAGTATTATATGAATCGTGGGGCAGAAAAGAGAACTATGGTGATGGCGTTGGAGCATGCTTACCATGGAGACACGTTTAAGACAATGGAAATCGGAGATGATGAGGACTATCATTTCGTGCTGAAGGCTTACGGAGAAAGCAGAAATGTAATTCATGTCCCGACGAAGACGGAAGTGCTGGAGCAGGTATTTGAACAGTATCATGATCGACTGAACAGCTTGATTGTTGAGCCACTGCTGCAGGGCGCAGGCGGTATGCGGATGTATGACATCTCATTTCTGAAACGTGCGAGAGAGCTTTGCGACCAATATGATGTACTGCTGATCTTTGATGAGGTTGCGACAGGCTTTGGGCGTACGGGCAACCGCTTTGTGGCAGATTTGGTTTTGCCGGATATTCTGGTTCTTGGCAAGGCGCTGACTGGTGGTTATATCGGACATGCGGTGACGGTGGCAAATCATAAGGTCTATAATGGCTTTTATGATGACCTGCCGGAGCATGCGCTGATGCATGGCCCTACTTTTATGGGGAATGCACTTGCATGCAGTGTTGCATTAAAATCTATCGCCTTGTTTGAACAACAGGATTATATGTCCAAGATTCATCGGATTGAGGAAATCACAAGACGTGAACTGAAAGATTTTGCGGATTCACGTGTAAAAGAGGTCAGAATCATGGGCGGCTGCGTGTGCATGGAGGTATATGAGCCTTCCTGCCTCACGGGATATCAGGAATTTGCGTACCGGCATGGCGTTTTCAGCCGCCCTTTTTTGAACTATCTATATGCAATGGTACCATATATTATAGAAGAACAGGAATTGATCGTGGTGCTACAGACGATGAAGGAATGGTTTGCGGCTACGGCTGCATTGTGATGATAGAACCGTCTTCTCGGTACTGCAATTCCATATATTTTACGCAGCGTCTGTGATTGATGCCGCCGGATAGAGAACTGTCATGGTAGTTTAATACAATTTTTTGCTATGTTTCATGCGAAGGACAATCACTTTTGCATGAATAGTCGGGTACTGCAAATGTGACAGATGTAAATTGTTTTTGCAAAGGGGTTCTGATATACTCATAATGTCGGAAGCGAGAAAAATCATCGTTTTGACAGGATGGGAGGAATACAGATGATATGTCCAAAATGCGGAAGCAACCACGTAGTGATGCAGACGGTTGCAGATACAACAACAGATACGAAAACCAAAGGCTTTGGCTGGTGTAAGGCATGTCTTGGATATGTATTGTTTAATGTGCCCGGAATACTGTGTGGATTATGCGGAATGGGTAAGGGAAAATCTAAGACAACGACAAAGACACGTGTCGTGAATGTGTGTCAGAGCTGTGGCTACCGATTTTAAGGATACCGTGCTCTATGCATTGCGTGTGGCAGGCAATCACAGTGGATGTCACCAGATGCCGGAGCGCAGTTTCTTTTATCATGGAAAACAGTTTCCGGTCTGCGCCAGATGTACCGGTGCGACCATTGGACAGTTGTTTGCAATTATTACAAATGTCACATGGCTGATTGGTTTACATAAATCAAATTCTAAGGGGCGGATACCATGGTATCTGACCATCTGGACTTCTTTGGGTTCTATGGGCGTTATGGGAGCCGATTGGCTGATTCAAGAGGTGGGAATACAGGAATCAACGAACAGACGTCGTCTGATCACGGGAATATTAGGAGGCTATGGAGTCTTCAACTTGTACTTTTGCATTGCATATTTCTTGAAATTGGTTAATAATAAGAGAAAAAGAAGATGCAAAGGAAGTGTATGATATGACAGCAGAGGTGCTTCAGGGAATCTTGATTCCGTTTATCGGAACAGCAGGCGGTGCCGCCTGTGTTTTCTTTATGAGAAAGGCAATGAATCCGATGCTGGAAAGGGCATTATCCGGATTTGCGGCAGGGGTCATGGTTGCAGCATCCATATGGAGTCTGCTGATTCCGGCACTGGAACAGTCAGAGGAGATGGGAAAGTGGTCTTTCGTTCCTGCAGTGGTCGGATTCTGGATTGGTATCCTGTTTTTGCTGGTGCTGGATCACGTTATACCGCATCTGCATGTGAACAGTGATGCAGCAGAAGGCCCCAAAACCAATTTGCAGAAGAAGACGATGTTAGTGCTGGCGGTAACACTGCATAATATACCGGAGGGCATGGCGGTTGGAGTTGTATATGCCGGCTGGCTTTCAGGCAATGAACAGATTACTGTGCTGGGAGCATTGGCATTATCAATAGGAATTGCAATACAGAACTTCCCGGAAGGCGCCATTATATCTATGCCGCTGCGGGGAGAGGGCGTGAAGAAATCAAAGGCTTTCCTGTATGGCGCATTGTCCGGCATTGTGGAGCCTGTCGGAGCATTGCTTACCATATTGGCGGCAAGTGTCATTGTGCCTGCCCTGCCGTATCTGCTGAGCTTTGCAGCGGGCGCCATGATGTATGTTGTCGTTGAAGAACTGGTTCCGGAGATGTCAGAAGGTGAACATTCCAATATTGGAACGGTACTGTTTGCAGTTGGATTTTCATTGATGATGATCTTAGATGTAGCGTTAGGATAAAGTGATAAACAAATCAGTCTGAAAGAGTCGGTTTATTATGAAACCGGCTCTTTTCCTATATTCTGAATGATTTTACGATTGATGCGCAGGAGGAAGAAAACGGAAAAGGAAAGGGAAACCAGTTCGGCAATTGGAAATGCCCACCATACATTATTTACTTTTCCGGACAATGACAGCAGATAGGCCGCAGGAAGTAATACCACAAGTTGACGGGTGATAGATACAATCATGCTGTAGATGCCGTTTCCAAGTGCCTGAAAGACGGAACCGATGATGATGCAGAAGCCGGCAAGCAGGAAATGAAGGCTGATGATACGAAGAGCCGGAATGCCCATGCTCAGCATGTGCTCCGAAGCATCAAACAGCTTGAACAGCGGCGCGGGTAAGAACTGAAACACCAAAAATCCTACCAGCATGAGAAATTCGGCATAGAGAACGCTTAGTTTAATTGTGTGAACCAGACGTTCTTTTTTTCTCGCTCCGTAATTAAAGGCAATGATGGGAACCATCCCGTTGTTCAATCCAAAAATAGGCATGAAGATAAAACTCTGCAGTTTGAAATACACACCAAATACTGCCGTTGTCGTTGAGGAAAAAGTGATTAGGATTCGATTCATGCCGTAGGTCATGATGGAGCCGATGGACTGCATTATAATAGAAGGAAGCCCAACGGCATAAATCTGTCCGATGGTGGCCATGTCCGGACGGAATCCTTTAAAATAAAGCTTTACCTCGTCGTTTTTACGCAGGTTGATAAAAAATGCGGCAATTCCGGCAACAATCTGACCAATGATAGTGGCAATCGCTGCACCTGCAACGCCAAGCTTCGGAAATCCGAGCAGACCAAAGATCAGAATCGGATCAAGGATCAGGTTGATGATTGCACCAAGACTCTGTGTAAGCATTGTGTAAAAGGTTCGGCCGGTAGACTGCAGCAGCTTTTCAAAGATAAACTGTGCGTAAATGCCGAAGGAACAGCAGCAGACAATGGACAGATACTGTACGCCGTAGGCTATGATTTCGGGATCGTTGGTCTGGCTTTCATAAAAGGGTCTGGTGATAAAGATACCAATCAAAAGGAACAGAAGGGCATTGATGATGGAAAGAAAGATGCCGTTCATTGCACTTTGATTAACCTTATCATAGTCTTTCTCGCCGAGAGAGCGGGACAGAAGAGCGTTCACACCGACTCCCATACCGGCGCCAAGCGCAATCATCAGACTTTGCAAAGGAAAGGCAAGGGAGACGGCAGTCAGTGCGTCCTCACAGATTCGGGAAACAAATATGGAATCCACAACATTGTACAATGCTTGTACCAGCATGGAAATCATCATTGGCAGGGACATGGATACCAGCAGTTTATCTACCGGCATGGTTCCCATTTTATTTTCAGATACATTTTGTTGAGCTTCCTGCATGATTTCAGACCTCTTTGATTTTATAGTTTTAATGACATATTCAAACCTTAAAAGTATAGCATAGCAGACATATAATTGTAAACGAATATCTGCCTGTGCAGAGAGAAACGCAGAGAGAAATGATAGAAAAGAACCTTCCGGAGCCTTTGTAAAAAATGTAAATCATCGTTTACAAGGGTTTTCAATTCATGTATAATAGATGCAGCGAACTTCTTATTAAGAAAGGATGAATTCATTATGACAATTACGAAAGTAAATGAGGGTGACAAGCTTACATTAAAAATGGAGGGAAGACTGGATACAACCACGACTCCACAGTTGGAGGAAGAACTGAAGACAGCATTGAACGGCATCAAGACACTTGTGTTTGATTTTGCACAGTTGGAATACTTATCATCAGCAGGATTACGTGTTTTATTGGCAACACAGAAACAGATGAACCAGCAGGGTAGCATGACCATTACCAATGTCAATGCAACGATTATGGAAGTGTTTGAAGTGACAGGCTTTGTGGACATTTTGACGATTCAGTAAATGATAAAAATTCAAGGAGCAAGCAAATGCAGACGATAGTGATACCTGCCAGAATCGAGGAAATGAATAAGGTGACGGAATTTGTATCCGATATTCTAGAAGCAAATGATTGCTCAACAAAGGCCAGGATACAGATTGAAGTAGCAATTGATGAAGTCCTGTCCAATATTGTTCATTATGCATATGAGGGAAAAGCGGGAGAGGTTCGGGTAGAGTGCGGAGTTTCCGAGGGGACAGCTACGCTGTGCTTTATTGATGCGGGCGTTCCGTATGATCCGCTGAAAAAAGAGGACCCGGATGTAACACTGTCAGTCAGTGAACGTGCTATCGGCGGTTTAGGCATTTTCATGGTGAAGAAAAGCATGGATGAAATGCGGTATGAGTACAAGGATGACTGTAACAGACTGACGCTGATCAAACATATTGCATAGGAGATGTGACCATATATGGAAACGAGTAAACGAACAAAAAGGATTTTGATTTATCTTGGAATTACATTCCTGCTTACCTATGTGGTGGAAATCGGGTGGATCAGAAATATATATGGTGCCACGGATGTCAAGACCAATTTGATTGCACAGGTGGCAACCTCCTCGGTAATGCTGATACCGGCTGCTGCGGTTTTGATTACGAGACTTGTGACCAAGGAAGGGTTTGGCAATGCATGGATTGCGGCAAAGCTGAAGGGCAATCTGAAGTATTATCTGCTTGCATGGTTCGGCCCTGCTGTTCTGATCGTAATTGGTGCACTTGTTTATTTTTTGATCTTTCCTGGGGAATATGATACAGAAATGAGCAATGCAGTCAGAATTTATGCTGAACAGGGAATTCAACTGACACCGGCTCAAATCAGGACAGCGGCATTGAGCCAGTTGATTACGGCAGTCATTATTGCCCCGGTCATGAACTGCATTACATGCTTTGGTGAGGAATGGGGCTGGCGGGGCTACCTTGTGCCGAAGCTGTCTGAGAAGTTTTCATTTTTACCGACTGTATTGATTTCAGGTGTGATCTGGGGACTGTGGCATGCACCCTTGATTGCACTGGGACACAATTATGGCGTGGATTATGCGGGTGCGCCCATAGGAGGCATTTTGGCCATGTGTTTGTTTTGCATTGTGATGGGAACCTGCCTTTCTTTTCTGTGCCTGAGAGCAAAAAGCTGTATTCCGGGAGTGATAGGGCATGGTGCATTAAACGGCTTTGCATCAGCCGCCATCATGTTTTCGAGAGACGGAGGAAATCCGTTCATCGGGCCGACTCCGACAGGGATTATCGGAGGAATCGGATTCCTGCTTGCAGCGGTTCTGATTATTTTTTTGATGAGAAAGAATAATGGTTTTCATAATTCATAAGTTGTGTTACAATCAATAATAGTATCGGGAAAAGAAGGCGATGGATGATGGACGGGCGTGAAGGAACGCAGAATGCCGACCGTAAAGCCAGAATACGTCTTATGAAACGGATCATTATCATTGGAATCACAGTGCTGATTGTATTACCATTATTTCTATGTATTTTTCTTTTTATAAAGGTTCATATATTGGAAAAGCAGATTCAGGATTTATATGAAACCAGAGCAGAAGAAACGATTATGGCTGTAGCGCTTTCTGATAAAGCAGCTTCGATGGAGCTGGCAGTAGAGGATGAGACTGATGAGGCAGAGACTGTGTCGGAGCAGACAGAGTCAGTGCCGGCAGAAACGGAAGAACCGATCGTGGTCGGACAGTTGGAACAGGAAAAATGGCCGCGAAAGGTATATTTAACATTTGATGATGGACCGAGTTATTATACGGATGATATTTTGGATATATTGAATCGGTATGGTGTTAAGGCTAATTTTTTTGTGATAGGAACGGAAGATCCGGAACTGAAAAAGATGTATCAGCGGATTATAGATGAGGGCCATGTGCTGGGCATGCATTCCTATTCACATAAATATCAGGATATATATGCATCTGTGGATGCGTTTGCCGGGGATTTGAGCAGATTGGAAACATTATTGTACGATGAAACCGGTATAATTCCAAAACTGTATCGTTTTCCGGGAGGAAGCAGTAATACGGTTTCGGCGGTCAGCATGGGATATTTTATTGATTATCTGTCAGCCAAGGGCATTACTTATTATGACTGGAACATATCGTCAGGAGATGCTTCCGAGCATCTGTTACCAAAAGAAGACATTGTGAGAAATTCACTATACCGCATTGACGAGAATGAAGAAACAATGATTCTGCTGCATGATATTGGTGATAAATCTACGACCGTAGAGGCTTTGCCCGAAATCATTGAAGCATTGCAGGCACAGGGATTACCGATTGCAACGATTGATGATACCACGATGCCTGTCCAACACATATTGGAATAGTAAAACAAGATTCTAAATATACCATGATGGAGGAAAGAGAAATGAGTTTTTTTAAGGATTTCAAGGAAGATTTATCACAGGCAGTGAATGAGCTGATGCCGGAAGATTCAAACGGCAAGTCACAGGAGGACATCCAGATGGTGGATACGCTGACTGTGGACACGCTGACAGAGGATGAAGACGAAAATGAACCCAGTATCGAAGAAATGCTTAATAACATTGAAAACATTAATTTGGCAGGCGAGTCATTGGAACCTGTAATCGAGCCGATGGAGCCGGCAGAGAGCTTTGAGCAGGCGGCTGAATATGCAGAGCCGGTTGCAGAGCTGACTGAGGAAGTACAGATAAAGGAAGAACAGTTGGAAGATAAACAGATAGAAGATGAACAAATAGAAGAAGTAAAGACTGAAGAAATGTTTTCAGAAGAGCCGGTCATGGAAGCAGTCGTACCGGAGCTTATTATGGAGCCGACAGTAGAAGAAGTCAAAGAAGAGCCGATGATTGAGCAGGAGGTTGCGCAGATGATGGAGAAAGAAAATACAATGCTGGAGGATGAGGACAGAGCAACAGACGAAACAGGTCTGATTACAGCAGGTATGACTATTAAGGGAGATATTATTACGACAGGATCTCTTGAGGTGCTGGGTTCTGTTGAAGGTGATATAGATGTAAAGGGCAAGCTGGAAGTAGCAGGGTCTATTAAGGGAAATTCAAAGGCTGCAGATGTATATGCAGAATCAGCCAAGATCATAGGAGAAATTGTCAGCACGGGTCCGGTCAAGATTGGACAGAATTCTGTTGTAAAGGGGAACATTACTGCAGCAGCAGGCGTGTTTGCCGGTGCTGTGAAGGGAGATATTGATATTCAGGGCCCCGTAATTTTGGACACGACTGCCATTATTATGGGCAATATCAAGTCTAAATCTATTCAGATCAATAATGGTGCTGTGATTGAAGGTATGTGTTCACAATGCTATGCTGAGGTAAGTCCGACCAATTTCTTCGGTGAAGATGAGAAACCGGTAGCAAAGGCAAAAAAATAGATAGGAAGAGATCTATATGAAAAGAGTATTATTGAAATTAAGTGGTGAGGCATTGGCCGGCGAGAAGAAGACCGGATTTGATGAACCGACTGTAAGAGGCGTAGCGCTGCAGGTAAAGGAACTGGTTGAGGATGGCATTCAGGTAGGCATTGTCATCGGCGGTGGAAACTTTTGGAGAGGCCGTACAAGCGAGAATATTGATCGCACAAAGGCTGACCAGATCGGAATGCTGGCAACCATTATGAATTGTATTTATGTGTCCGAGATATTCCGATCAGTCGGAATGATGACGTCGGTGCTGACACCGTTTGAATGCGGTTCATTTACGAAACTGTTTTCCAAAGACAGAGCAAACAAGTATTTTGGTAAGGGATTCGTAGTCTTTTTTGCAGGCGGAACCGGACATCCATATTTTTCGACAGATACCGGTGTTGTTTTGCGCGCAATAGAAGTGGATGCGGAAGCAATCCTGTTGGCGAAGGCGGTTGACGGCGTTTATGATTCAGATCCGCGTACCAATCCAAATGCAAAAAAATATGATGAGGTTTCAATCAATGATGTAATTGAACAGAAGCTTCAGGTGGTTGATTTGACAGCCTCTATTCTTGCAATGGAAAATAAAATGCCGATGCTGGTGTTTGGACTGAATGAGGAAAACAGCATTGTTAATACCATAAAAGGGAAATTTAACGGCACGAAGGTAACGGTGTAGGGAGGACAGCCATGAACGAAAAATTACAGGTATATGAGACAAAGATGCAGAAAGCATATGAGAATCTGATTGCGGAATTTGCAACCATCAGAGCAGGCAGAGCCAATCCGCATGTTCTTGACAGAATCAGAGTAGATTATTATGGGACACCGACACCGATTCAGCAGGTGAGCAATGTATCAGTTCCGGAACCGCGATTGATACAGATTGCGCCGTGGGAGAAGAACCTTCTGAAGGAAATCGAAAAGGCGATTCTGACCTCAGATATCGGTATCAATCCAACCAATGACGGGCAGACGATTCGTTTGGTATTTCCGGAGTTGACGGAGGAACGCAGAAAAGAACTGGTCAAGGAAGTGAAGAAGAAGGGCGAGGCCAATAAGGTTGCAGTCAGAAATGCAAGACGAGACGGCAATGATGCCTTTAAGAAGCTGTCCAAGGAGGATGTATCTGAGGATGAAATCAAGGATCTTGAGGAACAGCTGCAAAAGATCACTGATAAGTTTATCAAGGAGATTGATAAGCTGGTGGATGAAAAGTCCGAGGATATCCTGAAGGTTTGATGTATTTTTGAATGAAGTGAATAAAGGGGGACATGACATTCGCAAGAGTCGTGTCCTCTCATTTTTTAAGGAGTGTAATGAGATGAATGTTCCCAATCATATAGCGATTATTCTGGATGGCAATGGCAGATGGGCAAAGAGTAAGGGCATGCCGAGAAATTATGGACATGCACAGGGCAGCAAAAATGTGGAGATCATATGTGAAGAAGCGTATAAGATGGGTGTGAATTATTTGA
>CAZABT010000005.1:14289-50602 GCA_964483395.1 uncultured Lachnospiraceae bacterium
TGGTCACGGCCGAAGGATGAGGTGGATGCGCTGATGAAGCTGCTGCGCAGCTATATGAAGACTTGCTTGAAAACAGCCGAAAAGAACCGTATGTGTGTTAAGGTGCTTGGTGATAAGAGCGGGTTGGCAGAGGACATCCGTAATCGGATTGAAGAGTTGGAAGCAGCTACGAAGGACAATGACGGACTGCATTTCCAGATTGCACTGAACTATGGAAGCAAGGATGAGATGCTGCGTGCCATGAATCGGCTCATCAGTGAACGAGAGGCAGGAGCGATAGAAAAAGTACCTGTTACAGAGGAATTGTTTGAACAATATCTGGATACGGCGGGACTGCCTGATCCGGATCTGCTGATTCGTACAAGCGGAGAACAGCGAATTTCTAATTTTCTGTTATGGCAACTGGCATATGCGGAATTTTACTTTGCAGATGTTCATTGGCCGGATTTTTCAAAAGAGGAACTAATCAAAGCAATTGAGGTATATAATAGTAGAGACAGACGGTATGGAGCCGTAAAGGAATAAGAAGATCGGAGGTGTGGCTGGATGTTTGTAACAAGACTGATCAGTAGTATCGTCATAGTAATATTGACATTGGGATTTACGATTGCGGGAGGATATCCGCTGGCATTGGTGCTGTGTGTAGTATCGATTATTGGTCTGTTTGAATTTTACAGAGCAACAGGGGTACGTACGAACGGACAGAAGATCAATGCTTTGGAGGTAGTTGGATTTCTGGGCATGTTTGCCTATTATGTATTTATGATGTCTCCTGTGGCCGAACAGTTTTTACTGCTGACATTGATCTCCGTATTGATCATGCTGATGTTCGTATATGTATTTTCTTTTCCGAAACATACTGCGAGCAAGGTTATGGCTGCATTTTTTGGAATTGTGTATGTACCGGTCATGCTGTCCTTTATTTATCTGACCAGAGCACTTCCTTATGGAAATTATATTGTATGGTTGATTTTCATTAGTTCCTGGATCAATGATACATGTGCTTATTGCACGGGAATGCTGATTGGAAAGCATAAGCTTGCACCAAAGCTCAGTCCGAAAAAATCCATAGAGGGCTCTATCGGCGGAGTAGTCGGCGCAGCATTGGTTGCCGGTCTGTTTGCATATTTTGTGGTGGAGCAGGCCGTGGAAAATCAAGTCGTTACATGGTGCTTCGTATTGATTGGTGCAGTTGGCGCAGTGGTAGCACAAATCGGAGATCTGGCGGCATCTGCGATTAAGAGAAATTATGAACTGAAGGATTATGGGAAGCTGATACCGGGTCACGGTGGTATTCTGGACCGTTTTGACAGTGTTATCTTTACGGCACCGATGATTTATTTTTTGGCGATTATTTTTATCAGTTTTCAGTAACAGCGATACATGTGAAAAGAAGGATTAAGAGAAATGAAAAGAATAGCAGTATTAGGGTCTACCGGTTCCATCGGTACGCAGACGCTTGAAATAGTAAGGGAAAACAAGGATTTGGAGATTGTTGCACTGGCTGCAGGCAGAAGTGTCGATTTGATGGAGCAGCAAATCAGGGAATTTGCACCGAAAATTGCTGCCCTTTGGGATGCCGAGGCGGCGGCAGCATTGCGGATTAAGGTAGCAGATCTCCCGGTTAAAGTATACTCAGGCATGGAAGGAATGCTCGCGATTGCGGTTATGGAGGAAGCTGATATTCTGGTAACAGCGATTGTCGGTATGATTGGTATACGTCCTACCATAGCGGCTATTGAAGCAGGTAAGGATATTGCACTGGCAAATAAGGAAACTCTGGTAACAGCGGGACATATCATTATGCCGCTTGCGAAAAAGCATGGAGTGTCCATATTACCGGTTGACAGTGAACACAGTGCTATATTTCAGTCGCTGAACGGTGAGGATCGAGCCAAGGCAGAAAAAATCCTGCTGACAGCATCGGGCGGTCCTTTTCGCGGAAAGACTTATGAGGAACTGAAGAACATGAAGGTAGAGGATGCCCTCAGACATCCGAACTGGTCCATGGGACAGAAGATTACCATTGATTCGGCAACACTTGTCAATAAGGGTCTGGAGGTCATGGAAGCCAAATGGCTTTTTGACATGGATCTGGATCGTATACAGGTAGTGGTGCATCCACAGAGCATCATTCACTCTATGGTACAGTATGTCGATGGAGCAATTATTGCCCAGCTTGGTATGCCGGATATGAAGCTGCCGATTCTGTATGCGCTGTACTATCCGAATCGGATGCCATTGGGAGAGAAGCGGGTCGATTTTTTTAAATTGCATAGTATGACCTTTGAGGCGCCGGATACAAAGACCTTCCGAGGTCTTCAGCTTGCCTATGATGCGGCAACAGCAGGCGGTTCCATGCCTACGGTCTATAATGCAGCCAATGAGAAGGCAGTTGGTTTGTTTTTGCAGCGAAAGATAGACTTTTTGACGATACCTGAGATGATTGAGGCAGCCATGGCGGAGCATAAGGTCATAGCAGAGCCTGACGTAGACGAAATATTAGCTGCGGAAGCAGCAGCCTATGAAATGATTGAGAGCAGGTGGCATTTGTGAAGATAGTAATTGCAATTATTATGTTTTGTGTGATTGTGATCGCACATGAATTCGGACATTTTTTTGTGGCAAAAATGAATGGAATCGCAGTAAAGGAATTTTCCATCGGCTTTGGCCCGTCGTTGCTCAGTTATACAAAAAACGGAACGAAGTATGCTTTGAACTTGATTCCGTTCGGTGGGGCGTGTATTTTTGATGATGATGAGCCTGAGAATGCATCAGAAAACTCTTTCCTAAAGGCCAGTGTGTGGGCAAGGATTGCAACGATCATTGCTGGGCCGATGTTTAATTTTTTGCTTGCATTTATCATGTCATTGTTTATTGTGAATTCGGCGGGATATGATCCGGCCGCTATTATAGAGGTGCAGAAGGGCTCTGCGGCAGAGACGGCGGGGCTGGAGGCAGGAGATGTGATCGTGAAAATGGGTCACGAGAATATCAAACTGTACAGAGAAGTTGTCATTTACTCTTTTGTAAATCAGAATAGACCGGTAGAAATAACCTATGAGCGAAACGGCGAGAAATATCAGACAACACTTACACAGTCCTATGATGAGTCAACTAATAGATATTATTATGGGATTACAGGCGGCCAATATGTAAAGGATGGTTCACCGTTAAAGGTGATACAGTATAGTGTATATGAGGTTCGCTATTGGGTTAAGACAACGATCAAGAGTTTGGGTATGCTCGTTCAGGGCAAGGTCGGTAAGGATGATGTTATGGGGCCTGTAGGCATCACACAGATGGTAGGAGATGTATATGAGGAGGCAGAGCCTGCAGGGGTGTCTGCAATTATATTATCCATGCTGGACATTGCGATTCTGATTTCGGCCAATCTGGGCGTTATGAATCTGTTGCCATTGCCGGCGCTGGACGGAGGTCGTCTCGTCTTTCTGGTCATTGAGGCGGTCAGACGAAAGCCAATCAGCCCGGAGAAGGAAGGAATGGTTCATTTTGTTGGTTTTGCGCTGCTGATGGTACTGATGGTGTTCGTAATGTACAATGATATTATGCGGCTTTTTCAGAAATAGGCTTTTTCAGAAATAGAAATCTTCATGTTGACATCAAATATGAATTAGTATACCATTATGGGTATCTAATTCATATTTTTTATTTTACAAATCAATTGGCTGTTTCAGCCGAAAATTCATTGGAACATACTGCATAAGGAAAGGAGGCTTATAGGAGAGGAGTGTCTTTGATTGGTAGAGTGCTGGGAGAAAATTACCGGATTTTGCGTGCGCTCGGGTATGGAGCAAACGGCGCTGTTTATTTGGCAACAGATCTGCGGGAGCATCGAAAACGGGCTGTTAAGCAAATTATGGGACATCACTCTGTGGAGGCAGAATTGCTGCAGCACCTAAGACATGAGCATATTGTACAGGTCATCGAGCTGCTGACTGAGGAGGACGAAAGCTATCTGGTGTGCGAATACATAGCCGGTATGACACTTGAGCAGGCAGCGCATGAATATAGTGAGCTGAATGAACAGCAGGTGCTTATGTGGGGGATTGAGCTTGCCGAGGCATTGATTTATCTGCACGACAGAGAGAACCCCGTAGTACATCGGGACATTAAGCCCGGAAATATCATGATTACGAAAGAACAAAAGCTAAAATTGATTGACTTTGGGATTGCAGAGGAACTATGTGCGCAGAACGGAAGTTCGGAGCAGACAAAGTGGTCGGCTTATGGCTCTGTCGGCTTTGCCGCACCTGAGCAGTATGGTGACCGGTCAGGAAAATTGCATAAACAAATAGATACCAGAACAGATATTTACGCGGTCGGAAAAACTCTTGCATATGTCGTGGCACAGCGACAGCTCAGAATCGGGATAGGGCTGCATTTGATCATACACAGATGTACAATGCAGTCTGCAGAACGCAGATTTAGAACAGCGAAGCAACTAAGGAGGGCATTGCAGCTTGTTCTCGCAGTCGGATATCCAAGGAGCAGGAGGATTTTGTTTCTGTTAGGTTTAGGAGTGGCTCTATGTCTGAGTCTGTATGTTGCTATGAGTTCTAAATTACCGCTTGGAATATCGGATGGCTATGGAACGGTGGAAGACATACGGGAAAATGATAAGCTGCAAACGAACATGCGGGAGACTGCCGGGACGGCAGAGGGAGCAACAGCTCTGCAGGGGACCGATGTGGCAGCAGAGCGAAGATTGCCAGAAATTGAGACAGAACGGTTCTGGGACAGTTATGCAGAACTGCGTGTGTATATGCAGGATATCAAAGGGTGTTATGATGCAGCGAAGCCATCTGCGGCTAAATACAATGGACTGTATGAACTGAGTTGTATGTGTGTTCCGTTTGCAGAAACTGAGGAGGAGGCGGCCGCGGAATTGTTTACACTTTTGGGCGCTGGGTATGCGGAACTTGAAAAGTATGCGGTGTATGAAAAAAAGCCGGGTATGAGCGAGGGCGAGTATCAGGAATTGTTCGGACGATATTGTCGTCTGCTCTTTTTTCAATACAGGATACTGGGACAGCAGAAGCTGCAGCAGAATCCACAACAGTCAACAGAGGAGCTGGCTATGGCGGTAGAATATGGAGAGAGGGCATATATGCTGTATGCAGGAGAGGACGGGGAGCAGGCGGTACTGCTGTGTGATTTGGGACGTGTATATAGACAGTTGAACAGGGATGAAGAAGCATTGTCCTGCTATCGTAGAGGCGTGCAGGAGCTGGAGTACATACCGGAGGAATTGTATCTTGCGTATCTCGAATTATTGCTGCACATTGCAGAGCAGAACAAGAATGGTGAAAATGCAAATTCCAGTGCCGCAAAGCAGAATATAGTGAAGAATCCGGAAGATATCAGGCAGGAATTACTGGAGGTTTATGAACAGGCAGCAAAGCTTGAATCAGTCGTGCGACATGTAAGGTTTGAGCAGATTCGGCTGCAAATGGAGCAGATAATGGAGGAGGAAATGGATTGAAGAAATGTATAGAAGTGATCAGTTTGGTTTTGGAAATGTCGATGCTGCTGTTACTGCCGTTTGGTGTAACTGATGTGAGTGGCTTTGAGAGCCGGGAAACAAAATGTGCAGCAGCGGGATTTGGGAACAAAAATGAGGAAGATGTACAAGAAGCTGCCAAGAATCAGGTCAGCGAAAATGAAATCCATGGCAGTCAGGCCGATGGACAAGGAGTTGCTGAAAGTCAAGTCAGCGAAAATGAAATCCATGGCAGTCAGGCCGATGGACAAGGAGCTGCTGAAAGTCAAGTCAGCGAAAATGAGATCTATGACGGTCAAGCCGATGAAAATGGGGCTGTCGAAAATCAAGTCAGCGGAAATGTAATCGGAGGTGATCAGAGGCATGACAGTAATCTGTGCAAAGACCAGCCAAAAGGAACATATACGGAGAGAGACGCAGCAAAGGAAAAAAGCAAAGGGAAATCGAGCACAGAAGATTACATAGAAGATTACACAGAAGATTACATAGAAGGAGCTGCTGCGGACAAACTCTTAGATGGGATGGATTTGGAAGCAAAACAGGAACCATATGCAAGTATACTGCTTTCCGTACAGGATTTACTTCCAACAGTTTCAAAGGAACATCAAAAGCTTGGAGCGATAGATGGAAAAACGAAAAAAACGGAAGAGCATGCAGAAGAAGCAGCTACGTCCGATGCAGAGAATCAACCTCATTTAGAGGAAGACCCCCCCAAGAAGTCTGAACACGGAGGGCGTCCGGCATTGATTGAATATATCAGTCAGATAGACAAGACCTTTCAAACAGAATTTTCCATTCCAAAGGCTGTCGCTCAGTACATCAAGGATAAGACTGCTACCATTTATAGAATTTATGTCAACCAAGAGCTTTTTGATGAAGAGGAGGTTATTTGTGAATCAGGGAAGTACGTGGTCTCGGTGGAAGCAATCAATGAAGATGGAAATGTGGAGGTCGATACCGCAGAATTTATCATTCCAAAGGTGATCGAGGATGCAAGGATTCCATTACAGAGGGAGGCTGTCCTTATGGAGCGGTCTGATCACGTAAAGGATATATGGAATACGAAGCATAAAATATTCATGGGCGGAATGTGCCTGTTATGCGGTGCTTTGACAGCGGGGATATTGATTTTACGGGCTTTGCGTCGTATTGACAGAAAAAAGTGCACATGATAAATTAGTCATAGTAAGTAAAGAGGCGGCGCAGACAGATAATGGACTCTGTCTGCGGCTGCACCGGAAAAGAGGAATTATATGTATCGTGATCATACGAAGCAGATTCAAATCGGTAATCGCACCATCGGAGGCGGCGGTCCGATTTTGATACAATCTATGACAAATACAAGAACTGAGGATGTTGCTGCGACAGTTGCACAGATTAAACGTCTGGAAGCGGCAGGCTGTGATATTGTGAGGTCTACCGTTCCGACCGAGGAGGCTGCGCTGGCAATCCGCGAGATCAAGAAGCAGATCAGTATACCGCTTGTTGCAGATGTTCATTTTGATTATAAGCTGGCAATTGCAGCAATTGAAAGCGGTGCTGATAAAATCCGTATCAATCCTGGAAACATCGGAGGTATGGATAGGGTAGCGGCAGTTGTCAATGCGGCAAGGGAAAGGAATATTCCAATCCGAGTCGGTGTGAACAGCGGTTCGTTAGAAAAGGAATACTTAGAAAAATATCATGGGGTAACGGCAGAGGGTATTGTAGAGAGTGCACTTGGCAAGGTACATATGATTGAAGAACTTGGATATGACAATTTGGTGGTATCCATTAAATCCTCAGACGTGATGATGTGTGTTCGCGCACATGAATTGCTTGCACCTCAAACAGATTATCCGCTGCATGTTGGAATTACGGAATCGGGAACCGTGCAGTCAGGTAATATCAAGTCTGCAGTTGGGTTAGGAATTATATTGAATCAGGGCATCGGAGATACAATCCGCGTATCACTGACAGGTGATCCAGTGGAGGAAATCAAGTCTGCCAAGCTGATACTGAGGACACTTGGTCTGCGCAAGGGCGGTATTGAGGTAGTATCCTGTCCCACATGCGGAAGAACACGAATTGATTTGATTTCCCTGGCAAATGAGGTAGAGAAAATGACTGCAGAGTTTGACCTGGATATTAAGGTGGCTGTCATGGGCTGTGTCGTGAACGGACCGGGAGAAGGCAGGGAAGCAGATATTGGAATTGCCGGAGGAATCGGTGAAGGACTTTTGATGAAGAAGGGTGAAATTATTCGCAAGGTTCCGGAGGCAGATTTGCTGCAGACCTTACGTGCGGAATTGCAAAATTGGAGCGATTAAATGGCAAAGTCATTTTTTGAGGTATTTGTAACGCTAAAACTGAATCCGGAGTTGACAGAGTTGTTTGCTGGTGCACTGGTGGAACGTGTTGTATCCACAAGCCGCAAGGACATTCTAAAGATCTATTTAAAGAGTGATCATCTGATCTCCAAGCAGAGCATACATACAGTAGAACGGGAAATTAAAAACCAGTTATTTTCCAATGCCAAAATGCAGGTGAAGATGATGGAGCATTTCAACCTGTCCAGTATGTATACGGCTGAAAATCTGATGGATGCATACGGAGAAAGCATTCGCATGGAATTGAAGGATTACAATCATTTTGATTATAATCTCTTTTATCATGCATCATTTGAATATCCGGAGGATCAGGTTATGCAGCTGATCATAGAGGACACCATCATTGCCCAAAAGCGTTCTGCTGAGCTGCACAGAGTGCTGGATCAGATGATCAATGAGCGTTGTGGTCTGCAGATTGATATTCGCATTTCTTATAAAAGCGCAGTACCAAGCAAGGCACGTGCCAATGCTGCCTTTAAAATGCAGGAGCAGGTAGCAGCAATTGCTGCCAGAGCAAGTGGTGAAGAGAATGAAGGGCATAATACGGAAGCAGGCGAAATAGTGGCCGCTGCAGACAAGGCAGCACCGGAAGAAAAGAAGCAGCAGGGAGGCTTTACCAAGAAGGGCAGTTATGATAAAAAATCCGGAAACAGTTTTCAGAAGCGGGGCGGTGGCCCCTACAGGCGCTCTGATAATCCAGATGTGATATATGGGCGTGATTTTGAGGATGATGTGATACCGATTGATCAGATTCTCGGTGAAATCGGAGAGGTGACAATCCGAGGTGAAATCATTCGTGTTGAGTATCGTGAACTTAGGAATGAGAAGTTTCTTGTAACCTTTGATATAACGGATTTTACGGATACAATTTCCGCAAAGATATTTATTCAGCCGGAGGTTAAGGCGGAACTGACAGATAAGCTGAAGGAAGGCGCATTTATTAAGATTAAGGGTGTGGCCAATCTGGACAGCTTTTCCAAGGAACTGATGCTGGGATACATTGTTGGAATTATGACGATACCGGATTTTACGACCAGCCGAATGGATAATAGTCCACAGAAGCGTGTGGAACTGCATTGCCATACGAAGATGAGCGATATGGATGGTGTCAGTGAAGTCTCTGATTTGATTAAGCGTGCCAAAAAATGGGGACATAAAGCAATCGCGGTGACAGATCATGGTGTTGTGCAGGCCTTTCCGGATGCGTTGCATACATTGGATAAGATCAACAAGGGTGATGAAAACGACATCAAGGTTATTTATGGCATGGAAGGCTATTTGGTGGATGACCTCAAGGACATTGTGGTAAATCCGGCAGACAGGACAATGCAGGATACCTTTGTCGTATTTGATTTGGAGACGACCGGGTTTTCACCCTTTAAGAATAGAATTATAGAGATTGGAGCAGTTAAGGTACAGGCTGGCAAGGTGCTGGACAAGTTTTCTTATTTCGTCAATCCTGAAGTACCGATTCCGTTTCGGATTGAAAATCTGACCGGTATCAGTGATGCTATGGTAAAGGATGCAGACACAATTGAAACGGTTCTTCCGGAATTTCTGGAGTTTATAGGTGATGCAGTTTTAGTTGCACACAATGCATCCTTTGATATGAGCTTTTTGGAACATAATGCGTTTCTTGTGGGGTTAGAGCGAGAGTTTACTTCGGTGGATACAGTTGGCTTGGCCAGAGTGCTGCTTCCGAATATATCAAAATATAAGCTTGATCATGTGGCAAAGGAACTGAAAATTTCACTGGAGAATCATCATAGGGCAGTTGATGATGCCGGAGCTACGGCTGAAATATTTCTGCGATTCGGCACAATGCTGGCAGAGCAGAATATTATGACGCTGCAGGAGGTTAACCAGCTTGGAAGTACATCGGTTCAGACAGTCATGAAGCTCCCGAGCTATCATGTGATTTTGCTTGCTAAAAATGAGACGGGGCGTGTAAATCTGTATCGTTTGGTATCCATGTCGCATTTGAAGTATTATCATATGCGTCCGCGTATTCCAAAGAGTATTCTTGCAAAATACCGTGAAGGGCTGATAATTGGCTCAGCCTGTGAGCAGGGAGAACTGTACCGTGCCATTTTGGAGGGGAAACCGGATGCGGATATTGCACGTATTGTGAACTTTTATGATTATTTGGAGATACAGCCGCTTGGAAACAATGCGTTTTTGCTACGGGATGAGAAGTCGTCCGTTAATTCTATTGAGGATATTCAGGAAATTAATCGAAAAATAGTGAACCTCGGAGAGCAGTTTAAGAAACCTGTCGTTGCAACGTGTGATGTGCATTTTATGGATCCTGAGGATGAGATTTACCGCCGCATCATCATGGCGGGCAAGGGCTTTAAGGATGCAGATGAACAGGCACCGCTTTATTTAAGGACGACAGAGGAGATGCTGGCAGAGTTTGAATATCTGGGAAGTGATAAGGCAGAAGAAGTTGTCATCACCAATACCAACTTGATTAATGATATGGTTGAGAAAATCTCACCTGTTCGTCCGGATAAATGTCCGCCTGTCATTGAGAATTCCGATAAGACCTTGACAGATATGTGTTATAAGAGAGCACATGAAATGTATGGAGAGGATTTGCCGGTACAGGTTACGGAAAGACTGGAAAAAGAGCTGCATTCCATCATTACAAATGGGTTTGCGGTTATGTATATGATTGCACAGAAGCTGGTGCATAAATCCAATGAGGATGGCTATCTGGTAGGCTCGCGTGGTTCCGTTGGTTCTTCCTTTGTGGCAACAATGTCGGGTATTACGGAGGTCAATCCGTTATCGCCGCATTATTATTGTGCAAAGTGTCATTATGCAGATTTTACGTCAGATGAAGTGCGTGCCTATGCGGGCAAGGCGGGGTGCGATATGCCGGACAAGCTGTGCCCGGAGTGCGGAGAGCCGCTGAAGAAGGATGGTTTTGATATTCCGTTTGAGACATTTCTTGGGTTTAAGGGTGACAAGGAGCCTGATATTGACTTGAACTTTTCCGGAGATTATCAGGCGAAGGCTCATAAATATACAGAGGTTATCTTTGGTGAGGGGCATACCTTTAAGGCGGGAACAATCGGCACGCTGGCAGATAAGACAGCCTATGGATATGTACAGAAATATTATGAGGAGCGTGGGATTAAGAAGCGTTCTTGTGAGATTAACAGGATTACCGTTGGATGTACCGGAGTGCGCAGGACAACAGGTCAGCATCCGGGAGGAATCATTGTATTGCCCCACGGAGAAGAGATAGATACCTTTACACCGGTGCAGCATCCGGCAAATGATATGAAGTCGGATATTATTACAACGCATTTTGATTATCATTCGATAGATCATAATTTGTTAAAGCTTGATATTCTCGGACATGATGATCCAACGATGATTCGTATGCTGCAGGATTTGACGGGCACTGATCCCAAAGAAGTTCCGCTTGACGATCAGGGCGTTATGTCATTGTTTATGAATACGGAGGCTTTGGGAATCAGACCAAGTGATATCGGAGGTTGTCCTTTGGGCTCACTTGGTGTACCGGAGTTTGGAACAGATTTTGTCATTCAGATGTTGTTGGATGCACAGCCGAAATCTTTCTCGGATTTGATTCGTATTTCAGGGCTTGGACATGGTACGGATGTCTGGCTTGGTAATGCACAGACATTGATTCAGGAAGGGAAGGCTACCATTTCTACTGCCATCTGTACACGTGATGATATTATGCTGTATTTGATTCAGATGGGAGTGGAAAGCTCTCTGGCATTTACCATTATGGAGGCTGTCCGCAAGGGCAAGGGTCTGAAACCGGAATGGGAGGAAGCTATGACGGCAGCAGGCGTACCGGACTGGTATATTTGGTCTTGCAAGAAGATTAAATACATGTTCCCTAAGGCGCATGCAGCCGCCTATGTTATGATGGCATGGCGTATTGCATACTATAAGATCAATTATCCGCTTGCATATTATTCAGCATTTTTCAGTATTCGTGCAACGGGATTTAATTACGATATTATGTGTCAGGGCAGAGACCGTTTGGAGTATTATATGGAGGATTACAAGAAGCGTGAGGATACGCTGACCCCCAAGGAGCAGGGTACGATCAAGGATATGAAGATTGCGCAGGAAATGTATGCACGTGGTTATGAATTTACCCCGATTGATATTTTCACGGTGAGTGCAAGATATTGTCAGATCGTTGATGACAAGATCATGCCGCCGCTAACAAGTATTGACGGCATGGGTGAGAATGCAGCAGACGCAGTCGTTGAAGCTGTTAAGGGCGGACAATTCCTTTCCAAAGAGGATTTCTACCAAAGAACAAAAGTCAGTGCAACAGTAGTAGATTATATGTATGAGCTTGGCCTTCTTGGCTCAATTCCAGAAAAAAACCAGATTTCATTATTTGATTTTGCATAGCTTATGAGTGGAATGGAGTGCTGGGGGAGGAAAATGAGACAGATGAATCATATCAAGAGTCCACGACTGGAAATTAAGATTATTGCGCTGCTTGGCTCCATTATTTTTCTGATTATTTATATTTATACCGTTATTTTTTCACAGCACTATCAGAAATATGAAGATAAGGTGATTGGTGAAGAGAGTATTAGTACGCTGCATTCGCTAGAAACATCAGTAGATGCGGTATTGAGAAATGCAGATGAGTATTCCAAGATGTTAGTGGCGGACAGCATCATCCAGAGGCAGATGGAGACAGGAGATTTGTTTGTAAATGTCTCAGAGCAGTATGCGGTGATCAATCGTATTTATTCAATACTGCAATTTACGGACTCGGTGAATGCGGTATGGCTGCTGGACAATAAAGGCGGTAAATTGACCTTCGGAGGAAGTCCCAGTATTTCTCAGGAGAACAGGCATGGGGCAAATGAGGATTATAGTGCGCTTCAAAAACCATATGGAGAATCAAAGCTTCTTTTGAGCAAGAGAGGCAACGACCAGCAATTATCTCTGGTTCGTTCCTATAATAGTCTTGAAGATTTCAATAGTTTGGGCATAATTGGAATTGATATTGATGAGGATGTATTTCAGAGGTTGATCTCAAATGTAATTAATCTCGAAGATGAACAGATTGTGATTCTCAATGAGGAAAATGATATTATTTTCAGTGGAGGGCACTTATTGAGTGCGACAGATTTGGCTGGTCTGTCTCAAAAGATTAAGGGAGAAGAGAACGAAATTCTGGAAAATGTAAAACTGAATAATATAGAATATCTTTTATCCGGTGTTCGGAATGATGAAAATGGCTGGAAGATCATTCGATATATGCCGATTCTCAGAAACCGTGTAACAAGCGATATTGTTAAGTTTAATCTGATTTTGATTGTCTTAATCGGATTGCTGATTCTGATTGGTACGGTGGCTGTCTCCAATACGCTGACGCTGCCGATTCAACAGCTTTTGAGTTGTATGAAGGATGTGGAAAACGGTAAACTGACCAGAATTCATAAGAAGACCTATTTAGAGGAATTTAGAACTCTTTTTAAGAGCTATAACCATATGGTAGACCGTATTGAATTGCTGATTCAGGAAACAATTGATCGGCAGCGACGCATCAGGCAGGTGGAAATGAATGAAATTCAGGAGCAGATGAAGCCGCATTTTCTATATAACACACTGGATTCGATAGAGGCCCTTGCGATGATGGGAGAGGCAGATAAGGTATCCAAGCTGATCGAGGCATTGGGTGATTTTTACCGCAAGTCTGTCAGCGGAGGACGTGAGTTCCTGACAGTGGGAGAGGAAATCCGAATGACAGAGGACTATGTGGATATTATGAAAATCCGCTTTGAAGATTCTTTTGTTTATCAGATTGATCTGGATGAAAGCTGCAGGAACTATTTGATTCCCAAGCTAACGATACAGCCCTTGGTAGAGAATGCATTTCAACACGGAATCCGTGCTAAAAAGCAATTTGGTGAGATATTAATTAGCTGCAGCAGGGAGGATGGTAAGCTGCACATACTGATTCGGGATAATGGCGAGGGAATACCGGAGGAAATCATACTGGAACTGGCAGAGAATAAGGAACCGGTAGTGGGCAAGAGCCTGGGACTGCGCGGAACCATAGAACGTTTAAGATTATTGTACGAGAATGCCTTTTCATACTCAATCTTGAACACGGAGACTTCGGAAATTCATATTTACATAGACACAGCAGTGCTTGAGGAGAAAGCAAATGGATAGATTAAAAGTTATTTTAGTGGATGATGAAATGCTGGTCAGAAAATTAATCCGAATGAAATTGGATGCAGAACGCTTGAACGTAGAAATTATTGGGGAGTATTCTAATGGCGCAAGTGCTTTGGAGGCGGTTCAGGAACTGAAGCCGGATATTGTTATCAGTGACATCTGTATGCCTGAGGTGGATGGACTCAGTTTTAGTGAAAAGTGTACGAAGATTACACCTGATATAAAGGTTATTATTTTGACTGGATATGATCATTTTGAATATGCCAGACGCGGCTTGAAGGCGGGGGTCTTTGATTATTTACTAAAGCCGGTTCAAAATGAAGAATTGAACATGGCAGTACAAAGAGCGGTTGATGTCATCAGTAGTGAACGGGAACAAACCAAGAGCCAAGAAAATCTGCGGGAAGAATTGAACAGCCAGTTACCTGCACTGCGGAACATTTATTTGAATCAAATCATGGTGGATGATCATACGGAAAATGAAGTAGAGAGTAAATTGGAGACCTATGGAGTGGTGGTAAATCGGGCGGCGCAGATAGAGTTCCAGCTTGGGATTCTAGCTGCATTAGAAAGCATCACAAGACCAAAGCTGATCAGTTCCATGAAGACAGAAGCAGAACACTTTTTTCAAAGTGATGTGTATATCAGTGTTGTTCAGGACTCGTGGGGTAGAATTGTGGTGATCAGTGATGGCGCTGATGTTTCTTTTGCAGAATGTCTGGATATTTTGAGACAGATGATAGAGAAGAAATACAATTGTCATATCCAGTTGGGTATTTCTTTATCCTTTGCGGGCTGGGCAGATATCAGAAAGACCTATATTACGGCACTGGATGATATACAGCGTCAACATGGAATTGCAGCAGAACAGGTGCATATGACGGGAACGCAACTTGAACTAAGCGGAGTCTCTCAAGCAATCAGGGCAGGTAAGGTAGCTGAGGCAGGAGAATGTATTAGAACGGAACTGTATAGGTTTAAACAGCAACAGAGTGAGCTGCTGACGAGACAGAAGGCTTCGGTGATCGTTCAGAAGCTTTGCGTTGATACAGAATTTAATCAATGCAGTCTGAGCGGGGCAGAGGAACTCAAACTTAGCCGCTGCAGAGAAGACATTGAGCGGTGGCTTTGCAGGATGGTCATGGATATGGCGATGCTTCGTGCGATGGAACAAGATTCGGATAAGGGTGACCTTCTAAACCGTATTCTGGAATATATGAAGCTTCATATGGAGAATACTGATTTAAGTATGAATTTACTGTCAAGGGAATTCAATGTCAGCAGTAGTTATTTAAGCAGACTGTTCAAACAATTCACAGGAAAGACGTATGGAGAGGTTATGTCAGAGTATCGGCTTTCAAGAATGCTGACGCTGCTTCCGAACACAGAACTGCGGGATCGGGATATCGGGGAACAGATTGGAATTGGAGATGCTCATTATCTGAGTATCTGGTTTCGGAAAATGACAGAACATTCTGTGACTGAATACCGAAAAATGAAACAGTGGAAATGAACTTGACAGAATAATGAAACATTCATAATGATTATTGAATTTATCTTGCTCGGGTTTTCCTTATAATAAGCATGTAACCTTTTTTATTCTGTGCGTTTGGTAAAGCCAAACTACACTAGCTGATCAGCGGAGTAAAAAACAATGATTTGAAGGAGGAAGAAAATCATTATGAAAGAGAGAACCAAGAAATTAAGCGTATTGTTATTGAGTACAGTAATGGTAATGCAGTTGATTGGGTGCGGAAGCACAGCAACTACAGAACCGGCAGCAGAACCAGCAGTTGAAGCAACAGAACCCTCTGAGACCGCGGAGGAAGCTCCTGCAACGGCAGAGGCATCATCAGAGGAACCGATTACGATTACAATTTGGCATCAATCAGTAGCTGATACAGATCCTGTGAAGAAGATTATTGAAGATTCTGTACAGGAGTATCATGAACTTCATCCCAATGTAACAATAGAGCAGGATGGCGTAACAGGCGAACAGTATAAGACGAAAATCAAGACTGCATTTGCAGCCGGAGAAGCACCAGATATCTCTTATATGTTCAGCGGCGGCAGCTTTGTAAAACCTTATATTGATGCAGGTTATTTATTGCCAATTGATGAATATCTGACAGATGAAACAAAGAGCAAGGTACTTCCGGGAATGTTATCAGGATGTACCTTTGACGGAAAAATCTATTCACTTCCAACCATCACATTCCTTGCAAATTTATATTGCAACACAGAGATGTTCGATCAGGCGGGCGCAAAGGTACCTACCAACTGGGACGAACTTTTAGAGGCAGTAGATAAATTGAATACAGCAGGCTTTACCCCAATTATCATGGGTGAAAAAGACAGGTGGCCGGGCATGTACTGGTATGACATTATTTCCGCAAGAACCGCCAGCAATGCAGCAATTGAAGAAGCCTTTGGAGATCCTGCAAAGTTCAATACCGCACCGTTTATTGAGGCAGCAGAGAGAATGCAGGAGCTTGTAAATGCAAAGGCATTCAACGACAACATGATGAGCATGAGTTATGATGAAATGATTGAAGGCTTTGCAGCAGGACAGGGCGCAATGTTATATCAGGCAAACTGGGTTCATCCTTCTATTCAGGATGATGCAGCAGTAAGCAAGGGCAAGGTTACATGTGTTGCATTCCCTGTTATTACAGGTGATGCAGGCAGTATTTCTGAATTCTCAGGCGGCAGTTCAGATGGCTACTATGTCAATGCAAATTGTAAGCATCCTAAGGAAGCCGTAGAGTATCTGGAATATTTAAGCGAGAAGATTGGCAAGGTTGGATATCAGCAGGGCGCAGGCCTTCCATGCTGGGATACAACAGGGGTTGATACATCAGGACTGACCCCTCTTGATACAGAGTCAGCAGCACTGATGGAGACAGGAACATCTTATATCTCATGGTGGGATAATATCTTATCAGCAGAAGATTCAGAGACTTATAAGGATCTTGTAGCACAGCTGATGGCATTAAAGATTACTCCGGAGCAATTTGCAGAGTCCATGTCTAAGTTAAAACCGTCAGAATTTTATACCAAATAAATCAAGCAAGATCCATATGGAGCTGCTGCTGTAAGCGGCAGCTCTTTTGAATCAGGAGCAGAAAATGAAAAATATATTATCGAACAAGAAAGCAATCTTTACATTTTTATTTCCGACGCTGCTTGTAATGACAGTGATGATTGTAATTCCAATTTTCATGTCTTTTTACAACAGCCTTCTTGACTGGGATGGGCTGGGTAAAGGTCTTTTTGTCGGATTTCAAAATTATCAGGATTTAATTCATGACACGCGATTCATCAATTCTGTCAAGAATTCACTCTTATATGCGGCATTTTCATTATTCCTGCAGTTGCCATTTTCTCTGCTGCTGGCAATTGTAGTAGCCAATATGACACATGGTGAAAAATTTTATCGTACGACATACTTTATTCCTGTTATTATTTCGAGTGTTGTTATCGGACAGCTATGGCAGAAAATATACAATGGGGATTATGGCTTGCTGAATACCTTGTTGGGTTCTCTGAATCTTGAAGCCTTGCAGCAGGACTGGCTCGGACAAGAGCATACGGCATTGTTGTCCACGTTTATTCCAAATCTGTGGCAGTATGTCGGCTATCATATGTTGATTATGTATGCCGGTATCAAATCAATTTCTCCAGATATCAATGAAGCCGCACGGATAGACGGTGCGAGTAAGCTTCAAGTGGCACTTAAAATCACACTACCTCTCTTGAAGCCGATTTTGGAGGTATGTGTTACTTTATCGCTGATTGGGGCATTGAAGATATTTGATTTGATTTACGTCCTGACCGCGGGGGGACCTTTCTATTCAACGGAGGTACCGACAATCTACATGTATAAGACGATATTTGATTCCTTCCATTATGGATATGGCAGTGCAATCTCTATTTTTATCATTTTAGAATGTCTGTTGCTGACTTTTATCCTAAGACTGTTTTTTAGAAGCAAGGAGGGAAAATTATGATAAGGCAAAGAGGAAAAAAAATAGGAGATGTCATTGTACACGCTTTACTTCTTCTGTTTGCATTGGTTCAGATTTATCCATTATTTTGGCTGCTTGGCTTTTCACTGAAGGACAATAATGAAATATTTGGAGGTAACATTGCGGGACTTCCACAAAACTGGAGATTTGAGAACTATAATACTGCATTTTTTGAAGCCAATGTAATGAAATATTTTCTGAATAGTGTGTTTGTGACAGCGTTGACCATTTTTATTACACTGCTGCTCGCGGCAACGTCGGCATATGCGATTCAGCGTATGGTTTGGAAAGGACGGGAAGCAGTGATGAAAATCATTCTTCTTGGGCTGATGGTGCCAATTCATGCGGCACTGCTTCCACTGTTTATTGTGCTGAGCAAGATTCATCTGTTAAATACATATTGGGCATTGATTATTCCTTATGTGGCATTTGGACTTCCTATGGCGGTATATCTGTTTACCAGTTTTTTTGAGGCTCTGCCAAGAGAGATGGAGGAGGCAGCAGCCATTGACGGGTGTGGCATTTATCAGATTTTTATTAGAATCATGTTTCCGCTGATTCGTCCGGCAATTGCGACTGTCAGTATTTTCACCTTTATTTCTGCATGGAATGAGCTGATGTTTGCGGTGACCTTTATCAATAAACAGGATTATAAAACATTGACGGTTGGTATTATGTCGATGGTTGGTGCCTATACGACCAAATGGGGAGAAATCGGAGCGGGTTTGATGATAGCAACGATTCCAACAGTCATTATTTATCTGCTGTTAAGCGATCAGGTACAGAACAGTCTGGTGGCTGGTGCAGTGAAGGGTTGATATAGAAATACAGTGACGGAGCGAAAAGAGATGCTAAAAACGGTAAAGACGGAAAACGGAACGGTCAGGGGAATTGCGGCAGCCGACCCCAGAATCATATCCTATAAGGGAATTCCTTTTGCAGCACCGCCAATCGGACAATTGAGGTGGCGGGCGCCTCAGCCCTGTGCGGACTGGCAGGGGATGCGTGACTGTCTGGAATTTGCCCCGATTTCCATGCAAAGTGTTCCAGGAATAGATCAAGACAATATCTATACAAAGGAATGGAATGTTGATCCGCAGATTCCGATGAGTGAGGATTGTCTCTATTTGAATGTGTGGACTCCGGCAAAGCAAACAACAGACTGTCTGCCGGTCTATGTATGGTTTTTTGGCGGTGCACTGCAGTGGGGAAACTGCGCGGAAATGGAATTTGATGCTGAGAGGATTGCCAGAAGAGGAATTGTTGTTGTAACAGTCAATTACAGATTAAATGTATTTGGCTTTCTGACACATCCGGCACTTGCAGAAGAGGATACATCAGCCGGCTGTAATTTTGGAAATCTGGATCAACAGTTTGCACTACAATGGACCAAGAGAAACATTAGAGCATTTGGAGGGGATCCAGACCAGATTACTGTTGGCGGACAGTCTGCGGGCGGTGGCAGTGTGATAACTCAGTTGAACTGTCCGGATAACCGGAAATGTATTCAAAGAGCCATTATTGCAAGTGGTTTATTTTGTGCACCGTATCAGAAAATTTATGGAATTTCCAAGGAAGCGGCCATGCAGCAGAGTATAGAATTTTTTGCGCTTTTGGGTGTTAAGTCGGTTGCAGAAGCACGAGAACTTCCAGCAGAAATGATACGTGATAAAAATGATCAGTTTAACCGTTTTTGGGGAACGGTGATAGATGGCAAGTATCAGACTGGCTCTTATCAGGAAATGATTAGGCAAAATCGATTTCTGGATGTACCCTTACTTTTGGGGTGGACCAATCATGAGTTCCCGCTACCGGAATCATCGAAGTATCATGGAGCAGTCAGTGCCACAGAGGTTGGAAGCCTTTCGTTATGCAGTCTGAAAGAGGAAAGTCATTATTCTTCGCCGAGTTATGTATATGAATTTGGAACTGCAATACCGGGAGAAGATCAGCCGGGAGCCTTTCATTCTTCTGATTTGTGGTTCTTCTTTGAAACACTGGCCAAATGTTCGCGCCCCTTTGTGGGAAAGCATTATGATCTGTCCAGACAGATGTGCAATTACTGGTGCAATTTTATTAAGACAGGAGATCCTAATGGGGTTGATTCAGACGGAATCGAACAAGAAAAGTGGAAATCCTATCAGAGGAAACAGCCATATGTCATGAAATTTTATGAAAAGCCGGCATTGTCACGGAAGGAATGAAATGGACAAAAAGAATGAACAAAACGAATGAACAAAAAAATAAAATTAGGGCTTGCAAAGTTGAAACAAATAAGTTAGAATAAGCAAGTACTGTTTCAGTATAGATAGTAGACGGCTCGTTGGTCAAGCGGTTAAGACGCCGCCCTCTCACGGCGGAAACATGGGTTCGATTCCCGTACGGGCTACTGACTGTTATTGAACAGCCCAACCCTGAAAGACGCATTAAACGATTATGTTTAGTGTGTTTTTTGTTTCATGTGCTAATAGGGCTGTATTTCTGATAAGGGAGAAAAGTATGGTATATATTCTCATCAATTGGCTCTATATTGGTATCTCAGCCTATATCCTTGGTTCATTTCTGCTGAGGAGATTTCAGAGTATTATGCATTACGAAAAAAACAGCAGTGTTTCGGGCTGTCTCATGACGGGACTTGCAGCGGCAACGGTGTACGCAGGATATTTCAGCGTGTTTTGCGGGGTGTCATTGGCAGCCAACATAGTGTTGATTTTTGCCTGTGCAGCAATTTTGGTATTTGACAGAAGGGCTTTTATAGAGACGCTGCGGGAACAGCTGGCGAAGCAGAATAAAATCTTTTTGTTTTTTTGCGGAGCTATTCTACTTCTGATTGCCTATTTTTGCGCTGGCAGCAATTTTGTCTATGACAGTGGTCTGTACCATGCACAGAGCATTCGCTTGGCAGAAGATTACGGCGTTATTAAGGGAATCGCCAACGTGCATGAACGGTTCGGATATAACAGTTCTTATTTTTGTCTTGCAGCATTATACAGCATGAAGGATGTGTTTGGGCAATCCATGCATGCGGTACATGGATTGATTGCAGTGGTTTTGTGTTGCGCTTCTTTGTCGGGAATTATAAGACATCGTGGATGGCGGCACATAACGAGCAATATATGTCGACTGGCACCAATCTTATATACAATGATCATTGCCTCAGAAATCGTATCGCCGGCAACTGACTATATTACAGTTTATTTTGTCATGTGGATTGTGACAGGGTGGGCAGAACTGATTGAAGACGGAGAGTCAGAAGTTGCACCGTATGCTTTTTTCTGTATCATTGCGGCATTTCTTGTGTCGCTCAAGCTGACGGCGGCATGCATGGCTTTGCTTGTTCTCTATCCAGCCTATCGACTGATTCGGGAAAAGAAATGGCGGGAAATCGGTATTTGCCTTGGTCTTGGGATTTTGGTGGCGGCGCCCTATTTTATTAGAAATTTCTTCATTTCAGGCTGGCTGATTTATCCGTTTGAAGCAATTGACTTGTTTTCTGTGGATTGGAAGCTGCCAAAGGAGACGGTCATCGGAGATGCGATGGATGTGAAGGTTTATGCACGTTATCTTTACGATAGGGCGGCAATTGATCAGAGCATTGTAGAATGGTTTCCGACCTGGTGGAGTGGTCAGAAATCAGTGGAACGTTGGTTTTCCCTCACAGCCTTTGCTGCAATCGGGGTTGAGGTGCTGCAGATACTATGGCACATCATTCAGTGTATAGGGAAAAAGGGATTCGGGGCTGACAGGATGCAATCAAATCACAATGGGTTTCATGTGCGTTACGGTGCTTTTTTGTTTTTAAAGGCAGTTGTGCTGATTAGTTTTCTGTCATGGCTTTTTACTTCGCCGCTGCATCGCTATGGCTATGCTTTCGTGCTGACACTGCCATTACTTTTTCTAGGCAGTTGGCTTGATCTCTTGCAGGAACAGAAACTCTTTTCCAAGATTTTTTCCTTGGGATGTGCGGCATTGGTAGGTATCCTCATTTTGATACCAGCCTATCGAATGATAAAGGAAGATTTCTTTTTTGTATGGGGTCAGAAGAGTGACCTGTCTTACTTGCTGAAACAGAAGGATTATCTAAATCCGGCAATGCTTTCGGAGGATTTGAACGGAATCACGATTTATTATCCGGAAGAAGCAGGCGGACAATCGTGGTACTATGCGTTTCCAGCAACTAATTTTGGCGAGAACATTGAGTATTGGACGAACCGCGGGACTACACTGAAGGACGGTTTCAGGCATGTTGAGGAGTAATGCAGTGCTTGTCAGGGAACATGAGATTCGAGACGAGACTTGCAGAAATCAAGATGAAATTTAGAAAAATTATAAAATGATAATGTATGTGAGATGATAAGAAATGAATCACAATTTAACAGAAGGTCAACCGGAGAAGGTACTGTGGAAGTTTTCTGTTCCTATGTTCATCAGTGTGATCTTCCAACAATTGTATAATATTGCAGACAGCGTCATAGCCGGTAAATTTGCAGGGGAGGACGCTTTGGCGGCTGTTGGGGCATCCTATCCGATCACGATGATCTTCATGGCAATTGCGGTAGGCTCCAACATCGGTTGTGCAGTTATCATTTCGCAACTGTTTGGTGCCGGAAAATATCGAGAGATGAAGACGGCAGTATCGACGACGATGATTGCCTCTTTGGCACTCTCCGCGTTTCTGACCGTTGTTGGTCTGTTTACAAGTGTCTCTATGATGCATGCAATTCACACGCCTGATAATATTATGGCAGACGGTGCGCTTTATCTGAGCATTTATATTGGCGGTTTCGTATTTTTGTTTCTATATAATATTGCAACAGGTATATTTACCTCCCTGGGAGATTCCAAAACACCGCTTTGGTTTCTAATTGGTTCCTCCCTGGGTAATGTCGTACTTGATCTGTTGTTTGTAGCAGGCTTTCATTGGGGTGTTGCCGGCGTTGCATGGGCAACCTTCATAGCACAGGGAATTGCATGTGTTTTAGCACTGCTTGCACTTTGGAACAGAATGAGGTCTGTGCAGACAGAAGACGAGACAGATGAAAAAATAGAACTATTTTCCGGAAAAATGTTCAAGATGATTTGCAGGATTGCAGTTCCAAGCATCCTGCAACAAAGCTTTGTTTCAGTTGGCAATATTTTTATTCAAAGCCTGATTAACGGTTATGGTTCATCTGTTATTGCAGGATATTCTGCAGCAATCAAGCTGAATACGTTCACGATTACTTCTTTTGCAACATTGGCCAATGGCTTATCCAGCTTCACAGCCCAAAATGTCGGGGCGGGGTTGACGGAACGAGTGAAGAAGGGCTACAGAGCCGGAATCAAATTAGCCATGTGTGTGGCAATTCCGTTTTTTCTGGCATTTTTCTTTGCAGGAGAAGCGATGATTCGGCTTTTTATGACACAGGAGAGTACAACGGCATTGGACACGGGAATTATTTTTTTGCGAATCGTATCCCCTTTTTTTTTTGTAGTAGCGGTCAAACTGATGGCAGACGGGGTGTTGCGGGGAGCAGGCGTGATGCGGCAGTTCATGATCACGACCTTTACCGACCTGATTCTCAGAGTGGTTCTGTCCTATTTGTTCGCACATTTCTTTGGGACGACCGGAATCTGGCTGTCATGGCCAGTAGGATGGAGTGCGGCAACTGTACTGTCTGTTATTTTCTATATGCAGGGAAAGTGGAAGCCGGGAGTAGTTAAAATCATTGAAGAATAAAATACATACGGCAGAAATCAGAACACTTTCAAAGGTCAGAATATTTCCAAAGGCCAGAAGAGTGTTCTGATTTTTTGGATACAAGCCCATTTGGGATTCGGCAGTGAACAGTGAAATCAAGCAGAACAATGAAATCAAGCAGAAAAAGAAATACATTTTGGAAAAAATGATTTCTCCTAAGCAAGCGTTTTTGCACTTTAGTAGGGAGTGACACAGTCGATTTACTCCTTCTAACAAGCTGTTTTTGTGCTTCAGGGGGAGTGTGCTGGTCGAATCACCTCTCTTAACAAGTTATATTGGACTTCAGGTGGGGACGTTCTGACCGGATTACCCCTCTTAACAAGCTATCCTGTGCTTCAGGGGGGAGTGTTCTGACCGAATCCCCCCTCCTAACAAGCCATTTTGTGCTTTGGGGAGGGAGAGCGGTGGTCGAATCCCCCCTCCTAACAAGCCCTTTTGTGCTTTGCGGGGGGAGAGCAGTGGCCGAATCCCCCCTCCTAACAAGCCTTTTTGTGCATTAGGGGGGGGAATGTAGTGGCCGAATCCCCCCTCCTAACAAGCCATTTTGTGCATTAGGGGGGAATGTAGTGGCCGAATCCCCCCTCCTAACAAGCCCTTTTGTGCTTTGCGGGGGGAGAGCGGTGGTCGAATCCCCTCTCCTAACAAGTCTTTTTGTGCTTTAGGGGGAATGTGGAGGCCAATTTGTCCCTCCTTATAAGCGCTTTTGCGCTTTAAGGGTGGAATAGTGTAGTCGATTTACCAGCCCAAACAAGCATTTCCGTGTTTTGAAGAGGGAATAATGAGACTACAAACAAGCAAAAGCAAGAGCAAGAGCAAGAGCAAAAGCAAGAGCAAGAGCAAGAGCAAAAGCAAGAGCAAAAGCAAAAGCAAGATCAAAAGCAAAAGCAAGAGCAAAAGCAAAAACAAGAGCAAAAGCAAAAACAAAAGCAAAAACAAAAAAATGGAAATTTCAAAAAGCGTAAAAGCATAAAAGTTTTGCATACCCCTTGCATTTGTCTGAAATAAGTGTTATCATGTTATAAGTTAATAAGGTATTACGAAGATAAGAGTGGGCAGCAGTCCACTCTTTCAATTTTGTATAGGACCTTTATATATGAGAGGAGAGAAAGCGATTGTCAAAAAGAGAAGACTATGAAGCAAGGACAGAGCAGCTGTTAATGCCGATTATGGAAGCACACAGCTTTGAGCTTGTGGATGTCGAGTATGTCAAGGAAGGCTCAAACTGGTACCTGCGAGCATATATTGATAAGCCCGGCGGTATCACGATTGATGACTGTGAAACAGTCAGCCGTGCATTATCAGATGCACTTGACCGAGAGGATTTTATTCCGGAGGCTTATATTATGGAGGTCAGTTCTCCGGGACTAGGCAGACCACTCAAAAAGTCCAAGGATTATGAGAGAAGCATCGGTAAGGATGTAGAGATCAGAACTTATCAGGCGATCAACCATGAAAAGGAATTTGTAGGTGCCTTAAAAGCCTACGATAAAGATACAGTTACAATCATGATCAATGAAGAAGAGACCACATTTGCGAAGTCAGACATAGCATTGATCAGACTCGCATTGGAACTTTAGGAGGGAAAAGGAAAAATGAACAAGGAATTAATGGAAGCACTGGATATTTTGGAAAAGGAAAAAGACATCAGCAAGGAGACACTTTTTGATGCAATCGAGAATTCTCTGATCACTGCATGCAAGAACCATTTCGGAAAATCCGACAATGTCAGGGTCGAGATCAATCGTGACACATGTGATTTCATGGTATACGCAGACAAAACAGTTGTAAAGGAAGTAGAAGATCCGGTGATGGAAATCAGTCTGGCTGATGCGAAGCTGATTGACCCGAAGGTGAAGGCAGGAGAAATCATCCCGATCGAGGTGAAAAGCAAGGAATTCGGACGTATTGCAACACAGAATGCCAAAAATGTCATTCTGCAGAAGATTCGTGAGGAAGAACGCTCTGTACTGTACAATCAGTATTATGGCAAGGAGAAGGATGTTGTGACAGGCATCGTTCAGAGAAATGTCGGTAAGAACATCAGCATCAATCTCGGTAAGGTGGATGCACTGCTTGCTGAAAATGAGCAGGTAAAAACAGAGGTATTGAAACCAACCGAAAGAATCAAGGTATATATTCTGGAGGTTAAGGATACGACCAAGGGACCGAAGATTTTGGTCAGCAGAACACATCCGGAGCTTGTCAAGAGATTGTTTGAATCCGAAGTGACAGAGGTTAAGGATGGAACCGTTGAGATCAAGAGCATTGCCAGAGAGGCCGGCAGCAGAACCAAAATTGCCGTATGGTCCAATAATCCTGAGGTAGATGCTGTGGGAGCCTGCGTTGGTATGAACGGTTCACGTGTTAATACAATCGTAGATGAATTGCGTGGTGAAAAGATCGATATCATCAACTGGGATGAAAACCCCGGAATTTTGATTGAAAATGCGCTCTCACCTGCTAAGGTGGTGTTTGTTATCGCGGATGGCGATGAGAAGACGGCCAAGGTTGTTGTACCTGATTATCAGTTGTCGCTTGCAATTGGTAAGGAAGGTCAGAATGCAAGACTGGCAGCTCGTCTGACAGGCTTCAAGATTGATATTAAGAGTGAGACACAGGCGAAGGATGCACCGGGCTTCAGACTGGAAGATTATTATGATGAAGAAGAGTATGATGAGGATTATGAAGAAGGCGCAGAAGAGTATGAGGAAGGCACCGAGGAGTCTACAGAAGGTGCAGAAGAATATATAGATGAGGAGCCGGAAGCGGAAGCTGCACCGGAGGAGTAACAGAATCATCTGACGAAAGGGGCAATCAATATGGCAAAGAAAATCCCCCTGAGACAATGCGTAGGCTGCAATCAAATGGGAAACAAAAGGGAAATGATACGTGTGATCAAGACTGCTGAGGATGAGATCATACTGGACACCACGGGCAAGAAAAACGGCAGAGGTGCCTATGTGTGTGCCAACCGGGATTGCTTGGACAAAGCATTGAAACATAAGGGCTTGGAACGCTCCTTGAAAACGAGTATTCCAGATGCAGTCATTGCAAGCCTGATGAAGGAGTTTGATCAGCATGAAACAGAATAAGGTACTACAGATGCTTGGCCTTGCCAAACGGGCGGGGGAGGTAGCAAGCGGGGAATTTATGACAGAGAGAACCATTAAGGACGGTAAGGCATGGCTCGTCATAGTGGCAGTGGATGCTTCGGATAATACGAAGAAGATGTTCCGCAACATGTGTGAATTCTACCGGGTACAAATCTGTGAATATGGAAATAAAGAGGAACTCGGGCATGCAATCGGGAACGAAATGAGAGCGTCTCTTGCAGTCACAAATGAGGGATTTGCAAAGACGATCCTAAAGCATTTGGAAGAAACAAATACGGAGGTAAATAAATGACGAAAATGAAAGTACATGAGTTAGCAAAAGAAATAGATAAGACAAGTAAGGAAATTTCTGCTGTTCTTGCAGAGAAGGGAATTGAGGGCAAATCACCGCAGTCCAATCTGGATGAAGAGCAGATCGAACTGGTCAGAAAGGCGTTTGGTGCCAAGAAGACAGCAAAGAAACCGGAAGCCGCAGAGGAAAAGGGTGAAGCGGCAGTGAAGACCCCTGCAAAGGCGGCAGCCCAAAAGCCGGAGGAGACGAAGGAGCCGGGAGCAGATCAGAAGAAAACAGCTTCGGCAAAGGAGAGCACAGCAGAGACACAGAAAGAAACAGCTCCTGCCAAGAAAAAGAAGTCTAATATTATCTTCGTAAGCAATCCTCATAACTCTCGTGTGCCGGGAGGTCAGCCGCAGCAAAGACCTCAGAATAACGCAGGACAGAGCCGCCCAAACAATCAGAATAGGCTGGGTATGAATTCAGGAAGACCGTCAGCAAGCGAAAGAATTACGACATCTGTCAGACCGGAGCATGCTGCGGGCTATGAGAATTTTGGGGTGATTGATAAGCCCGAAACAGAACAGAGAACAGGAGCTGATCAAAATAAAAACACGAACACAAACACAAACATTAGCAGCCAAGTCGAAGAAACTAGTCAAAACAGCAAACAGAACGTACAAAATAATTATAGTAATACTAGAAATTATAGTAATAGCAATGGCAGTGCTGGGAGAAGTGAAGGCCGTCAAGGAAGCCAGAGCGGAGTAAGACAGGGCAGCTATCAGGATAATAATCGTCAGGGAAGCAGACCGGCGGGCAGCAATTATCAGGGTAACAATTATCAAGGCAGCAGACCGGCAGGCAGTGGCTATCAGGGAAATAATTATCAGGGCAGCAGACCGGCAGGCAGTGGCTATCAGGGAAATAATTATCAGGGCAACCGACCGGCAGGTGGTGGCTATCAGGGAAATAATTATCAGGGTAACAGACCGAATGGCGGCAGCAATTATCAAGGTAACAGACCGAATGGCGGTGGCAATTATCAAGGCAACCGACCAAATGGCGGCGGAACTTACCAAGGCGGCAGACCGGGACAGAGCGGTGGAAACTACGGCGGCAGACCGGGACAGGGCGGCGGAAATTATGGCGGCAGACCGGGACAGGGCGGTAGCAATTACGGCGGCAGACCGGGACAAGGCGGCGGACGTCCGAGCGCAGGCGGTGGATTTGATTCTTCAGCAAAGGTAACGGCTAAGGAGCAGGAGAAGCATAGCGCTGAGCAGGAAAAGCGTAGACAGAATCAAGATAAGAAACGTAAAGATATGAACTATACAGACGCCGATGGTTTCAGAGGCGGCAAGCCTGTTAAGGGAATCAAGCAGCTTGAGAGACCGCAGGAAAAGCAGATGATGAAAGAAGAAGAGAAGATCAAGGTTATTACGCTTCCTGAATCTTTGACCATCAAAGAACTGGCTGAGAAAATGAAACTGCAGCCATCTGTTATCGTGAAAAAACTGTTTTTGAAGGGTACGATCGTTACCGTGAATCAGGAGGTTACTTATGAAGTGGCAGAAGAAATTGCCATGGAATTTGAAGTGCTCTGTGAGAAGGAAGTTGTTGTAGATGTCATTGAGGAACTGCTGAAGGAGGAGGAAGAGGATACAAGCAATATGACTCCGAGACCACCTGTAATCTGTGTTATGGGTCATGTTGATCATGGTAAGACTTCACTCTTGGATGCAATCAGAAAGACTAACGTAACAGATCGGGAAGCCGGTGGTATTACACAGCACATTGGTGCCTATGTTGTAACCATCAACGGACAGAAGATTACGTTTTTGGATACACCGGGACATGAGGCATTTACAGCTATGCGTATGCGTGGTGCCAATGCAACAGATATCGCAATTCTGGTGGTTGCTGCAGATGATGGTGTGATGCCGCAGACCATAGAGGCAATCAATCATGCAAAGGCAGCAGGCATTGAAATCATTGTTGCAGTGAATAAGATTGATAAGCCGAGTGCAAACATAGACAGAGTGAAGCAGGAACTGGCAGAATATGAACTGATCCCGGAGGATTGGGGCGGAAGTACAGTATTTGCTCCGGTATCTGCTAAATCAGGTGAGGGAATCGAGCAGTTATTGGAAATGATTCTGCTGACAGCGGATATTCTTGAACTGAAGGCGGATGCTAAGAGAAAAGCAAGAGGACTTGTCATTGAGGCAGAGCTGGATAAGGGACGCGGGCCTGTGGCCACGGTACTTGTTCAGAAGGGCACACTGAAGGTCGGAGACTTTATCGCGGCAGGCAGCTGTCATGGTAAGGTCAGGGCGATGATTGATGATAAGGGTAAGCGCGTTAAGGAAGCTGGACCTTCTACTCCGGTAGAGATATTGGGTCTGGGTGATGTTCCGGCAGCGGGAGATATTTTTGTGGCTCCTGAGAATGACAAGGAAGCAAGAAACTTTGCAGCGACGTTTATATCACAGAACCGTGTGAAGCTGCTGGATGATACAAAAGCCAAGATGCTGTCACTGGATGATCTGTTTACACAGATCCAGGCAGGTAATCTGAAGGAACTCAGCATCATCATCAAGGCAGATGTACAAGGCTCGGTTGAGGCCGTGAAGGAAAGTCTTCTGAAGCTGACCAATGAGGAAGTGGTTGTCAAGGTCATCCATGGAGGCGTAGGTGCAATCAATGAGTCGGATGTTATCCTTGCATCCGCATCCAATGCGATTATCATCGGATTTAATGTCAGACCTGATGCAACGGCAAAAGCAACGGCAGAGACCGAGGGTGTTGATGTCAGACTGTATAATGTCATTTACAAGGCAATTGAGGATGTAGAAGCAGCCATGAAGGGTATGCTGGATCCTGTATTTGAGGAGAAGGTGCTCGGTCATGCGGAAATCAGACAGATCTTTAAGGCATCCGGTGTCGGTAATATTGCAGGCTCCTATGTGCTGGATGGTATTTTCCAGAGAGGCTGCTCTGTCAGAATCACGAGAGAGGGCGAACAAATCTTTGAGGGTGCACTTGCATCACTCAAGAGATTCAAGGATGATGTCAAGGAAGTGAAAACAGGCTTTGAGTGCGGTCTTGTATTTGAAGGCTTTAATGACCTTCAGGAACTGGATCAGGTAGAAGCTTATACTATGGTAGAAGTGCCGAGGTAAATGATCATGAGAAAAAACAGTATTAAAAATACCAGAATCAATGGTGAGGTTCAAAGAGTGCTGGCGGATATCATCCGCAGCGAGATCAAGGACCCGCGCATCAGCCCCGTGACTTCGGTAACGGCGGTTGAGGTGGCAACTGATCTTAAAACCTGCAAGGCATGGATCAGTGCATTGGGGGACAGTGCGGCTCAGCAGGCTACGATAGCGGGGCTTGAGAGTGCAGTGGGCTTTATCCGGAAGAAGCTTGCGCAGACATTAAATCTGCGCAATACTCCGGAAATCCACTTTATTTTGGACACCTCACTTGAATATGGTATCAACATGTCAAAATTAATTGACGAAGTGAGTAAAGGTGAAGTATAAATGATGAATTTAAAGCAAGAACTGGCAGGAGCAGCGAGCATTGCCATATCGGGGCATATTCGTCCGGATGGTGACTGCATCGGTGCAAATACTGCCATGTACCAATATGTAAAAAAAATTATGCCGGAGGCTCAGGTAGATCTGTATCTGGAACAGCCTTCGGAGGTATTTTCCTTTTTAAAGGGCTATGAATATATCAACAGTGCGTATGATAAGGAAAAAGTATACGATGTGTTCCTTGCACTGGACTGCGGTGATGAGGACAGACTCGGTGATGCCGCAAAATATTATGAGAGTGCGGGAAAAACAATCTGTATAGACCATCATATCAGCAATACAGGATTTTGTGATGTGAATGATATTGTTCCCACAGCGAGCTCCACATGTGAGTTGATTTTCGATCTGATTGATCGGGAAGAATTGGATGTGCATATGGCAGAATCCATTTTTTTGGGTATTGTGCATGATACGGGTGTATTCCAGTATGAGAGCACATCACCGAAGACCTTTCAGGCAGTCAGTGTGCTGGCTTCCTTTGATTTTGACCGGAGCGGAATTATTGACAGAACCTTTTATCAGAAATCCTATATAGCAAATCAAATATTAGGCCGTGCACTGCTGGAGAGTTTCCTGATCATGGACGGAAAGTGTATTGTCAGCATGGTGGATCGGAAGACAATGGATTTTTATAATGCACTGCCAAGGTCGCTTGAGGGAATTGTAAATCAGCTTAGAATTACAAGAGGAGTGGAATGTGCTATTTTTCTTCACGAGACCGGATTTCAGGAGTTCAAGGTCAGCATGCGCTCCAACCGTATCGTAGATGTTGCCAAGGTGGCAGCGGTATTCGGAGGCGGCGGACATATCAGAGCAGCGGGCTGTACCATGAACGGAACATTTCATGATGTAGTCAACAATCTGTCAGCGCAGATTGAAAGGCAGATGCAGGAATAGAACTACGGAAACGGAGAAGTGATGGACGGAATTCTGAATATATATAAAGAAAAAGGATATACTTCTCATGATGTTGTTGCAAAGCTGCGCGGCATTTTGCATCAGAAGAAAATCGGCCATACAGGGACGCTTGATCCAGATGCAACAGGTGTATTGCCTGTGTGTCTTGGAAAGGCGACCAAGCTGTGTGATATGCTGACGGATCATGATAAAACCTATCGTGCGATACTGCTGCTGGGCAGGACAACAGATACACAGGATATGACGGGCACGGTTCTGACACAGGCTCAGGATAAAGATATGGTTAACATAACTCAAGATGCTGCAATTGATGCAATCATGGGCTATGTGGGGGAGTATCAACAGATTCCCCCGATGTACTCCGCACTTAAGGTCAATGGAAAGAAACTGTATGAACTGGCACGTGCGGGGATTGAAGTAGAAAGAAAAGCTCGAGCAGTCGAAATCAAGGAAATCAAAATTCTGGATATACGGCTGCCGGAAATTACAATAGAGGTTACGTGCTCTAAGGGAACTTATATCAGGACGTTGTGTCATGATATAGGACAGACGATGGGCGTAGGCGGTGTGATGAAGGAACTGGTCAGAACACGTGTGGACAGATTTGAGATTGGAGACTCCCTGACGCTGGCTGAGGTAGAGACTTTGCGAGATGCAGGGGCTTTGCAGCAGCGGATCATTTCATTGGAGGATATGTTTTCAAACGATCCGAAGCTGGTGGTTACGGCATCTATGGACAGACTGATTTTGAACGGAAACAAATTTACAAGAAAAGACGAATATGCAGAGGGCACGCAGGTGCGTGTTTATGATTCGCAGGGACATTTTGTCGGTATTTACTGTAAGCAGCAGTCGGAGTATCGGCCGGTCAAGATGTTTTTGGGGAGCTGATATCATGATTCATATTAAAAATACTACAGAGTTTACAATAGAAGCGGATACAGCGGTGACCATCGGAAAGTTTGACGGAATCCACAAGGGGCATGCGAAGATATTGCAGAAGCTGTTGGCACAGAGGGAAAAAGGACTGCAGTGTGCAGTATTTACATTTGATACGCCGCCGACCTCTGTTTTTTTTCGGGCAAATCAAAAGGTGTTGACGACCAATATCGAAAAGCAGGAGCTTTTCCGACGTATGGATGTGGATTATCTGGTCGAATTTCCTTTTTATGAAAAGACAGCAGCAATTTCAGCAGAAGCTTTTATAGAAGAAATTCTGGTAGGTTCTATGCATGCCAAGGCGATTGTGGCCGGGCCGGACTGTAGGTTCGGACATAAGGGGGCCGGAAACGTAGCATTGTTGGAACGGTATGGTGCCATATACGGATACGAAACAATTATTGTGGAAAAGGAATGCTGTCGGGGTGAAATCATCAGTTCCTCACGCATTCGTGAAGAGGTGGAGCACGGCTCAATTCTTAGGGCCAATGAAATGCTGATGGAGCCGTATACGATTTATGGGGAAGTGGTACATGGGAGAAAGCTGGGCCGGACACTTGGAATGCCTACGGTCAATCAGATACCGGAGCCCAATAAGCTTCTGCCGCAAAATGGAGTCTATTTTTCAAGAGTCAACTGCAACGGCTGCTGGTATGACGGAATCACGAACATCGGATGTAAGCCGACGGTAAGTGGAGATGCAGTCAGAGGTGTTGAGACTTACATTTATGATTTTCATGAGGATGTATACGGCAATTCGATTTGGGTATCGCTGCTTGCATTTTCGAGACCGGAGCACAGATTCGAGACGGTGGAGGCACTGAAGCATCAGATGCAGAAGGATATTGCATCAGGAAAGACGTGGCACGCCGAATATGCCGAAAAGTTTAGAAAAAGTTAAGAAATACCTTGTAAGTTGTCAAGCCATACGTTAAAATGTAATTTGGGTGTTGGGGATTGAATTGTCACTAAGGAGATAGAATACGCATGGGTATTAGTATCATATTATCACTGGCAGGAGGACTGGGCCTCTTCCTGTTTGGCATGAAAATGATGAGCGAGGGCATAGAAAAAGCAGCCGGAGCGAAGCTGAGAAATGTTTTGGAATTCTTTACAAAGAACCGCTTCAGCGGAATGATAGTCGGTATTGTTTTTACTGCAATCGTACAGTCGTCCTCGGCATGTACGGTTATGGTAGTCAGTTTTGTAAATTCAGGGATCATGAGTCTGTATCAGGCAGTCGGGGTCATTATGGGTGCCAACATCGGTACAACAGTGACATCGCAGTTGGTTTCCTTTAATTTATCAGAACTGGCACCTGTATTTGTTTTGGCCGGGGTATTAATGGTTATGTTTTCAAAACACCTGAACGTGCAGAAGATCGGAGAGGTTCTGCTGGGTTTTGGTGTTCTTTTTATGGGTTTGTCTATTATGGCAGGAGCAATGGAGGGCATCAAGGAGATGCCGACCATTACATCATTACTGGCTTCCTTGCAAAACCCTTATTTGGCTGTATTGGTCGGATTCGTTTTGACAGCCATCATACAGAGTTCTTCTGTGACAGTCAGTATCGTACTGCTGATGGCCAATCAGGGACTGCTGGCACTTCCGATGTGCTGCTTCATTATTATGGGATGTAACATAGGTTCCTGCGTAACGGCGCTTTTAGCTTCTTTGGCAGGAAAGAAGGATGCAAAGAGAGCAGCATTGATTCACTTCTTATTTAATGTATTCGGAACGATTATACTGTTTGTCATATTACAGCTTGCTTTGGATCAGGTGGTTGAATTTATCCATATGCTGTCCGGCAATAATCCGGGAAGATTTGTTGCTAATGCGCATACGCTGTTCAAGGTATTCCAGGTACTCATTCTGTTCCCATTTGGCGGAGCACTTGTAAAGATGACCTATCTTATCGTACCGGGCGAGGACACGAAGGTGGGGTATCGTGCCAATCTGCAGCTCAAGTATATCGGACAGAAAGCAGTTTTTTCTCCGGCTACGGCTGTCATCGATGCAACCAAGGAACTGGAACGTATGGCGTCACTGGCCAGTGAAAATCTGAATCGTGCAATGAATGCACTTGTGACACTCGATGAGGAAGACATTGATGAGGTTTACAAGGTAGAGGAAAATATCAATTTCCTGAATCATGAGATTACAAATTATCTGGTGAAGATCAGTCAGACCAACCTGCCTGTGGAGGATGCGAAAAGCATAGGAGCGCTGTTCCATGTGGTAAATGATATTGAGCGAATCGGAGATCATGCGGAGAACGTTGCGGATTCGGCACGTCAGCGTCTGGAGGGCAATCTGGGCTTCAGCAAGGTTGCGCAGAGAGAACTTGGAGACATGCTGGATATGGTCAATACGATTGTCCGTTTTTCGATAGAAATGTTCTCTGCAAACAGTGAGGAGCATCTGCATGACATTCTGCAGTTAGAGGATGCCATAGATGAAAAAGAACGTGAACTGCAGCAGGCACATGTTGACAGACTGACCAAAAATGAATGTACGCCGGAGGCAGGAATGCTGTTTTCGGATGTCGTATCCGGCTTGGAACGTGTTGCAGATCATGCAACCAACATTGCATTTTCGATTTTGGATGCAGATCCGGAAAATGCACGTAAAACAGTCGCCAGGGCATAAAGAAATACCTATTTGAAATGTAAAAATAATGTAAGGCAGGACAAAAAACATGTCCTGTCTTTTTTGTGCAGCCAAATAGGACTGTTTTACATGGATTTTACAAAAGCAATACAAGAATCTGGTGTTTGGGTTTAGAATCTCATGGTATTCTTTCATTGTAAAGTAAATGAAAACAACGGCGACAGAAATTCGTCGGAAACAAACCGGAATTCACAAGATGAGGCCGGAAAAGAAGAGGAGAATGAAAAAGATGAAGAACAGAGCAAGAAAAATAGTAACGTTGGTCGCAGCAGCGGCAATGACAGTCGGAATGCTGGCAGGCTGCGGACAGAGTGCAGCAGCACCGGCGGCAGACCAGACAGCAACTGAACAGGCAGCAGCAACAGAGGCTCCCGCAGCAGAGGACACAGCAATTGCAGATGCAGCAGTACCGGCAACAGAGGAAGCAGCTTCTACATTATCAGGAAGCATAACATTGGCTGGCTCGACCTCCATGGAGAAGTTTTCAAACGCACTCGCAGAAGCATTTATGGCAAAAAATCCAGGCGTAGCAGTATCAGCAGAATTCATCGGCTCCAGCGCAGGTATTGAAGCATTACTTGCAGGAAGCGCAGATATCGGTAATTCCTCCAGAGCACTGAAGGACAGTGAGAAGTCAAGCGGAGCAGTTGAAAATATTGTAGCAATTGACGGTATCGCAGTGGTAGTAGATCCGGCCAATACAGTAGCAGATCTGACAAAAGCAAATCTGATTGACATTTATACCGGCAAAGTAACTAACTGGAGTGATCTTGGCGGAGAAAATATGCCGATCGTAGTAGTCGGAAGAGAGTCAGGCTCGGGCACAAGAGGAGCATTTGAGGAACTTTTGGCAATCGAGGACCAGTGTACCTATGCAAATGAACTGGACAGCACAGGAGCAGTGATGGCAAAGGTAGCATCAACAC